>JACQWX010000035.1 GCA_016209035.1 Elusimicrobiota bacterium | reverse complement strand
AGGACTACCCGGCTTTGAGGCTCAAGCTTCAGCAGGCTCCTCGGCGGGACCCCTCCTACAACAAGATCGTGCACGAACTCAATGTCCTCTCCTCGGGGATCGAGGCCGGCCGCGCCGAGCTCGACGATGTCCGCCGCAAGGCCGGCGAGGTCCAGGGAGAGATCAACGCCTTCCTGACCGCCTTCGATGAGTTCAACGTCCTGATGGCGAAGGGTCCGGGTTTCGCCGGCAAGCGGGACCTCTCCGCCGAGGAAAGCGAATTCTACGGCTGGATGCGCCGTTCCGCAGAGGCCATGGAGGAGAACTTCAGGACCCTAAGCGTCGGGGAAGCCAAGCGGGGCTCTCACATAGTGGTGCAAGCCGCCATCAACGATAGGGGGCGCGCCTCTCTCCTAGTGGACACGGGGGCTACCTTCACGGTCCTGAGCCAGCGCGCGGCGCAGGCCCTCGGCATCAATCCCGAGGGGTCCCCCGGCTCTGCGCGATTGCACCTGGCCGACGGCCGGGCGGTCTACGGCCAGGTGGCCATCCTCGATTCGGTGGAGGTCGCCGGCATGACGGCTCATCGCGTCGAAGCCGTGATTCTGCCCGAATTCGAGGAGGGCTTGGACGGCCTGCTGGGGATGTCCTTCCTCAAGCGCTTCGACGTGCGGGTGGACCCGGAGGCCGGCCGCCTCATCCTGCGGGACATGAAGTAGTCAGGGCCCGAGGATCGCTCCCTGCCACGGGCCGAGCATGAAGCCGATCTTGCCGCCCGCGGTCAGGTAGACGCCGCCCTCATAGAGGTCCCGGAGCATTGGAGCCCGCAACGGAGCCGGCAGGTCCAGGCTGACCTCGGCCTCGCCGTCGCCTCGATGGAGCACGACGAGCGAGGCGTCCTTCTTGTACCGCCGCATGAAGGCGTAGACGCCCTTGCGCTCGTCCGCCAGCAGGACCTCGAACGATCCCCGCCGGAGCCCGGGGCGGCTGCGCCGGATGCGGATGAGCTTGCGGTAGTGCTCGCGCAGGTTGCGGTCCTGAGCATCGGGGTCCCAGGGGAAGCAGCGCCTGCAGTCAGGGTCCTTCTCGCCCGGCAGGCCGACCTCGTCGCCGTAGTAGACGACCGGGGCCCCGAGGTAGGTCATCTGGAAGAGGACCGCCAGCTTCTGGGCCGCCCGATGGTCCTCGAGCGCGGTGGCGAAGCGCGGGGTGTCATGGGACCCGACGAGGTTGAACTGCGCGGGCAGCGCGCTCCTGGGATAGCGGTGACGCGTCTCCAGGAGGGCCTGGTGGAATTCCTGGAGCGAGCCCGCCTTGGGTCCGAAGAAGTCGAGGACCGCCTTGCGGAAGGGATAGTTCATGACTGCGTCGAACTCGTCGCCCCCGAGCCACGGCAGGCCGTCCTCCCAGATCTCGCCGACGATGTAGGCCTGGGGGGCGGCCTTGCGCGCGCGTTTCCTGAACTCCTTCCAGAACGGATGGGGCACCTCGTTGGGGACGTCGAGTCTCCAGCCCGAGACGCCCCGGCCCAGCCAATGGGCCCCGACTTTGAGGAGATACTGCCGCGCCGCCGGATGGCCGGTGTTCAGCTTGGGCAGATGCCCGAACCCCCACCAGCACTCGTAGTTGGGCGGGTCCTGGACCACCGGGAAGGAGCGCACCGTGTACCAGGAGGCATAGGCCGACTTGGCGCCGTTCTTCATCACGTCCTGGAACGCCCAGAACCGGTCGCCGCTGTGGTTGAAGACGCCGTCAAGGACGAGCCTGATGCCGTGCTTGCGGGCCGCGGCGACCAGCCGGTCGAAGGCCGCAGACCCGCCGAAGGCCGGGTCCACCGCCATGTAGTCGGCGGTGTCGTACTTGTGGCTCGACGGCGCCTTGAAGATGGGGTTGAGGTATATGGCATTGATGCCCAAGTCCTTGAGATAGGGCAGCTTGGAGACGATGCCGTCGAGGTCCCCGCCGAAATGGTTGTGGATGGTGGGCGCCGCTCCCCAGGCTTGGGCGCCGGGCGGGTTGTTCCTGGGGTCGCCGTCCGCGAAGCGTTCCGGGAAGATCTGGTAGAACACCGCGTCAGCGACCCAGGATGGGACGGCCAGGCTGGGGGCCGACCGGTCGAACGCGAAAAGGCCCTGGGGAGGAGGCATCGCCCTGCTGGCGCCGGAGACGCCGAGATAGAGGGCTTCCCGGCCGTCTTCGGCCATGAAGGCGTATCTGATCGGCCGTTGACCAGCGGGAAACGCCGCTTCCCAGATGGAGAACCCGTCTTTGTCGTAGACGCGCTCCATCTCCAGGGTCCGAAACGTGTCGAAGACGATCCGCGCGGCCTGCAGGTCATCCTGGGCCGCGCGCAGGCGAAGTATGGCGAGGCCCTCTGACGGGACCCGTTCGCGGAACCCGATGCCGGGGCCGTGGAGGAGGGCGGCGGCATCGATCTTCCCGTCCCTTCGCGAAGCCTTGGGCCCGGGATTGCCGACGATGACTACAGAGTTGAACCCGTCGAAGCCGTCGGGCTCGCGAACAGGGTTCTCTGGGTCGGCTTTCCATTCCCGCCCTTCCACGACGAATTTGTACAGGTGGCGTCCCCAGGGCAGGGGGAGCTTGAAGGTGTAGACCCCGTCGTGGTCCGGGTCCGTCAAGGGATGGGCGTCCTTGTTCCAACCGTCGAAGGAGCCCGCGACCGAGGCGCTCGCCACAGCGATGGGGGGAGAGAAGCTGAACATAACCTCGGCGCCTTCGGCCGAGGCCCGGCCGAGCTCGGCCTTGGCCCAGCCCGGGCTGGGCGGGACGGCCAGGGATAGGAAAGCCGGGACCAGCAAGCCATGGCGCAAGAAAGCCCATTTGGTCTCGAAGCGCAGGCGTTTGGTGAGGATTTTCATGCTGAATTCCAAGCATATAACATTATCGGACGATGATGACGGGGCTTGACACCTTGACCTATACCGAGGCATGATAGGGGGACCATGATCGTCACGACGCGGTTCGTGCTCTACGAGGCTTTCGAGTCGGAGGATGCGGCTGCCGCGCACAAGAAGACCCCGCACTACCTCGCATGGAGGGACAAGGATTGAGCGCCTGGTGATCGCGCCTTTCGACGTCCCCCGCCTGCCCAAGCTGGTCTTCGGGGCCGGTCTCCTGGCTCGCCTGCCCGAGCTGGTCCGAGGGTTCGGCGACAAGGCCTTGCTGGTGACCGGGAGCCGGTCCCTGACCTCCTCCCGGCGGCTGGACGCCATCCTGGCCGGGTTGAAGGCCGCTTCCATCGAAGTCCACCATGCGTCGGTCTCCGGGGAGCCTGCCCCCGCCTTCGTGGACGCGACGGCCGCCCAGTTCCGGGGCCAGGGCGTCTCGGTCGTGGTCGCGGTCGGCGGCGGGAGCGCGGTGGACGCCGGCAAGGCGGTCTCCGCCATGCTCGCCGAGGACGGCTCCGTCGTCGAGTACCTCGAGGGCGTGGGCAAGCGCAAGCCCAGCGGCTCCAAGGTCCCTTTCATCGCGGTTCCCACCACGGCCGGGACCGGCAGCGAGGCCACCAAGAACGCTGTCTTGAGCCGCGTGGGCCCCGACGGGTTCAAGAGGTCCTTGAGGCACGACCGGTACGTGCCTGACGCGGCCTTGATCGACCCTGAGCTGGCCCTGACCTGCCCTCCCGACGTGTCCGGGGCCTGCGGGGTGGACGCCTTCACGCAGCTCCTGGAGGCGTATGTGTGCGTCAGGGCTAATCCATTCACCGACTCACTGGCTTTGGGGGCCATGGCCCTGGTCCGCGACCATCTCCTCCCCGCATGCACCGGCCAGGACCTCAAGGCGCGCTCCGCCATGGCTTACGCGGCCTATGCCTCGGGGGTCTGCCTCGCCAACGCGGGCTTGGGCGTCATCCACGGCCTGGCAGGGACCATCGGCGGCTGGTATCCCATCCCGCACGGCGTCATCTGCGCCGCCCTGGCGACTCGCGCCATCGCCGCCAACATCAAGGCGCTCAGGGCCTGCGGCGACCAGGGCCGGCCTGCCCTGACGAAATACGCCGGGGTCGGGGCCCTGCTGGCCGGCTCGGATCCCAACGACCTGGAGGTCTCGACCTTGAAGGAGAACCCGGTCAAGCTGGACCAAGAGGCCCTCCGGGGGATACTGGTCAGCCGGATCGTCGAGTAGCGCAAGGCCGGAGCGCCGGCTACCTGTTGAGCTTCCCGACGTTGAGGCCTAGGGCCGGGCCTGCGGGCGGCACCGCGGCGAAGGGCTGTTGGGAGCGGGGCTTGGACAGCGCCGGGCGCTCGATCTCGGGCAGGAGGTCGACGAAGTAGCCGTTGTAGCCGATGGTCTGGCCGTTGACCGTGACCTGGAGGAAATCGAACGGCGCGGCTTCGGACCCGGCGAGGCGCAGGTGGCGCTCCTGGCGCTCGTGGTCCACGGCGTAGACCGTCTCTCCGGCCCCGGACCATCTCGAGAATCCCGGCTTGCCCTCGGGGTCGAAGGCGAGCTCGATGATCTTGGCCGCCGTCTCCTTGGGAAGGTCCGGCACCTCGGTGATGTCCGGGAGGATGGCGTCCGCGTCCGTGAGGTAGAACTTGGCCTTCTTCTGCCGGTCCCAGCCCTCATGGACATTGACGATCCACTCGTCCGCGGTCAGAGGGCCGTCCATGATGGGATCGATGGCGTGCCAACGGCCGTCTGCGCCCTTCACCAGGGTGGTGACGTGGAACCGCCACTCGGGCTGGTCGCCGGAGCGCAGGTCCCCGATGACGAAGAGCTTCTTGATGTGGTCCTGGGGCAGGCCCATCTTCCGGGCGAGGAGATGGGCCGTCATGGCCCGGCCGAAGCAGAATCCGACGATGCCGTCAGGGTCGTATTTCTCCAGCTTCCCGGCCTCGTCAAGGCCCGCGATCTTGTGGGTGTAGGTCCTCTTCCAGAGGTCCGCCATCTGGAGCGCCGAGAGCCCTTCCAGGGTGGAGGGCGAGGCTGAGACGATGCGGCGGTAGCGGTCGGCCGGAGAGGCCGGCGGCCGCGTCGCCGCGGCGGCCGGGGAGGCGGCGAAAGCCGGGGTTTCCAGCCTGAAATCAGGGACAGCGACCGGCAGGAGCGAAGGCAGTTCCGCGTCGAACCTGGGCAGGGCCGGGGAGCCGGCCTGCAGGCTCCTCAGGAAGCCGCTGGACTTAAACGAGCCCAGTTCGAGCGACGAGGCGGAAAGTCCGATCCCCAGGGAGGACATCCCCAAAGCAGAGGCCGGAAGGGGCACGGCGGGCCGTGAGACCGCGGCTGCCTGGCCGTCAGAGGCGAGGAGCCATGCCGTTGCCGGCAAAGACAATGCCAGCCGCCGGCACACGGACACCCTGCGGAAAACCATGCCTCTTAATTTATAACATGAGAAGGGGGGGGCGCAGGCGGCAGATGGCCCATGCCGGCTGCGCAAAAGGGCCCATCCTCTGATGGGTCCAAAGCCCTATGGTGCCTGGCATTGTATTTTGTATTTTGCAGAAAGCAGGATGCATACCACACCATTAGCGTGCCTGCTTGCATCCATCCTGGTCGTTTCGGGCCTGGCCCGCCGAGCTTTACCCGGCGAGCCTGCGCCAGCCGGGACGGCCGCTGGCAAGCCTGCGTCGGCCGCCTCCAAGTCCCGGCCGAGAGGGAAGGAGCAGGGCCGGGACAAGACCGTCAGACTCAAGACCGCCGACGGCTGGTGGATCGTGTTCACCTACCGGGCTCCCCGGAAGGGCCGCCCCGTGGCCGTGCTGGCGCACGGATACGGCTCGGGCAGGGCTGAGTGGTCCGGTCTGTCCGCCGACCTCCACAAGAAGGGATGGGGGACGCTCGCCCTGGACCTGCGCGGTCACGGCGACAGCCATACGGGTCCTGCCGGCAGGGTGGATTTCAATTTCATCGATGCCAAGGACGGCTGGAACGACGCGGCCAAGGACCTCGACCTGACGCTCGAGTTTCTGCGCGGGGAAAAGATCCCGGCGAGAAGGTCCTGCCTGGTCGGCGCGTCGTTGGGCGCGAACCTCGTGTCTCGGGCCGCCGCCTCGGCGCCTGGCCTGGCTTGCGTCGCGCTTCTGTCCCCTGGCCGCGACTACAGGGGCGTCGCGCTCGACGAGGATCCTGGACCTAAGGCCAAGACCCTGGCGGCGGCCTCGCCCGAAGACCCCTACGCCTATCAGACCATCGTCGGTTTCCGCGCCCGCCGGTCGACGCATTCGCTTCTCGAGGCATCGAGAGGGCACGGCGTCGGGATGTTCCAGGACCTCGATTTCTACAAAGGGTTCCTGAGCTGGCTGGACGCCGCTGCAAAGCGCTAGCCTGAGAAGTCGGCCCCTGCGTAATGGGCCTCGGGCCCGCCGTGACTAGGTCCAAAAACGCGGCATCGCTGGGCCTTTCGACTCTATGTGCCGGAGCGTTCCAGCGCATATAATGCTTCTTCGATGCGCTTCGTTCCGGTGCGGCTGATCTTGACGCGGCTCGTCCTGGCGGTCACGCTGCTCGCGGCCTCATGGCATCCTACCGCGGCTCAAGCGATGGCCAGGTCCGTCGGAGCCTCCCATGCCTCGGGGACGCGACCGGTCGTGGTCCGGGTCGCCGTTCCCTTGACGGCCGGGGCCGATGCTTCCTTCAACGCCCGTCCCCTGGGCGTTGCGCAGGCGGTCCTGCCCGGCATCAACCTCGCGGCCCCAGGCGTCGCGCCAGGGCGCGTCGTCCCCGGAGGCGCGGGGCGTTTTCCGCTCGCCGGAGGGGGCGTCGCGCTCGAGGGCTCCGGCATCGACCTCGGCGCGCCTGAAGCCAAGCCCGAGACCAGCCTCGTGGTCTTGGGGATCGAGCCTGCCGTCGTGTCCGGAAGGTCCCAGGCTAGGCCGTCCGCCACTCTGCTGGATCGGACGAGGGGCCTGGTGGCGTCTCTCCAGGAGGAGCCCTTCGAGGGGACCGGCCGATCCTCCAGGGAGTCCGAGGCGTTCCAAGCCGAGCGCCTCTCGAGCGTCTACGACGGCGTCGGTCTCAAGGGCCGGCCGGCGGACCCGGTGGACAGCGCCGTGGCGGCGCCCCAGACCGCGCCGCAGACCGGGCTCCAGACGAAGCGCTCTTTGTGGGCCCGCCTGCTGCCCTCGTCCAAAGACAAGAAGGCCTCGGCCAAGCGGAGTCTCGTGGCCACGGGCTTCTTCAAGGTCGGGATGGAGGCTCTGGGAGTCTCGATGCCCATGATCGCGCTGACCCTGTTCGGGAGCGCGGTGTGGATGGCCAACATGGCCGTGACCTGGGGCATCTCCATGACGGCCGCGAGCATGCTCGCGGGCGGGTGGATGGACCGCAAGCCCGTTCACAAGATCATGGCCAAGGCCATGGTGGTGCAGGCCGCCGCGGTCGCGGGCATCCTGGGCCTGTTCCTGGCGGGATTGGGGACCCCCTGGCTCATCATGCCGCTTTACGCGGTCGCGGGCGCCAGCATGGGCGTGGTCATCACCGGCAGGAACCTCCTGCCCGCGAGGGTCCTCGGCAACGACCATGCCAGACTCGGGAAGTTCAACGCGGTCACCCACCTGGTCTATGAGGTCTCGGGCACCATCGCGCCGCTCCTGGTGGGCCTGCTCATCAGCAAGGCGGGGCTGGTGTTCGGCCTCCTGCTGCACCCGCCCGCCTATCTCCTGGCCGCGTGGATGTTCTCCAGGGTCAAGCTCGACGACGCGGGCGGCGCCCCCGGCCAAGCCAGGTCCCCATCGCCGGGCAAGGGCCTTCGCGCCCTATGGAACCTCGCCAAGAACGCGGTCTCGGACGTCCGGGCCGGCTACGGCGTCATGGTCAAGGACCGCGGCTTCAGATGGATCAGCCTGATGCTCCTTGGTCCCATGATCGTGCACCGGGTCTTCGAGTCTATGCTGGTGCCCTTCTTCGTGAAGACCTTCCTCGGCGCTCCCGAGCGCGCGGCGTGGGTGGTGAGCGGTTCGAACTTCGGCGAGCTCCTGGGGGCGGTCCTCCTCATCAGGGCCATGACCGCGATGGCGGACAAGACCCCGTCGGCTCCCTACCGCTGGGTCAAGCCCATGGCCTTGGGCACCTTGGCGACCTGGGTCCTGGCCCTGACCGGCAATCTTTGGGCCATCATCCCGCTGGTGGTGGCCATGAGCCTGACCTGGGCCGCCAACGACATCAACCTCACCTCCTACCTGCAGTCCAAGCTGCCCCCCGAATCCGCGGGCAAGGCCATGGGATTCCTGATGGCCGCCGAGTTGGCCGCCATCATGGGGTCCTCCTACATCCTCGGGTTCATGTTCGACGCGGCCGCGCCGTTCGTGTCGCTCGTGGTGGTCAACCTATCGGCGACCCTGATGGCCGTCTTCTTCTGGAGGGGGAAGAAGCGCCTCAAGGACTCGACCGCCGGCGGGCCCCCTGCCCCTTCCGCGTCTGCCGGTCAGAACAGGTACCGGAAGAGGTAGAAGACCCTCTCGGCGGCCTTCTCCACGACAGGGCGCTTGCGCCATAGGCCCAGGGTGAGCCTGCGCGAGCGTGAGATGTCGTCGTCGAGGCGTTGCGCGAGCGGCCCCGCGACCTTGTCGTCGAGGACGTGGAGGTTCACCTCCAGGTTGTGCAGGAGACTCCGGTGGTCGAGGTTGTAGGACCCGACGCTGCACCACCGGCGGTCCACGACCACGGCCTTGGCGTGGAGCATGGAGCCGTTCCATTCGCAGACCTCCACCCCGTTCTTCAGGAGGAGGTCGTAGCGCCGGCGGCTGGCGTACCAGACCGCGGCGAAGTCGGAGTGGCCGGGCACGAGGACCCTCACCCTTACTCCCCGCCGGGCGGCGGCGACGAGGGCCCTGCGGATGCCGAGGTCCGGGATGAAGTAGGCGTTGGCGATGATGACTTCCTTCTGGGCCGCGCGCAGGGCGTGCAGGTAGGCGGAGCGGATGCGGAAGCGGTGCAGGAGCTCCTGGTTGGCCCGGGGGAGCGGAACCATGCCCGGGTCTCCTTGAACCAGGGCATGCGGAAGACCCTCTCGAGCTCGAAGGCCGCCGGGCCTTCCACCCGCACGTGACAATCCCGCCACTCCTGCCCGCCCTTGGCTGAAGGGAGGTGGTCGTCCGAGATGTTGACCCCGCCCGTGAACCCGATCTTGCCGTCCACGACCAGGAGCTTGCGGTGGTCGCGCCTGCCCCACGACCACCTGCGCCGCCAGGGCGCCACCGGATGGTAGTCGAGAATCTGCACGCCCGCGTCCGCCATCCTGCCCAGGAAGAAGGGGTTGGTGTCGATGGAGCCGACCGCGTCGATGATGAGGCGCACGGGGACTCCCTTGCGCGCCATGGCCATGAGGCGGCCGGCGAACTCGCGGCCGGTGCTGTCGGCCCGGAAGATGTAGGTCTCGATGTTGACGCTCTCCTGGGCCCCTTCGATGGCCTCCCACATGGAGCGGAAGGTCTCCTCCCCGTCGGCCAGGAGGCTGAGGCGGTTGCCCGGGACGTAGAGCTCCGGGTTCTTCGCGAGCTCCCCTGAGCCTGGGGGGGGCCTTCTGAGGAGGTCGGCCAAGCCCTTGAACGCCATGGCCGCGAGTATAACAAAGTATTGCTACAATGGAGCCTTGAAATCAAAGTACGCCCAGAAGTTCTTCGAGCGGTTCCTAGAGCTCATCGAGATCGAGCGGCTCGCTGAGCGCGACGAGAACATGCGGGAGCTCGGCCGCTTCCCGCTCGAGACCCGCGTGGCCATGGGCAAGACCGTGACGGGTTTGGAGCTCGTGTCGGTCGACGATGGAGTGGGCGGGACTTCCCTGCTCAAGTTCACGCGTTCCTCCAAGGGCGAGGAGATCTCTCCTTTCCACTCCATGGGGCCCGGGGACCTCGTGATGGTCGCCTTCCCCGCCGGGTTCGACCCCAAGACCATGGAGGCGACCCTCTACAAGGTCGAGGACTCCGCCGTGACCGCGTCCGTGAACGGGCCCGGCCCCTCGCGCCTCGGGCCGGGGTGCCAGATCGACCTCATCGGCTCCGAGGCCACCTACAAGCAGATGAAGAGGGCCCTGACCGCGGTCCTCGACGCCAAGAAGAGCCGCTTGGCTGCCCTGCGCGACATCGCCTTGGGCAAGAGGGACCCCAAGACCCTGGGCGCCAAGCGCTGGAGGGATCCCTTCAACGACGCGCTCAACGAGTATCAGCGCGAAGCCGTCCGGACCTGCCTCGAGGCCGAGGATGTCGCCCTGGTCCATGGCCCGCCCGGGACGGGCAAGACCACGGTCCTGGTGGAGCTCATCCGGCAGGCAGCCGCGCTCGGCCAGAAGGTCCTGGCCACCGCGCCTTCGAACGTGGCCGTGGACAACGTGCTGGAGAAGCTCCTGGCTACGGGGCTGCGGTGCGCGCGGCTGGGGCATCCGGCTCGGACCCTGGAGTCCCTGCGCGAGGCCAACCTGGCGCACATGGTCGAGGCGGACCCGTCCTACGACGAGGTTCGGGAGCTCGACCTGCTGCGCGAGCGCCTGGCGAGGAAGGGCTCCCGGTTCGGGCGGGGCCAGCTCGGCTACGGCGAGAGGCAGGAACGGGAGCGCGAGATCCGCAGGCTCTGGAGGAAGGCCCGGGACATCGAGTTCGAGCTATCGGCGCAAATCGTGGCCGGCGCCCACGTGGTGCTCGGCACGCACGCGGGAATCTCCCGCAAGCTGGCGGACGGCGCTTTCGACTTGGTCGTGCTCGACGAGGCCTCCCAGGCGACCGAGCCTCTCTCGTGGGTGCCGCTCACCATGGCCCGCAAGGCCGTGTTCGCCGGCGACTCCATGCAGTTGCCCCCGACCATCTACTCCCAGGAGGCGGCCAAAGGGGGGCTCTCGACCACGCTCTTCGAGCGCCTGAAATCCCTCCTGCCCTCGGACCTCCAGACGCTCCTGCGCGTGCAGTACCGCATGCACGAGACCATCATGGGCTTCCCCTCGCGGGAGTTCTACGACGACAAGCTCATCGCCGACGAGTCGGTCCGGACCCACACCGCGGCGGGTCTGGAGGGCGTGGCGGCCGGCGCTCTGACGGAGAGCCCTCTGCATTTCATCGACACGGCCGGCGCGGGCTTCGATGAGACCTGGAACGAGCTGCTCGAGAGCCGCGAGAACCCTGGGGAGGCCAAGCTCGCGGTTAAGATCGCAAGCGCGCTCCTGGCCAGCGGCATCAGACCCAAGGACCTGGCCATCCTGACCCCCTACGTGGCTCAGGCCAGGCTCCTTAAGAGCCTGCTGCGGGTGCCGGGCCTCGAGATCGGGTCCGTGGACGGGTTCCAGGGCAGGGAGAAGGAGGCCGCCGTGGTGTCGCTCGTGCGCTCCAACAACGAGGCCGAGGTGGGCTTCCTGGCGGATGTCAGGCGCATGAACGTCGCCATCACGCGCAGCCGCAGGCTCCTCGTGATGATCGGGGATTCCGCCACCCTGGCCCAGCACCCCTTCTACTCCCGCTTCATCGACTACGCCGACCTGCGCGGCATCCACCGCTCCGCCTACGAATTCTAGGGTGTCGGGCCCGTGGCGGCGCGTGGAGCTTTTTTGATAGCATGGTGTCGTACGATAGCCGGACCCACGAGGAGGACAGCATGAAGAGGAACCTTTTCGTTCTCGCGTCAGGCCTGACGCTCTGCGCAGGCGCGTCCTTCGCCGGCGGCAAGCCGGAATGGACCGTCAAGGGAGCCTCCAGCGAGTACCCCAGGGAGGCGTACGTCACAGGCGTCGGCCTGGGAGACAAGGAGGACATCGCCAAGGAGCGCGCCCGCAGCGAGGTCTCCAAGTTCTTCAAGCTCCAGGTCTCCGCCAAGCTCGACAGCGCCATGTCCGAGACCAACCGCGGCAAGGGCGACAAGACCGAGCGGTCATTCTCGACGTCCGTCTCGGACTCGGTCCAGACCGTGACGAACGGGGTCCTCGAGGGAGTCGAGGTGGTCGACGCCTGGAAGGATCCGGCCACGAAGGTCTACTACGCCCTGGCCGTGCTCGAGCGCGAGAAGGCCAAGGGCGCCATCGAGGACAAGATCAAGGACCTCGACGGGCAGGCCCAGGAGTGGTCGAGCCAGGTGGACGCGTCCTCGGAGAAGCTCGGCCGCATCAAGGCCGCCATGCGGCTCCTGGCGCTCCTGAAGGCCCGGGAGGACCTCAACGGCCAGTACCGGGTGCTCGACAGCAAAGGGCGGTCCATCCCGAGCCCCTTCAACCAGGCCCAGGTCAAGAGCCTCGCCAACAAGGCCATCGCCCAGCTCGAGGTCTACGTGGACTTCCAGTGCGCCATGAAGGGCGAGCGGGGGGAGACGCGGTCCGACTGCGGCGACGAGGTCGAGACCGGCATCATCAAGGGGCTGACCTCCTTCGGGTTCGAGGCGCAGACGGCCACCACGCCCGCCGAGATGGACATCGTGGTGTCGGGCAAGGTAGCGACCGGGCCGATGAAGGGCGACAACAAGACGGCGGATTGGAAGTGGGCCCGGAGCACGGTCACCGTGTCCTTGAAAGACGGCCGCACGAGCAAGACCATCCAGCGGTTCGACGTCACCGACCGGCAGGCCTCGGGCGACTACGACGAGGCCGCCCGCAGGAGCCGGGTGAAGCTCGCGGAGAAGGTGGCCAAATCGGTGCGCGAATATACGACCGAGTATTTCGAGAACCAGTAGGCGTCATTCCAGCGAGATCGAGAGCTTGATCTTGAAGTCGCCGACCTCGGCGATCTCCACATCGTCGATGAACATCTTGACGATCTGGAAGAGCCGGTTCGGCGCGGCCTTCTTCGGGTTGAACCGGGTGAGGTTCAGGTTGAGGTTGCGCAGGTTCCGCCAGCCCACGAGCCAGCTGCCGGGCTTGCGGGGGGACCGGGCCTGCATCCCGACGCCGTCGCCGCATATCCCGAGGATGCTCGCCATCCTGCAGGAAGTCTTGTCGGCCGGCGCGCCCCAGCTCTCGACGATGGCGGAGCCACGCAGCATCTTCTGATTGAGGTCGAGGAGCCCTTCTTGCGCCTGAGCCTTCGGTGCGAGCAGGCCCAGGGCCACTGCCACTGCGCACGCCAGGAAGAACTTCTTCGAGGTCTCGGTGGTATTCATCTCGGCGCCTCCTTCCGTCTCCGAGATAACTTTACCCCCGGCCTGTTTCATGGTTGTTTCGGGCGTGTTAACTTTTTGTTGCATGGCGGCTCTCCCCATTAGTGTAGACCGCCGATGAGGCTGGCGCCTGGGCCGTTGGTCTTGCGGGAGGTCGTAAGGGGGCCTAGCGGTTGATGGGACCATCGACCCACTCGCAAGGAAGCACGGTTGTCGTACGCGCGCGTACGCGCGTTCGGGAGGACCGCAAAAAAATATCCCGCTGCGGCAGACCTGCCTGCCGCAACAGGATAGGCTTTGCGACTACCCCGAGGGTCTAAAGCCCCAGCCAGCATCATGGCCATCTTTTGTTCGGCAACCTGGCCCTCCCTCCCCGAGGGAGCCTTGGCTTTGCGCCCCCGCCTTGCGGCGGGTTTGCCATTTATCGCCCATCCTCGCTCTTCCCCTCGCCGGGGCCTCGGGCCTAACCTCAACAGGCCCGTTCCAGCGCGGAAGCGCGGACGGGTTGTCCTACAGTATCAAGTTTAGCAGACCCCCTGGTTTTGTCAAGGCCCAGAATGTCAGGGGCTGGAATTCAAGGGGGAGGTCCTATTGACAAGCGGCAATAATGCTGGCGAAAACAGCGCTTTTCCGAGGCCGCCGGCAGGCCGGAGGCGGGCGCAATGTCAGGGCTCGGGGGAAATGTGATAGAATCCCGCCCATGTCGAACGTGGAGGCTGGAAGGGCGGCCCGGGCGTCCGGAGGCCCGTGGCTGCTGGTGGCCGCGGCGGTTCTCTTGTGCCTGCAATGGGTCGGGGTCTGGGCCTTCGGAGGCCATCCGGGTCAGCCCTTCACCGCGCTGCTGCCCGGCCTGTGCATCTTCGGCGCCGCGTTCCTGCTGACCTGGGCCGCTGAGGCTGCCGAGAAGGACATCCCCCAGAGCGTGGCCATCGGCATCCTGGCCCTCATCGCGGTACTGCCCGAGTACGCGGTCGACATGTACTTCGCCTGGAAGGCGGCGAAGGACCCGGTCTACACCGCCTACGCGGCGGCGAACATGACCGGCGCCAACCGCCTGCTCATCGGCGTGGGCTGGCCTGCCGTGCTCTTCGCCTGCTGGTTCAAGCGGCGGCAGAAGACCGTCCGGCTCAGCGAACGCAACTCCCCGGAGATCATAACCCTGCTGGTCGCGACCCTGTATTCGATCATCCTGCCGCTCAAGTCCACGCTCTCCCTCATGGATTGCGTCTTCCTGCTCTCCCTCTTCGGGGTCTACGCCTACATGTGCTCGAGGGCGGAGGTGGAGGAGCCTGAGATCGTGGGGCCGGCGCTCATCATTGCCGGGCTGCCCGCTCTCTGGCGGCGCCTGGCCGTGGCGGCGCTGTTCCTGTTCTCGGCCTTCGCCATCTTCATCTCGGCGGAGCCCTTCGCTGAGGGCATCCTGGAGCTGGGCCGCCACTGGGGCATCGAGGAGTTCATCCTCGTGCAGTGGCTGGCGCCTCTGGCGTCGGAGGCCCCGGAGTTCATCGTGGCCCTGCTCTTCGCGCTCAAAGGCAAGGCGGAGGTGGGGCTGCGGACCTTGGTCTCGTCCAAGGTCAACCAATGGACCCTGCTCGTGGGCATGCTGCCCGCCGCCTATAGCCTCTCCGCGGGCCATCCGGCCGCCATGCACCTCGACGCCCGTCAGGCGGAGGAGATCCTGCTCACCTCGGCCCAGTCCCTCTTCGGCATCGTGGTGCTCATGAACCTGACCTTCTCCATCCCGGAGGCCGTCATGCTGTTCTCCCTGTTCACGACGCAGATGTTCTTCCCTCAGACCGAGGTGCGCTACTCCTTCGCCTGCCTCTACTTCATCCTCTCCGTCGGCCTGATGCTCGCCCAGCGGGACCGGGCTCTGCACCTGCGCGAGATGCTCGCCCGTGTCATCAAGACAGTCGGCGGCTAGGAGGCCGGAGCCCTGCGTCGCCTTCACGGACGGCGCCTGCGTCGGGAACCCCGGCCCCGGAGGCTGGGCCGCCATCCTCGACCTTCCCGACGGCTCCGTGCGGGAGCTTGGCGGCACGCCGGCCGGGCCGGGCGGCGTCCAAGCCCGCACCACCAACAACCGGATGGAGCTCAAGGCCGCGGTCGAGGCCCTGAGGGCCGCGCCTCCCGGTCCGGTCGAGATCCGCGCGGACTCGAGCTACCTCGTGCTGGGTATGACCCGCTGGCTCGCGGGCTGGAAGCGCAAGGGCTGGGTCCGGCCCGACGGCTCGGAAGTGCTCAACCGCGACCTGTGGGAGGATCTCGACAGCCTGGTCGCCATTCGCGGCCCCAGGATAGTGCGCTGGGTCCAGGTGCCGGGGCACTCCGGCATCCTCGGCAACTGCCGCGCGGACGCCATCGCCCTGTCCTTCGCCGAGGGGTGTCCCGAGCCGCTCTACGACGGGCCAGCCTCCGGATACGGGCATGACCTGACGCTGGCCCTGGCGGAGACGGCGCCGCGGCGCCGCGATGCCGGGGCCTGCGCTTCCCGGAGGGGGCGTCCCGAGCCAGGCTTCCCGGTCTACTTGAGCCTGGTGGCCGGCGTGCTAGCCCGCCATGCGGCCTGGAAGGATTGCGAGGCGGCGGTGAAGGGCAAGCCTCGGGCTCGGTTCAAGAAGGTCAGGTCCTCGCAGGAAGAGAGGGACGCGCTGCGCGGCTGGGGCCTATAGACTGGTGTCAGCGGCGGCACACCCACCAGAACGCCAGGTTGACGACGTGCGACCCGACCGCGGCGGCCCAGAGGAACCAGCCGAGCTTGCCCAGGACGGCCAGGACCACGATGAGGTAGATGAAGTCGCGGCTCGAGAGCTTGTCCACCAGGACCTGGGCCTCGTGGCGGGCGTCCTTGGGGTGGCGCAAGACGAGCCACCAGACCGTGAACCCGCAGGCGCCGAAGCCCGTCAGCAGGACCGCCAAGGGGAGCAGGATGTTCGCCGCGGGGTCCTGGCGATGCATGGCCACCGCGATGCCGAGGAACAGCGCCACGTGGACGACGTTGTCGACGATGACGTCGAACCTGCCGCCCTCAGGGGACATCATGAGCTTGAGCCTGGCCACCTCGCCGTCGCAGCCGTCCAGGATGACGCAGAGCCATAGGATGAAGGCGCCCAGCACAGCCAAGGGGTAGACGGCGGTGGAGATGAGCCAGGAACCCATGAGGCCCAGGACGAGCGCGGAAGCCGTGATCTGGTTCGGGGTGACCGGGGTCCGGACGAAGAGCTTGGAAAGGGGGATGGAGACGCGCCGGTCGAGCTGGGCGATGTAGCCGTCGTTGGGCTGGGGCAGGCGGTCGTAGAGGGACTTCTCGGCCCGATGGAGGTCCTCAGGGGTGGCGGCCGGCCACCAGGAGTTCTCAGGGGCCTCGAACGTTTCGGCTTCGGGAGGGTCGAGCAGCTTGTCCGGCTGGGCGCGGGCCCAGTCCGAGCCCGGAGGGTAGTAGGCCGCAACGGTCCGTCCGCGGTGGACCCAGCGCAGGGGCTTGGCCCTTTCGTGGGCGGTCTCGTGGAACTCGGCCAAGCCGCCGGGCTCGGCGTAGCCCTCAGGGGACACGACCATCAGGGCGGCCTTGCCATCGACGAAGCCGGCGGGCGGGATGCCGTCCGGGGCGGTCTGGAACCTGACGCCGTTGAGCTTGTCCTTCCAGGGCCCAAACTGCTTGGCCCCGCCTCCCCAGAGGAGGACCGTCTCTGGCGCGAGGTACTTGAGCGCGTGCGCCGTGCGCACGATGGTCGGGACTCCGGCGACCCTGAGGGCGGCCTCGGGCGCGGGCAGGAAGACCCGCAGGGGCGTCCCGCCTTGCGGGACAGTCCCTTCCCGTGAGTAATAGGAATGGGACGTCTTGTCGTGCGGCCGGTTCATGCCGAAGAATCATATCATAACTGGTCGCCGTCCAGGGCGGGGAGGAATTTGATACACTAGGCGCCAGGCTTGGTTCCCGGTCCCATGCCGCGGTTCAAGCCTGGCACCTGGAGGCTCCCATGGCGATCGATCAGAAAGCAGTCACCGACACGCTCAGCAAGCAGGTGGTCTACGACGGGGAAGGCTACACCCGCGAGGGCCTGGAGAAGATGCTGGGCGACTACCAGGCCAAGAACACGACCGACCTACAGAAGTTCGGCGAGCTCTCCGACGCCTATTCCAGGCTCTCGAAGGAGATGTCCGCGGACATCGCGGGGCAGAAGACCGTGATGGAGTACCTCTCGGCCATCTTCGCCTTCCGGCAGATCGGCGCGAACGTGAAGGGGCTTCTGGCCAAGCTCCCGCTCCTGGGAGGCTTCGCGCCCAGCCGGGACCTCAAGGAGCTCCTCGGCGAGAAGATCGAGATCGCCCAGACCAGGGTCAAGGAGGTCGGCAACTACCTCGACGCCTTGCAGTCCGACATCAAGAACCTGCAGAACGACATCACCCGCCTCAACAAGAAGATGCTGGCGGCGGCCCATAACGAGGAGAAGGCGGCGAGCTACGTGCTGGAGCTCGAGGACCTGCGCAAGAAGGTCGAGGCCGGCATGGCGTCCATGGACCCGAAGAGCTCCGAGGCGCGCGAGCTCGCGGCCAGGATCGACGAGCTCAAGAGGGCCATCTGGGAGCACGGGGCCAAGCTCAGGCTCTACTCGAACGCCGAGGACCGGCTCTCCGCCATCGTGAAGATGAACAACAACTTCCTGGAGATCATGACCAACCTGCACGGCAACATGACGAGCCTCTACGAGTCCGGCAACGAGGTCTTGAACGAGCTCCACGGCAACCTCGCGGGCCTGGCCTCCATCTCCAAGGCGGGCGAGCTCTCGGTGGAGATGCACCGCTCCATGGAGTCGCTCAAGAAGTCGGTCAACAAGCTCGCGACCCTGGCCTCCGACACCTCGCTGTTCCTCGCGAAGAACGTGGACCGCATGACCGCGGAGATGAAGATCTACGACGCCGAGACCGAGGCCTTGGTCGAGAGCAACCTCAAGGCGGAGCGGGAGATCAAGGAGTCCCGGATCAACGAGACCATCGAGCTCGCGAGGAAGGAGCGGGGGGGGAAGAGCTGATTTCGCGTCTCAAGGCCGTCTCCGACCAGGAGCTCGAGGACCTCGCGGCCACCGCTTCCCGGATGGTCCTGGCCGGCAGGCTGGGCAAGACCTTCCCGGACCCCTACCAGTGCAGCGACTTTCTCAGGGCGCTCGCCCCCTCCTTCCACAACGGAACGCACCGGGGCATCAAGGTGGACCGATGCAGCGGCCTGCCCGGGATGAAGCATCTGGTGGACGTCTGGGCCGACCGGCAGACCGCGCCGGGCTTCATCGTGGAGATCGAGGCTCGCCGCCGGTGCGGGCGCAGGCCCGAGCCCGCGATCGAGGCCAAGGTCGAGTACTACCGCCGCCTCTGTGGGGTGCCCTTGAAGCCCCTGACCAGGGTCGAGGTCGCCCTGCGGCGCCAGGACCCGGGCCGGCGTTCGGCCTTCTTCGAGGTGGTGTTCGACCGGTTCGACCCGGCGGAGCAGATCTTCGTGCGCCACACGCTCATGCTCGAGCAGTCGGAGTGGGAGCGAGGCCGCATCATCGAGCGCGCGGGCGACTACAGCCGGCAGACCTCGGACCTGCGCGAGAAGCTCGAGATGTACACGGGCGACGACTCCGAGATCGCGTTCCTCCTCATGGGGAAGCTCCCGGGCGTGCGCGTGGAGGAGGTGACGAGGGCCCGCATCGGCCCCCTGTGGAGCCCGGCCGCGCCCGCGCCCAAGGGCTGGGCCGAAGGCCGCTACGTCCTCCACCTGCCCACGGACCGGGCCTCGATCCATCTCCAGGAGGACCGCGACGACGACCCGTTCGGCGGCATCTACCGGCGCTTCCTGTCCGAGGGGTCCCGGTCCATCGTGGAGGAGGAGGCGCGGAGGCTCGGCTACCGCGTGCACAAGGACAGGAAGTTCGTGTGCGAGGCTTCCGCGGCCGCGGAGCTCCGCAAGAGACTCGAGGAGGCGGGCACGAGGAACCTGATCTACACACTATGAAGCTAAAGATCGAGCGGCGAGACATCGACGCGGAACTGGCGGACGCGAGGCGGGCCGTGGTCGCGGCGGGCCTAGGCCGCATCCTCTGCGAGGCAGACCTTGGCGATTTCGGCACCACGGCCTTGAACCTCTCCATCCTGGACGCTCTGGCGCAGGCCTTGGCCTCGGCCTCGGCCGGCTTGCGCAATCCCCAGGCCCAGGGGCTCCCGGGCCCGGTCTTCGGCCGCCTCTTCATCGAGGACGCGGCGGACCGCCTGGCGGGGCTTGGAGCGGCCGAGGAGCCGCCCGATGCCGCGGGCCTGGCCCTGCGCGACTACCAGGACCTGGCGAAAGCCGGCGGCAGGGAGACCCTCGACATCCTGCTAAAGGACGCGGCGAGCTTCCTGCGCTTCTACCAGCGCCACCCGGACGGCTCGAAGCGCTTGAAGCGCGACGCGGAGTCCCTGCGGTGCCTCGGCTCCTACTTCAGGCTCGTGGCCAGGCTCCTGGTCCGGATGTTCCCGCCGCCCGCGGACTTGTCGGTCGAGACCCCGAGGCTCCAGTTCTCAGGCCTCAGGGTCAACAGGGTCAAGATGGAGGAGCCAAGCGCCCTCAACCCCGTCACCTTCGAGGACGTGGTGGGCAACGCCGAGTTCATCAAGGCCGGCTCCAGGCTGGCCCGCGATATCGCGGGCTTCGACCTGAAGGAGGGCAAGAACCCCAAAGGCGTGCGCAACCAGATCCTCTTCGTGCTGGGCGCTCCCGGCTGCGGCAAGACCGTGACCGCTCACGCCATCGGCAACCACTTCCTGGACCTCTGCAGGAAGGCGTCCGTCCCGGCTCGGATGCGCGTCATCCGGCGCACGGACTGGGCCTCCTCGTATCAGAACCAGTCCGCGAGCCGCCTGCTCGAGATCTTCCAGGAGGAGGTCTTCAGGTTCGAGGGGGTCTGCGGGGTCTACTGGCCCGACATCGACACCGCCTTCGCCGCGCGCGGGGACGCCGACATCCGCCAGGAGGAGAAGGCCAACCTCGGCGCCATCTTCGGCATCCTCGACGGCACCATCGGCCCGAAGAACGGCAAGTGGTTCATGGTCTGCGACGCCAACACCCTGCACATGGATTCGGCGACCTTAAGCCGCCTCTCCCAGACGCCCATCAAGGCCCTGGGGCCCGAGGCCGTCGAGGACTACGTCCGCCTCCTGCGCGTCGTGAAGCTCCGCGGCAAAGGGCCGTGGCTCAAGTGCTCCGAGGACGAGTGGCGCGCTTTGGGAGAGCGCTGCATCAAGGAGAAGCTCTCCGGCCGCTCCGTGGACAACCTCGCGGGCCGCGTCCTCACCGAGATCGAGGATTTCACCGAGCCTCCCGAGTACTTCAGCCTGGACTTCGCGGCCAAGGCCAAGATGATCGCCGAGCTCTCCAGGACCGTGACGGCGAGCCGCATCCAGGAACTCATCACCGAGCACGTCCGCTTCGAGCGCGAGGCCCAGGCCAAGGCCGAGGAGGAGCGCTTCCAGGGCCGGGTCCAGGAGATCCGATTCCACTTGAGCGCCCAGCGGGCCGCGGCGCAGGGCCTGACAGAAGGCCGTGCCTCCTGACGCCCTCGTCGGGACCGGGGGCTTCAAGGTCGACCGGTCCCTGGCCCTGGACAAGCTCAGGGACTTCCAGCTCCCCGACCCGGACATGTTCGTCCTGCCGCTCCTGTGCTGCGCGGCGGCGGGTCCTCAAGCACGTCAGCGGCACCCGGGGCGCCAAGATCCTGCCGGAGACGGTCGGATGGATCGACCGATACGGCAGCGAAGGCGGAATTCCTGGCCCGCGGGAGCGGGGCCGGTGCCGGCGGGCCGCAATCTGATATATTAGTGAAACGCGAGGGATCATGAGAACGGAGCGTGGCGTGCGGGCCGTGCGGAGCCGTCCGGGAGGCCGCCATGGCGGGTAAAGCCAAGGGCGCGGCCACCGCGTCGGTCCCGGGCCTGGTCAAGGACTTAGTCGACCAGTTCTCCGACCCCCTGGCCTTCTACCGGGAGCTCATCCAGAACTCCATCGACGCCGGCTCCAACCGCATCGACGTGACCCTGGAATACGACGGCAAGACCGGCGCCGCCCGCATGGCGGTGGAGGACGACGGCGAGGGCATGGACGAGCGCATCATCGACGAGTACTTCCTGGTGCTGTTCCGCTCGACCAAGGAGGACGACCTCACCAAGATCGGCAAGTTCGGCGTGGGCATCGTCTCCGTCTTCAGCCTGCGGCCCGACCTGGTCCGGGTGCACACGGCCAAGGCCGGGGAGTCGTGGAGGCTGGATTTCCCGAGCTACAAGCGCTACGAGAAGTTCCGCGTGAGCGCGATGCGCGAGGGGACCCTCGTCGAGCTCTTCAAGAAGATGGGCGCCGGGGAGTACCCCAAGCTCGCCGAGGACTCCTTGAAGACCGTGCGCTTCTGGTGCAAGCACTCGGACACCCGCATCTATTTCCACGACCGAAGGGCCGGCGGCCGGCCCCAGCTCATCAACGAGCCCTTCACCCTGCCGGAGGGCGAGAGCCTGCGCCACTCCGAGGAGGGCACCGAGATCGTGCTGGGCTTCACAGGTGAGCCCGCGCCCTTCTTCGGGTTCTACAACAAGGGCCTCACCCTCAAGGAGGGCCGCAAGGAGCACTTCCCCGGGGTCGCGGTCAAGATCAAGTCGCGCTACCTCGAGCACACCATCACCCGGGACAACGTCCTCGAGGACGACAACTTCCGCAAGGCCATGGCCATCGTCAAGCGCCTGGCCGAGGACGAGCTCCCGGCCAAGCTCAAGGCCGAGCTCGGCGAGGCCGCGCAAGAGATCGCCTCCAGGGCCGCCTCAGGGCTCAAGCCCGAGCCGCGCTTGTCGGAGCGCTGGATGTCGCGGCTCCGGTACCTCAAGTGGCTCCTCGGCGGGATGTTCGCGAGGTGGAAGCGCTCGGACTGGCCCATCTTCCCGTCGGTCACTGGCAAGGCCGTCTCCCTGAGCGGGATCGGCAGCGCCCTCCACGAGTCCGGCCACGCGCTCTACCTGGCCAAGACGGCCGACAAGGTGGCCTTGGCGCTGGCGGCCAAGGGCTTCCCTGTCCTGGTCGAAGGCCCCTGGGCCGCGGAGCTCGGCGGCCAATGGCTCGAGCGGGGCATCACGGTCCGGGACGCGTCGACGACCTACATCATGCCGTCGGTCCTGCCCGGGCCCAAGCTCGACGCCGGGATGCGCGCCTTCCTGAAGACCCTCTCCGGCATGGACGCCGGCACCGGCGCCAAGTACCTCGGCATCGACATGGCGAACTTCGACTACGCCGGTTCGTGCATCACGGACAGGATCTTCGTCACTCAGGCGAGCCCGGGCGGCCTCTCCCGGGCCGACGAGAGACACACGCCGTCCTTGTTCTCGCTCTGGCGCGCCCGGGGCCACGCCCTGCTCAACGCCGACCATCCGTTCGTCAGGAACCTCGCCGCCGTCCATGAGCGGATGCCGGGCCTGGCGGCGTACATGTGCCTGAAGGTGATGCACTTGAACGACGGCGAGGTCCCGCCGGACCAGGTGGGGAGGTTCTCGAACCTCGCCGAGAAGGTCGAGGCCAAGCTCCTGCACGCGGCGCTCAGGCTCGACGCGCCGCCGAGGGCGAGATGAGCCCCGAGACCGAGCTGGGCTCCGGGACCGGAGGGCTTCCCGACAGCGAAGGGGCCGCGTTGGTCGAGACCGGCTCCTTCAAGATCGACCGCGGCCGCGCCCTCGACAAGCTCATGCGCTTCCAGTTGCCGGAGGCGGGGATGTTCGTCCTGCCGCTCCTGCGAGCCGCGGTGGCCGGCGGGGCCAAGCGCATCCGCATCCAGACCGGCCGCGGCGCGTCGCTCGGGACGAGCCGCCTGGAGGTGAGGTTCGACGGCAGGCCCTTCTCGCGGGCGGAGTTGGAGGACCCCTATTCCGTCTTGTTCAACAAGCGCACGGCCGATACCGCCAGGGACAAGGAGCTGGCCGTGGCCCTGCTGACCGCGCTGCGGTTCAAGCAAGACTGCCTGAGCGTGACTTCGGGCTCCCAGGGCGGCAGGGTCAGGCTCGATGTCGAGTCCCTGCGCTCGGAGAAGGTCCAGGCGGTGTCCGAGGCCGGGACCGACACGGTGTTCGAGGTCCACCGCGGCGAGCTCGTGGGCGCCTTCGACGAGGTCGCGGCGCTCGTGCGGCGTTCCTGCCAGGCGGCTCCAACCTCCGTCCTCGTGGACGGCAAGGAGGCCGCCAGCATCCCGGCGCTCGACCCCGACGTCAGCGTCTATTTCGACGAGGAAGGCGTGCGCGTGTGGCTCACCGCGCCTCAGAGCCTTGCCCAGGAGAGCAGCCTGCGCGTCTTCACCTACGGCGTGGAGGTCGGGCCGGTCTCCCACCAGCTCCCCCGGTTCCAGGTGGACGGGCTGGTCAACGACGACCTCTTCTTCCTGAACGCCTCGCAGACCGGGGTGGCCAAGAGCGGCCGGTACAAGACGACCATGGACAAGGTGGCGGCCCAAGCCGACAAGCTTTTGCTCAAGGTCCTCTCGGGCAACGAGGCCAGACTCCATAAGGCGTCGAGCCTCATCGCCAAGATCGGCGTATCCCCCTGGAGGGACATCCTGGACCGCAGCAGGGCGGCCGAGGGGCCCGGCCTGCTGAGCTTGCTGGGCAAGGCCCTGCGCTTCGTCTCGGACAAGCCGGACCGGGGCCGGGAGGATCTCGAGCGCCTGGGACGCATCCAGGCGTGGCTGTTGGACGCGTGCGAGTCCAACCTCTCCGGCTATGCCAAGGACAGCAGGGACCCTTTGCACAAGGCTCTCTGGACCCAGCCCACGCTGTTGGGCTCGGGCGGCGAGATACTGAGCCTGTTCGACGTGGACGCCGCGCGCAACCGGATGGGGTTCGTGGCGGTGTCGAAGCGCTATGAGAAGGGCGCCAAGCGCTTCTTCCCGGCCGTCTGGCTCTCGTCCGAGAGGGTGCTCAGGCTCCTGACCAAGCTCTTCCCGGACGCAATCAGGGACATGTCGTTCGCGGTCGAGGAGTGGGGGGGCGTCGCGGGCTCGGCTCCGGGCCCGGCTCACGAGGACCTCAAGGTCCTCTCGCAGATGGGCTTCACCGACCTCCTCATCCGCGACACCTTCAAGGACGGCCGAGCCCGGCTCGAGGTGGGGATTCCGGTCCTGTCCCGCTCCCGGCGGTCCCACATCTACGTCTGCGAAGACGCGGGCCCGAGACTCCTGGACGTGGCGCCCAAGCCCCGCTTCGTGGCGGCCGCGGTCTCGCTCTTGGCCGGCAGCCTGAGGACCGATGCGGAGCTCGGCCAGGCCGCGGCGGCCGCGGCCGGATGCGCCGCGGAGCTCTACCGGAGGCTTGCCAAGGAATACGATTGCTGGAAGACGGACGGGCGCACCGCCGCCATCAGGGAGGCTCTCCTGGACTATCTCGCGGCCGCGGCCGTCGAGGGCAAGGAAGGGGCCGCCAGCGCCGAGGCCCGCCGATGGGCCGGGAAGGTATCCTTGTTCCGGACCGAAACGGGCTGGCTCGACTACGAGCGCCTGCGCTGCGCCTTCAACGAGGGGAAGGTCTTCTGCGTCCTCGACGCGGTCGCGGCCGCAGGTCCCCTACGGTCGGAGAGGGTCATCGTGGGGAAGGAGTACACCGACGCTCTCCTCGGCGCCATCCTGCCGGATGCCGGGTTCCTGGGGGTGGACGGCCTCGAAGGCGTGCGCCTCGTGTTCAGGAAGACGCCCGCGCCTGCCTGCGAGCACAAGAGCCATCTCGGCTGCCTGCTCGCGGTCGCCTCGCCCGAAGTCCATCTGACCGTGGGCGAAGGCGAGGGAGGCAGGAAGCTCTCCCTCCCCTGGGGCACGGTCACGGCCTTCGGCAAAGACGCGAAGCTGCCCGACCTGGAAGCGAAGCTCTGCGGCCGCTACGACGTCGGCCTGGCCTTGGCTGCCGCGGTCGTGGAGCGCCACGGCACGGCCTGGCGGTGCCCGGAGCATTCGGCCAGGCGCTTCCTGCTCAAGGCCGTGTCCAGGCTCTGCGCTCCTTGGCCGGGCAAGACCGTCGAAGGCGCCTCGACGCGGCTCCAGGACCTGCTGCGCCTGCTCCCCTTCTTCCAGACAGCGACGGCGGCCGGCATCACGCTGGGGAACTTGGGGGCGAAGCTGGCTGGCGGCGGTTCTGTGTTCTACGCCCTGCGCGAGTCAGGGGCGCGCCTCTGGGCGGGCCTCATCTTGGACCCCGCGGACCTCGACGCCGTCAAGAGGCTCTGGCCTCTGAGGGCCGACCATCTCATGATCGTGGGATTCCCGGACCTTCCTGAGGGGGCCGGGGCCGGGGAGCCCGCGCCCTGTCTTGAGGCGGCCGCCCCTGTGGCTCCGGCACGTCCCGCGCCGGCGATGTCAGCTCAGACCATGCCGGCTCCTGCCCTGGGTTTCACCAAAGCCGTGGGGCCGATGCTTTTCGAGAGACGCTACGAAGAGCTTGGCCTGACCGCGCTCATCGGCCTGCCCGAGCGCTTCAAGGAGACACCCGAGCTCATCTTCCGCAAGGCCCCTGGCGAGCCTCTGTTGAGGCTCTCCCCCAAGGGGCTCCCATTGGCCGGGGTCGGGCTCTTCGACCTTTCCTCCTCGCCGGACCCGGAGTGCATTCCGTCCGAGGAGGTCCTGCTCCAGATGTTCTGCCGGTTCTACGAGGATTTCCTCGATGCCTGGCCCATGGGCGGGCCTGCCGACGCCAAGCACCGGACCGCGGTGCGCTACGTCCTCAAGGTCCTGGGGCTCAACGATCTCCCGGAGAAAAGGCCGGAGGGCCGGTTGGGAACGGTCCTGGCAAGGATGTGGGCGCTCAAGATGCTGCCGGCCCTGGGCCTCGATCTTGCCAGCATCGAGGGCCTGTGGTCGAGAGCCAGGGAGAGGGGGTGCCTCCCTTACTCACCGAAGGCGGTCTATCTTCACTTCCCCGAAGACGCCTGGATTCCGGTCCTGGGCAAGTGCGAGCAGCTCGCGATCCAGAGCCTGGTCTGCAAGAAGTTGGGCGTCAAGCTCAGGCCCTTCAAGCCGGCCGAGGTCACGCCGGCGATTCTGTCCCGGCCCGTGGAGCCGGTCCCGGAACCCGCCCGGCCGCCCGAGCCCGCGAACCTCGCGGCCCTGCGCAGGGTCCTCAAGCAGGTCAAGGGCCTGCGGGGCATGATGGTCCTGCCCGGAGCCGTGGAGTGGAGGGAGGAATCCTTCAACGAGCCGGTCCTGCTCGACGATTCCCGGACGGTGGGGGTCTCCAGGGGCCACCCCCTGGTCAAGGCGATCGTCGAGTCGGGCCTCGACGACGCGAGGCAGGCCTACTACCTGGCGTCCTTGGTCTTCACCTCGGCCAACCGTTCCTTGAGCAACGTGACGGACCTCGACGACGTGAAGTTCCACGAGTCCCTCGCGGACCTCCTCGCCGCGTCAAGCGCCTTGCCGTCGCCGCGGCGTCATGATATGATACGGGATACGACTAGGATGGAGGGTAGCCATGGCGAAGAAATGCAACAAGACGCAGCGTCCGAATCTCACGAAGGAAGTCACCGAGCTCGGCAAGCAGGTCGAGAAGGCCTTCCGGGCCGCGGCCAGGAGCCCTGAGCTCAAGGACTTGAGCTCCGAGATATCCCGGAGCCTTCAGCGCGTGGGCGAGAAGGTGGTCAGCGCGCTCCAGACGGCCAAGGAGAGCGACCAGGGCCGCAAGGTCGGGGACCAGCTCAAGAAGGTCGTCATCCTCGGCAAGGAATCCGGCAAGGAGACCGCCGAGAAGGTGCGGGAGAACCTCAAGAAGGGCTTGAAAGGGGTCGGCGCCGAGCTGGCCAAGATCGCGGACCGTCTCGAGAAACGCTAGGCCGCCTTCTTGCGCAACAACGCCACCAGGGACTTCGCCTTCGAGGCTCCCTCGAAGACGCTCTCCTTGAGCCCCTCGATGTCGAAAGCCCTTTCGAAGAGGCGCTTGAGCTCCTCCATCGAGTAGCGCAGCGGACCCAGGCAAGGAGGCTCCTTGTCGCTGTAGACGCGCAGGAACACGAGCCCCCGGTCCGAGAGGGATCGTCTGAGAAAGCCGATGTAGGCCGCGCGGGAGTCGTCGCGCAGATAGTGGAAGAAGCCGCGGTCGTTGATCAAGGAGAATCGTCCCGGGGCCGCCTCCATGCGCAGGACATCCGTGGCTTGGAAGTCGATCTTGTCCTTGACCTCGGCGGCCTGGGCCCTCTCCTGGGCGAGCTTGACCGCCGTGGCTGAAATGTCCACCGCGGTCACCTGGAACCCCTTGGCGGCCAGGAACACCGCGTCGTGACCCAGCCCTGACCCGACGTCGAGCGCGGGCCCGGGGGCCAGGAATCCCGAATCAACGAGCTTGACGAGTTCCTCGTCCGGCTTGCCCGCGTCCCAGGGCAGCTTCTCCGGCTCGAGCATGTGGTAGAGCCGTTCCCAACTGGAGAGAGGTTCGTCGCTCACGAGCCGAGCACCTCCACGATCTTGTTCGGGGACAGGGCTCCCTTGGCGATGCGCAGGCGCTTGGGTTTCACTCCGAGCGCGGCGGCCACCAGGCCCAGGGCCGCTGCGTTGGCGCGTCCCGCCTCGGGCTTGGCCTTGACCCATACCTCGTAGTGGGTGGGCGAGACCCGCTCGACGCGGTCCTGCCTGCTGTCCGGGTGCACCTTGACCCTCACCAGGGTCGGCATGCCCCCATGGTATCAAAACCTCGGTTGCGGGGGAAGGCGTTTTCGTGCTAAATTCTGTTGAGCATGGAGAACACGCTCAAGGTCCTGTTCATCGACGCGGGGACCGGCTACTACCGGATGAAGCGCTACCGGGTGGGGGACTTCTTCGGGCCCATCGACCTGGGGTTCCACCTGGCCGCCAACGAGGGCACCTTCAACATCGGGACGGGCCTGCTGGCCGGCTCCATCCTGCCCGGGTCGAACCGGCTTTTCTTCGTGGCCTACTCAGCCTGCTGGCACAACGTCTACGTCTCGTCCATGGGCGGGGCGGGCCTGGTCTTCGACAACCTGGGCTTGAACATGGTCGCCATCCGCGGCAGGGCCGCGTCTGCCTCCATCCTGTGCCTCAACCGCGCGCACGGCGAGGAGGTGGAGGTCGAGCTCTCCCCGGTGAGCCTGGAGACCGTCTGGTCCCAGGGACGGGGGGGAGTCTTCGCGCTCATGGAGCATGCCCTGGGACGCTACGGCGGCAAGTACTCCAAGGAGCCCCGCGTCCTGGCGGTGGGGCCCTCGGCCGCCGAGACCGATTTCGGCGCCATCGCGACCGCTCCTTGCAAGGACGGCAAGCTCACCTTCGTGGACAGCTGGGCCGGCAGAGGGGGCCTGGGCTCCCAACTCCTGCAGGCCCACGGCGTCGCCGCCCTCGTCTATGGAGGGACCGTGGTGGGCGAGGACTTCCGGGACCGCAAGGTAGCCGACGAATGGTTCCAGCAGCGCTACCAGATGTCTCTGGCGGCCAAGGACATGGCCGCGACCGCCAAGTACCGCTTCAAGGAGGACGTCAAGACCGGCGGCACCTTCGGCGTCAACTTCGCCACGCTCAAGGGCAGGATGATGTCCTTCAACTACCGCAGCGTGTACTGGGACGAGGCGCGGCGCGTGGACCTGCACCGTAAGCTCGTGCTCGAGCACTACCTGCGGCAGTTCAACGAGGAGAGCATCGCCAAGAAGCAGGTGTCCACCTGCGGCGAGCCCTGCGTCGCGGTGTGCAAGAAGCTCAACAACGAGTTTAAGAAGGACTACGAGCCCTACCAGGCCATGGGCCCCTTGAGCGGCGTCTTCGACCAGCGGGCCGCCGAGAAGCTCAACGAGCGCGCTTCGGTCTACGGCTTGGACGCGATCTCGGCCGGGTGCGTGCTCTCCTGGCTCATGGAGTGCCTGGCCGAGGGGTGGCTTGCGCCAGCGGACCTCGGGGTCTCGGCCGCGCCCTGCTTCTCGCCCGAGGGGTTCAAGGTCGAGACCGACTCCATGCACAACGCGGACCTCGGCGCGGCCCTGCTGGACTCCATGATCCGGAGGAAGGGCCTCCTCGACCTGCGCCACGGCGCGCGCAAGCTGGCCCGGTCCCTGGCCCGGGGCAAGGACAAGAGGATCCACGACGCCTTCGTCTACAACGCCAACGCCAGGAACGGCTGGATGACCCCCAACCAGTACTGGGTGCCCGGCGCCTTGGCGCCCATGGCCATGATGGGCAAGTACTACTTCTTCTATGAGCC
This sequence comes from Elusimicrobiota bacterium, assembly GCA_016209035.1. Taxonomy (GTDB): domain Bacteria; phylum Elusimicrobiota; class Elusimicrobia; order UBA1565; family UBA9628; genus JACQWX01. The sequence goes on along the minus strand of JACQWX010000035.1, from coordinate 88,520 downwards.
CGAGTTCCTGCCGCCCAGGCAGCTGGGACGCAAGTGCGCCGAGCGGATGCGCAAGGAGCTCCTGGTCGACAACATGGGGATGTGCCGCTTCCACCGCGGCTGGGCCGAGGACATGATGCCCGACATCATCGGCTCGCTCTACGGCAAGAAGGACGAGTACTTGAAGAGGATCGACATGACGGCCACCCGCATCCACAGCCGCAACGCCGCGGTCTACTGGGAGTCCGAGAGGAACATAGACTTCGTGGCCTCGGCCTTGAAGCGCCTCAGGGACGTGGAGGGGAACAAGGACCCGAAGCTGTCCAAGTGGATCGATTTCTTCGACAAGGACCGCAAGGAGGCGGCGATGTCCTTCTGGTATGACATGCGCCGGGGCGCCGACGAGGTCCTGCGGGAGTTCTGAGGTCCCTCAGAGGTCGCGGTAGAGCTCCATGCGCTCGAGCACGTGCGGGACGTAGGCCTGGGTCTCTTTCGGGGTCAGGCTCTTGAGCAGCCGCACCACTTCCTCGCCGCTCAGGTTGTCCACGTCATGCCTCGAGGTAACGGTCTTCCTGACGTTCCCCGGCCCGCAGTTGTAGGCCGCCACGCTCAGGCTCCGCCGGCTCTCGGGGTTCTTGAGCTTGCCGTAGTGCCGGGTGTGGAGCATGTGCAGGTAGGTCGAGCCCAGCATGATGTTGTTGTCCGGGTTGAAAAGATACTCAGGGGTGATCAGCTTCTCTTCCTTATAGAGGTATTTGTAGGCCTCCACGCCAGCTGTCCTGGGCACCAGCTGCATCAGGCCCAGGGCCCCTGCCACGGACCTCGCCTTGGGGTTGAAGTAGGACTCGGTGTGGATGACCGCGTAGATGAGGGCCGCTTCGAGGCCGTACTTCTTCGCGTAGGCGTTGACCTGGGCCGAGTAGCGCTGGGCCCTGACCTTGAGGTGCTCCGGGGCCATGGCGATCTTGACCTTGACCTTCATGCGGGGCTTGCCGTCCTGGGCCACGACGGGCTTGTCTTCGACCTGCATCTTGGGCGCGATGGTCTCCTTGACGAACCGGTCCACGTTCTTCTCGTCGACCGGCTTGCCGTCCGGGGTCTTGATCTGGTCCTTCATGACCTCGGCCTTGCCTTCCTCCTTCTGCGTGACCATGGACTTGGCCTGCCCGCGGATCTTCTCCTCGGCGAGGGACTTGAGCTTCTCGACCTCCTTGGCGTCGAGGTCGTCGAGCTTGATGTCCTTGCGCTCCTTCTTCGCCGGAGCGACCTCCTCCACCGGGACCAGGACCTCGACCTCCACCTCGCCTCTCTCGAAATCCACCTTGCTCATGGAGTCGGCCTTGGGGCTGTACTCCACCCATTCCTTGTTCGTGGAGGGGTGGAACTCCGTCCACTTCCCCTGGACCTGCTTCTGCAGCTTGGCCTGTTCCGCCGCCATCTTGCGCTCCATGCTCTGGTAGGCGGCCTCCATGCCGGCCGACAGCGTCTCGTACCGGTCCTCGTACGCCGCCATGGTCTCCTCGAAGAGGCTCTTGGGCCCCGAGCCCTTGCCCTTGCGCTGGCCGGGGGCCTTCTTGGCCTCCTGGTCCAGCTCGTCGAAGGCCGAGCCCGGGCTCCCGGCCTGGATGCCCGGCGCCAGCCACAGGCCCAGCGCGAAGGGCAGGGTCAAGAAGCGGCGGAAGCGGCGATGGATGTCAGCCATGCTCCAAATCTACCATATCGGCGCCTGGCATTGTACTTTTCGCGCTTTCGGCGCCTTTCGTGGCCCAAGTCGCCGAAGTGGCCGGCCCTTCAGCCCTTGAACACGATGAACTTCCGGCACACGAAGTTGAGGGACAGGGACGCGACCCCGTTGGCGATGTAGGCGTAGGTCGTGGGCAGGCCGGTCAGGCGGATGAGCAGCCAGCCGAGCGCCGTGCCGATGAAGAAGCTCATGGCCGAGACCACGAAGAAGAGCGTCACCTCGACTGCCTTGGAGTGCCGCCCCGGGGTGAAGACCCACAGGATGTTGGCGATGTAGGCGGTCAGGCAGGACAGCATGAACGCGATGACCTTGCCCCACACGTAGTGGGTGGAGCGCAGGCTCTCGGAGATGGGCGCGGGTTTGAAGCCCAGCAGGACGGCGGCCGGGTCTCCTGGGGCGAGGGAGGGGAACACGGCGATCGCGACCAGATAGAAAGTCGCGACATCCACGGCCGTGGCCAGGAGGCCCGCCAGGAAGTACTTGCCGAACTGGCGCGCGACACGAGCCCGGCTCTCGGTCAAGAGCGGCATCAAGGCCATTCTATTTTATATGCTGACGACGATGAAAGGATGGGCGCTGTTCCCATGTGCCGTCGCCGTCTCTTCGTTGCTGGCGCTGGCTGGGTGCGGCCAGGGGCGGTCCCCGGACATCTGTGGAGGGAGGCTGGCCGCTCGGGCTGCCGGCCATGGACAGCCGCAGGCCCGTCGCGTTGGCCCGCGAGAAGCCGCCGCGGTTCAGCGGATGCGGTCCTGGCGGACCTCTCTGGCGACGGGGACTACTCGAACGACGAGCTATTCCTGGACCTCGACGGGGACAAGCACCTCAATTCACGGGCCAAAGCCGAGAGCGCGGGCAAGGGCGGCGGCCTGCGGTTGTCCCTGAAAACACAAAACCCCCTTTCGGGGGTTCCGGCCCGAAAGCCGGTCTTATGCGCCCGAAGGGTAGAACGTCGCCTCCGAGACGCCGAATCTGCGGGCAAGCCTGACGATTTGTTCCCTGGTCAGCTTGCGCCTGCCGTTTAAGACATAGGAGACCGCGGGCTGCCCTCCTAATTCCTCCGCTAAATCCTGCTGGGCCAAGCCGTGTTGCTCCATGAAGAATCGCAGCATCTCCTCGGGGCTTACGGACCCGCTCGGATATTCCTTCTTCTCGTACTGCTCAACGAATGGGAGGACTGATTTCAGATATTTCGTCACCGCTCCCCGATCCGAGCCTTCGAGCTTTCCCAGCTCAAGCTCTGTCATCAAGATGCCCACTGAGTCGGCATAGGCTTTGTGCATCTTCCTGCTGGTGATCGGTTGCGGTGGCAAATGGAGATAGAGCCACCTGAGCAGTGGATGGGACACGGGCTCCTCGAAGGTCTTGAGCTTCCTTTCCAAAGTCTGGACGGTCATACTATTTCCTCCAGGCTCCCCTGTCATATTCGGCGTGGGTCAGGACGTGCTTGATGGCGACAGTCTGAAGTCCGTAGTTGACAACGCCAATCAAGCGGTACTTGTTCCCCGAAATGTTGAAGACAGCATGAGGACTGACATAATCCACGGAGCCGAACGCTCGCCTCAGTTCGACGAAGTTCTGGAAGCCGTTGGATTCCATGTTCCTCTGCCATGCCCGCAGCGAAGCGCCGGAGTCGGGATGCTCACGAACGAACTCCCCGATGAGTTCCCTGTGGTTCAGTCTCACGCTTCTTTAAGAGTATAACAGATTGTTATGATTTGTCAAGGCCATTAAACACGAAACCCGCCTCTCGGCGGGCCGGTATTGCCCAAGGATGTGCAGCTAACCTTGGAGCCTAAGAAATTATAGCAGAGGAGCGCCGGATGTCAAGATGATTTTTGCGCGGGGCCTGAGAGCATCTTGAGGCAATCCAGCCACGGCAAGGCGCGTACCGTGCGCTTTCCGAATCGGAAAAGCTGCGGCTGGTCCGTTCTGCAAACCAGGAAGAGTTCCGCCCCGGGCATGATGTCGGCAAAGGACAAAAGACCGGAGCAATGGGATGACGAGGGGCGCTCCGTGGCTTTGATTTCCATGGCCAGCCAGGACTTCCCCGGTCGCTGCGCGACCAGGTCCACCTCGGCTCCGGCCTCCGTTCGGTAAAAACTGAGAGTCTGATCGAGGCGGCGATAGGAATTGAGGCGCCTGACTTCGTTGATGAAGAAGTTCTCGAAAAGGTCGCCGAACTCCGGGCTGGAGCGCTCCAGCGGAACCTTCAGGGTTTTCTTGAGAGCCCGAAGCACTCCCGTGTCGAAGAAGTAGAACTTGGGCTGCTTGGCCATCCGTCTTCGCACGGTCTTGGCGAACGGCTCAAGCCAGAATCCCAGGAGGGTATCCTCCAGGATTTGAAAGTATTCCTGGACTGTCTTGTAGCTGATTCCCACTTCCCGGCCGATATTGGAGGCGTTGATGGTGTGTCCGCTCTCGGCCGCGGCCATCGGCAAGAAGCGGATGAAGGCTCCGAGATTGCGGGTCAGGGCTTCCGCCTTGATCTCCTCGGTCAGATAGGTTCCCACGTAAGCCCGCAGGTCTTCCTCCGCCTCTGTCCCCTGCGCGGCATAGATCCTGGGCAGGGTCCCGAAGGCGAGGGCCTTTTCCAGGACGAAGTCATCGCCAAGTTCCTCGTGGGTGAGGGGGAAAAGCTCCAAAGACCACGCGCGACCGCCCAAGAGGTTGGCCTTGGAGCGCTTGAGTTTCCTGGCGCTCGACCCGCTCATGATGAACTGGAGATGGCGTCCCGAAGGGGATTCCATGAGATGGTGCACCGCATCCAGGAGCGCGGGGACGCGCTGTATCTCGTCAAGCACCACCCGCTTGTACTTCCCCTTGGCGGCTTCGATCTCGCGCAGGAGCGCCGCCGGCTCGGCGAGGTACTTTTGATGAACGGATGGATGGATCAAGTCCAGAAAAAAAACATCTTCATCCGCGAAAGCTCGGCGCAAGAGCGTACTCTTGCCGGTCAGCCGGGGGCCGAAGAGAAAGAAGCTATTGCGCTTGGGCAGGTCTATGCATCTAGAGTACATGGCTCTATTATAGGTTGTAAATTAGAGATAGTCAATCTCTATGGCTTTGAAGTGAGATGTCGCTGGGCAATGACAGTGTTGCTGCGGTATGTGCCCGTGATCCAAAGAGTCTCCGAATCGATGCTGCGGGGCAATTCCCTTGAGCCGCCACTCGTACCAGTCGCGGGTGAGCGGCGTCAGGTTCTGCGCCTTGCAGTGGAGGCGAAACGTCTCCGAGGCCTGGCAAAAGGGCACTCGGCCGGCAGCGGCGGGGGCGAAGGCGGAGATTTTGTCCATTCCCGATCCTCCACTAACCTTGAGGCATTGCACGGGTTTTGGACGACAAAAACCCCGGGCTTTTTAGGCCCGGGTTAGTGCACTTCTCCGTTGGGAAATGGTTGCGGGGGCTGGATTTGAACCAGCGACCTCAAGGTTATGAGCCTTGCGAGCTACCGGGCTGCTCCACCCCGCAAGGCTAAGATAGCATAAATGGGGCGGAGGGGACAATCCCCGACGATTCGTGCAGGGGCCGCGTGCCGCGGGGCTCTAGTGCTTGACGCGGTAGCCCCGGAAGGCCAGGAAGCCCGACACCTTCTCCTCGGGCTCCGGGCCGGCCACCTCGAGCACCACGAACTTCGACTTGACCGTCATGCCGCCCAGCATGCCGAAGGAGATCTCGAGGATTTCCTCCTTCTTCACGAGGTAGTACTCCGCGCAGTCGGGGATGGCGGGGGCGTCTTGGAGGACGCCCCGGAACTGCTCCATGACCGCGGGGGTGGGGAAGAAGAAGAGTTTCTCGGGCTTGCCGGGGTGCTCGTTGATGGCGCCGTCCACCAGGGACCCGGCCACGGACCCGACGAAGGTTCCCAGGACCCCGAGCTCGCCTCCGAGCTTCCTGCCGATGTTCTCGCCCGTCTCCCCCTCAACGTAGGTCAATTCCTTGACGAAGAAATGGAGGCCGTTCTCGGCGATGACTAGAGGGCCTTTGACGATCCAGCGTTCGTGGGTGGAGGTCACCTCAGGGAAGGCCAGCAGCCTGGCGGCGGAGGTCGCGCTCTTCGGCTTGGGCTTGAAGTTCTCGAAGCACAGCGAGCAGAAGACGGCGTTGTCGGCGTTCTGGGCCTTGCACTTGGGGCATTCCATGGCCACTTTATACATGTTGGCCTGCCCCCGGCGCAACCGGTTTCAGTGCTTGACGGGCAGGACGCCGGCAGGGGTGATCTCCACCGCGCCCGAGACCGGGGTGATGGGCTCGACCGCCATGGACTTGGGCTCAGCGGTCTTGGTGGAGGCCCGTTCGGTCAGGTAGTCCGGGGCCGGGTAGTCGTCCTTGACGCGGATGTCCTCGAGCTTCACGAACCGCCGGGTCAGGTTCTTGGGGCTCCCAGCCTCGGCGAACGCCGATGCCCACAAGCGGGCGAGGAGCCAGGCAGCCTCGCCCAGGCGTTTCTCGCCGGCTGAAAGGACCGTGGTCTGGTAGGAGCCCCGCGAGGCGGGCACGGTCAGCATCGCCTCCGGGAATCCCGCGGCCACGGACTCGGGGATGGCGACCGGCTCGCGCCGTCCGGCCGAGTCGGTGGAGACGGCGCAGGCCTCGGGGTAGCGGGCCTATGCGCTGGCTCGACCCGGGGCCTGGCACCTTGTCCTCGATGACGATGTGGATGCCGGCCGCGGGCTCGAGAGGCTTGTCAGGCGCCATGCGCCGGACGAAATCGGCGTTGGCCGTCAGGAGCCTGCGGTAGTGCGGCAGGACCTCGGGATACTCTCCCATGGGCAGGAGCATGATGGCGTCGGCGCTCCTTTGAGCGGACATGAAGGCGTCCACCTCGAAGAAGTGGAGGGGCTCTCATCGGGATGCTATGATACTCTGCATGAGAGCGCTTCCCTTGCGCGTCAGGGCGGCTCGCATCTTCCTGGCCTGCTTCGCCGGCGTCTGCGCCGTGCTCCTCGTGATCGCTTGGTGGGACCCGGGCGCCGTCGTGGAGGCATTCTGGGAGGAGCGCTCCGAACAGCGCTACCTGAGGGTGTGGCAGCGCCAAGCCGAGGAGGTGAGCTGGCGGGAGTGCCGGACCGAGCCGGAACGGTGCCCGGGCAAGATCGTGGTCTGGGAGGTCGCCCGGCCGGTCCGGGGGATGACCTGCGCCGCTGGGAACTGCTCGCAGAGGATCGTCTGGACCAACGAGGAGCAGGTCCCGCAGACCGGGGGAAGGGGCACGATGACCGCGGTCGCGAGGGTCCTGCGGGTGGAGCCCGAGGCCCTGGTGCTGGTCTTCCTCGGCTCCCCGGACGCGCCTTACGGAGGCACGACCCGCGTCGAGTCGCGGCTTTCGGGACGCGTCAAGGCGCCTGTCGAAAGGTTCGACCCGCATGCTCCTGCCCTCCTCGGCCGGGAGCGGGGCCGGGCCTCTGAGTCCCCCGCCCAGGAGGATGAAGGGAGGCTCCCGCTTCCCGTCGGAGACGCCTTGCCGCTCAAGCCCGCCCCGGGAGGAGGGAAGATGAGCATGCCCGCGGTGAAGGACCCGGGATACTGACATGGGTCACGCGGCAGGCAAGGACCTCTATCGGCGGCTGGGCGAGAAGGTCGACGGCTTGAGCTGCAGGGCGCCGTGGAACGAGACCTTGAGGGAGATCCTCAAGGGGCTCTACTCCGAGGAGGAGGCCGACCTCCTGGTGCGCATGCCTGCCGGCGCGTCGACCATCGGGCGTCTCGTGGAGGCTGCGGGGCTTCCGGATGCCCGTCTCAGGACGCTCCTCGAAGGCATGGCGGCCAAAGGCCTGGTGGTGGACCTCTGCCTCGATGGGGAGTCCTACTTCATGCCCGCGCCCATGGTCATCGGCTTCTTCGAGTTCACCATGATGCGCTCCGGCGTGGCGGACGTCAAGAGGCTGTCCCGGCTCTTCCACGACTACATCGAGGAGGGCGGCGGATTCTACCAGGCGAATTTCGGCGCCGGAGAGAAGGTCTCCGTGATGCGGGCTCTGCCTCACGAAGAGGCCTTCCGGCCCGAGGTCGGCATGGAGGTGCTCGACTACGAGAAGGCCTCTGCCATCGTCTCGGCGGCCGACAAGGCCGCCATGGGCGCGTGCGCCTGCAGGCACAAGGCCCGGCACCTGGGGCTTAAGCCCTGCTCCGTGCCGCCGGGGGTGTGCACCTCTTTCGGCTACGCGGCCGATTTCCTCATCCGGCGGGGCTTGGCCAGGGAAGCCTCCAAGCGTGAGGTGCGCGACGCCTTGGCCCGGTCCCGGGACCTGGGCTTGGTGCTCAACGCGGACAACGTCAGGAGGAACGTCACCTTCATCTGCCATTGCTGCAAGTGCTGCTGCATGGCTCTGCGCGGCATAGCCAAGCACGGCTACCCCAACGCGGTCATGTCGTCGAGCTTCATCTGCGAGGTGGCTGAGGACAGGTGCTCCGGATGCGGCGCGTGCGTCTCGGCGTGCCCGATCTCGGCCATGAGCCTCGCTCCGAGGCCGGCGGTTGAGAGGGAGGCCCTTGTCGCGGAAGTGGACCAGACGACCTGCCTCGGGTGCGGAGTCTGCGTCATGAAGTGCCGGGATTGCGCGGCGAGCCTCGCTCGCCGCGGAAAAAGGGTCATCCATCCCGAGACCACCTTCCGAAAGATCATCCTGGGCTGCCTGGAGAGGGGGACCCTCCAGAACCAGCTCTTCGCCGAGCCCGGGAACATCGGCCAGGATTTCATGCGCGCAGCGGTCGGCGCCTTCCTGGGGCTTTCGCCGGTGAAGCGCGCCCTGATGAGCGATGCCCTGCGCTCCGTGTTCCTGAAGGCGGTGGAGGCAGGGGCGAGGCTCAAGGGCCAGGGCTGGGCGACGGAGCTCTAGTTTGACACGACGCCGCCGATTTCATAAAAAGGAATCCAGATGAGGATCACGGTGTGGGGAGCGCGCGGTTCGGTCCCGGTCTCGGGTCCGGAATACGTCAGGTACGGCGGGGACACGACCTGCGTCGAGGTCGAGACCGCCAAAGGCGACACCATCATCCTGGACGGCGGCAACGGCATCCGGCCTCTGGGCAACAAGGCCCTGGCCGGGAAGCAGCGCGATTTCCACATCATGCTCAGCCACGCGCATTGGGACCATCTCCTGGGCTTCCCGTTCTTCAAGCCTCTCTACCGGAAGGACTCCACCCTGCTGTTCACCGGGTGCACGCACGCCCAGCAGTCGGTCAAGGTCTTCCTCCAGAAGACCATGCGCGCTCCCTTCTTCCCGGTGGACCTCCAGGAGGTCGCCGCGAACCTGGTGTTCAAGGAGGAGTGCCCGGAGGATTTCGACGTGGCGGGGTTGCGCGTGAAGAGCCTCCCGCTCTCGCACCCCAACAACGGCTACGGGTTCATCATCAACGAGGGGAGGAAGAAGTTCGCCTTCTTCCCGGACAACGAGCTCGCCTACCGCCATCCGGGCGGGAAGGACTTCAAGGACTACGCCAAGTTCCTGCGGGGCGTCGACGTCCTCATCCACGACGGCGAGTTCCTGCCCAAGGAGTACGAGAAGTGCACCCGAGGCTGGGGCCACTCCATGTTCCTGGACGCGGTGCGCCTGGCCGTCGAAGCCGGGGTCAAGCACCTGGTCCTGTGGCACCTCAACCAGGACCGCTCGGACGAGGCCGTGGACGCCATGCTCGACGATGCGCGCAGGATGGCCGCCAAAGCGGGCAACGGCCTGGAAGTGGACATGGGCCGGGCCGGCCTCGTCATCGATCTCTAGCGCGAAGCGCTAGAGAGGCGCCAGGCTTGGCCCAGGGCGAGTCGCCCGACTCGAAGCCTGGCGCCTGGGCCTAGAAGCCGAAGGACAGGGAGACCCGGTGGGCTTGTCCCAGGCCGCCCAGAGGCAGGAAGCCGTAATCCACGGACATGCCCATGTAGGTCACGCCCGCGCCGAAGGAGGCTCCGGAGAAGCCTTGGATGTCTCCGACCGTGTTGGCGTTGAAGCCGGCCCGGGCCGCCAGCGTCATGTCCTTGCCGGCCGGCCACAGGTACTCCGTCCCCACGGTGGGGTAGACCCGGTTGTTCCGCGGGAACACGATGTCCGCGGACGCGATCCAGCCAGGCCTCAGCTTCACCACGCTGCCCAAGCGAAAGGCGGTGGGCAGCGGCGCGAACTCATCCTCGAACTGGAGCCCCCGGCCCAGGTTGGCCACGGTGAAGGCGCACCGCAGGCGCTCGAAGTACTCCGGGGTCAGCAGGCCGATGTCGAAGGCGCCAGTGGTGTCCGTCTCGGCGATCTCGGCGCGCACGAGTTTGGCGGAGAACCCCACCGAGACCCCGTTGAAGTCCTCCATGATTTCAAAGCCGTCGAGCTTGTAGGCGTAGCCCAGGGAGACGGCCAGTCCGAAAGGATACAAAGTGCCCAGGGCCCCCCCGGCGTCGTCCGTGTGGGCGAGCTTGCCGGCCGAGAAGAACTGCATCCCGGACCCGATAACGCCCCATTTGCCGAGGTTGGCGGCGATGGCGGCGTAGTCGAAGTAGCTGTCTTCGACGTACTCGGCGTGCATGAGCGCGGCCGAGCGCTTCGGGATGCGGGTGAGCGCCGCCGGGTTCCAGTAGAGCGCGCTCGCCTCGTCGGCGACCGCGGCATAGGCCTCGCCCAGGGCCGCGGCCCTGGCGCCGGGCGCGAGCTCGAGGAACCCGGCCGAGTTCGTGCCCTTGGCGCCCTGGTCGAAGTTGACGGCGCCGGCCGACAGGGGCAGGCCCCACAGGAGCGCGCCGGCCCAGAGGGTCCTCATCGCTGGATCGCCACCTTGACGAGGCGCGTGGCGCCGTTGCCCCGGATGTAGGCAAGGTAGACTCCGCTCGCCGCGGGCACGCCGAACCAGTTGATCCCGTCCCAGGAGGCCATGCCGGCGTTGTCGGCCCTGAGCTTGCGCACGAGGGAGCCCTTGAAGGTGTGGATGCGGATGTCGGAATCCGCGGGCAGGTTGACGAAGGTCATGGAGGCATGGCCCGCGGTCGGGCGCAGGGGGTTGGGGAAGACCTTCACGCTGTCGAGCGTCGCGGCCGGGACCGACTGCATGACCTGGAACTGGGAAAGATGGGTGGTGAGGGCGGAGACCCGGTTGTTGTCCGCCGAGGACTTGAGCGGCACCCAGGAGCGGTGGTCCCTGTCGTAGCGGGCGATGATGAGCCGCGCGGCGTTCATGCCCGCGACGTCGGCGTCCCTGAATGGGATGGAAAGGAGGACCGGCTTCAAGGGCTGGAGCCCGCCGCCGACGGTGATCTCCACGCCGACGCCCGTTGCGGTCAAGGAGAAGTCGGAGGCGGCCACGGCCTGGTAGGACGCCGGGACGCTGACGGAGACGGCCGTGGCGTTCTCGAAAGCCCCGGGCGGTATGGCGACCGACAGGAGCCCTGCCGGCGTGTTGATGGTGATCTCGACTCCCGCGCTGGGGTCCGCCGTGGCGTCGGCGTAGGTGACCGGATTGGTGCAGGTCGTCTTCGTGACGTCGTAGCCGCTGTACGCTCCGTCGCCGTTGGCGGAACGGACCTTGAAGTAGTAGGTGGTCATGCCGTTGAGCTGGGTGATGGTCGCGGTCTCGGTGGTGACGTTCGTGGTGAGCGGGCTGCCGTCCGTGACCCAGTAGCTGACGTAGTAGGTTGTCCCTGTCAGGTTGCCGTTCTTCTCCCAGGTCAGCGTGACCGAGGAGCCGCCCACCATTTGGAAAGCGGTCCCATACGGCGAGGTCGAGGCGGCGAAGCGGGTCAGGGCGGCGGAGGTGGAGACCCCGAGATCGTTGAAGGCCGCGAGATAGCGGGTGTAGGCCGTGTTGATGGTGAGGCCGGCCTCGTAGGAATAGGTCGTGTCGGGCTGGAGGTCTCCGGCGAGGTTGACCCAGGCCGTGTCGTAGACGCGGTAGCCGTTGGCGACATTGACCGTGGACCAGGTCCACGCGATGCTCGAGACGCCCATGGCGGCTCCGGAGAGGGTCGGCTGGCCAGGCAGGGTCCCCGTCGTGCGCCAGACCGATCCTCCAAGCGCCTCGTCCCTCGTGCCGGCGTAGACGTAGCCTCCGGTCGACACGAAGCCGCCGATCCACTCCCTGTCCTGGCTGCCGAATCCGATGCCGTTGCTGGCGGAGGGGGGGAAGGTGGTCCCCTCGGTGCTGCGGTAGACGCGGCCGCCCGTGGTGGCTGCGTAGCGGCCCGGTTCCCAGGTGCCGATCCAGAGCACCCCGCCCGCATCCAGAAGCGAGCGGATCTCGGAGCTCCTGTCCACCGAGAACCGGGTGTTGGCGAGACCGTCCGGGCTCGTGACCTGGGTCCAGGACCCCGCGCCCGCGGTCGGGTCGGCGGACCGCCAGAGTTGCGCCCCGGAGGCGTGCCGCGTCCCGGCGTAGAGGTAGCCGTTGAAGGATTCCAGGGCCGTGATGCCCTGCGTGTTGAGTTGGAAGGTATTGGAGGCCACGAGGATCTGGCTCCACGTGAGGCCGTCCACGGAGCGCCAAATCTGTCCTCGCTGGGTGGTGTTGCCCGCGGTCGCGGCGTAGAGCCCCGAGCCGAAGGCCCTGATGGAGGTCACGGTCTCGTTGGCGGTCCCGATGCCGAAGCCGTTGGTCGAGACCTGGACCCAGTCGGTGGGAGCCGATGCCGAGGTGGAGCGCCAGATCTCCGCCCCGGACGTCGCGTTCTTGAAGCCGACATAGATCTTCGAGCCCCACAGCGCGAAGCTCTCCGCGCCGCTCAAGTTCGAGTTGGCGGCGGTGGCCGTCGAGAACACCAAGGTCCAGGTGTCGGCGCTCGTGGAGCTGCGGTAGATCCTGGCCCCGGCGCCGGTCGGGACCTGCCGGGAGGAGACGCCGGCCAACAGGCCGTTGTAGAAGGACGCCATCCAGGAGACCGCTTCGTTCGAAGAGCCGTTGACGTCGAAGCCCGAGGAGTTGGCCTGGTTCCAGTCCGTCGTGGTCGAGGACCGCCACACCTGCGCTCCCGCGTAGGGGTTCGAGGTGCCGAACACGATGTAGGTGGTCCCGCTGAAGGTGGCGGTGGTCCCCCGGGTGAGGTACCTGTTCTGCGCGCTGTTGAAGCCCGCGGTGGAGACCTGGGACCAGAATTGGGCGCGGGCCGCGTCCGGGAGGGTCAGGGACGACAGGGCGCAAAAGGCCAGTCCAGCCACGACCCTGGCGAGAAACCCGGCCTTGGAAGGCGGCACGCGCCTATGATAACAAATTCCCATATCTATGTGGACGGGATTGTGCTATTTATGAGGAGGCAACGCAAGCACCAAGCCGGCTGAAAGGACTCCGCAGGCCGAGGCCAGGATGAAGGGGGTTGCCGGAGAGACGTGCGTCCAGAGCAGGCCGGCCAGGGCGCTGGCCACGAAGGCGAGGAGTCCGGTCGTGCCCTGGAATGCCCCCATGGCTGCGCCGCGGTTCTCGGGGACGCTCAGGTCCGCCACCATGGCCTTTGCCACGTTCTCGGCGAACGCGGCGTAGACGCCGTAGACCGCGAAGAGGAGGAACAAGGCGGCTTGCGAAGAGGCCAGGGCGAAGCCGAGGTAGACCGCCGAGAAGACCGCCAGGCCGAAGGCCATGGTCCTGGCCCGGCCGAGCCTGTCGGAGAGCCAGCCCGCGGGCGCCGCGGCCAGGGCGTAGACCAGGTTGTAGCCCACGTACGCCAGGATGACCGCGGTCGTGGAGAAGCCGGCGTCCTTGGCCTTCAGCAGGATGAAGACGTCGCTGCTGTTGCCCACGGCGAAGACGCCGTAGGCGAGCAGGAACCTCTTGAACCCCGGCGAAAGCGGGACTGTCCCTTCCTTTGAGTGATGGGAATGGGGCGAGCCCGGAGGGCGGGCTTCCTGCACGAAGGCGGCCAGCACCAGGACTCCGGCGATGGCGGGGACGAAGGCGAGGATGAAGACGCCCTGGTAGCTGACATGCCGCATCTCGAGCAGGTAGAGCGCCAGGAGCGGCCCGATGGCGGCTCCCGCCGTGTCCATGGCCCTGTGGAAGCCGAAGGCCTTGCCCCAATGCCTGCTCCCGGTCGAATCCGCGATGAGCGCGTCACGGGCCGAGGTCCTGACCCCCTTGCCCACCCTGTCGAGGAAGCGGGAGAGCAGCACCAGGTGCCAGGTCGAGGCAAGGGCCAGGAGGGGCTTGGAGATGGCGGAAAGCCCGTAGCCCCAGAGGGTGAAGGGCTTCCTGGCAGAGACCCGGTCCGACCACCAGCCGCTGGCCGCCTTGAGGATGCTGGCCGTTGCCTCGGCTATCCCTTCGATGAGCCCGACCACGGTCATGGGAGCGCCCAGGACGCCGGTCAGGAACAGGGGCAGGATGGGGTAGAGCATCTCGCTGGAGACGTCGGTGAGCCCGCTCACGACGCTGAGGACGACGACGTTCCTGCTGAGGCCTTCCTTCAAGGTGAGCCAGCGGGAGACCATGGGATTCCGGACGGAGAAGATAGCATTGAGGAGTCCCCATGACAAGGACCGCCATGGGATGCGCCCCGCGCATCCCATGGCGGAATTGAGTACAATGAGTCCTGCCATGGAAAAGCCGGAGACCTTCGCGGCCCTGGAGGACTCGCTCAAGGAGCTGTTCCGGAGCCGCTTCGGCGAAGACGCCGAGAGCGTCGTCCCCTTGAGGAGCGACGGCTCCGCCCGGAGGTACCACCGCATCAAGAGCGCCAAGCGCTCGGTCATCGGCGCCTACGGCCCCGACCCGAAGGAGAACGTCGCGTTCCTGGGGTTCTCGAGGCAGTTCCGGGCCCTGGGCCTTCCCGTCCCCGAGATATACGCCGAGGACCTGGCCGGCGGCCTCTACCTGGAGGAGGACCTCGGCGAGACCAACCTCTTCGAGTTCCTCTCCGAGCGCCGCACGAGCGCGGGCTTCCCGGACGAGGTGGTCTCCCTCTACGAGTCCGCGGTCCGGATGCTGCCGCGGTTCCAGATCACGGCGGGCAGGGTCCTGGACTACTCCATCTGCTACCCGCGGGCCAGGTTCGACCGGCAATCCATGATGTGGGACCTCAACCACTTCAAGTACTACTTCCTGACCCTTTCCAAAGCGACCTTCGACGAGTCCGCCCTGGAGGAGGACTTCAACAGACTGGCCGACTACCTCTGCCAGGGCGAGGCTGACTACTTCCTCTACCGGGATTTCCAGTCGCGCAACATCATGGTCCGGCACGGGACCCCGCACTTCATCGACTACCAGGGAGGCCGCAAGGGGGCCCTGCAGTACGACATCGCCTCGCTTCTCTACGATGGCAAGGCCGACATGCCGTTCTCCCTGCGCGAGCGCCTCCTGGACCTCTACATGGAGGCGGTCTCCGGGATCATCCCTCTCGACAAGGAGAAGTTCCTCGGCAACTTCCACGGCTACGTCTTCATCCGGATCATGCAGGCCCTGGGGACCTACGGCCTGCGGGGGTTCTACGAGAGGAAGGTGCATTTCCTCAAGAGCATCCCCTACGCCATCAGGAACCTCGAGTACCTCCTGCGCACGGCGCGCATGCCCGTCGAGATCCCGGTCCTGACCAAGGTCTTCCACGGGCTCATCGGCTCCTCGTACCTGAGGCAGTTCACGGACGCCAAGCTCCGGCTCATGGTCCGGGTGCAGAGCTTCTCCTACCGCAGCGGCGTGCCGGCCGACCCCAAGGGGCACGGCGGGGGATACGTGTTCGACTGCAGGGCCTTGCCCAACCCAGGCAAGCTCGAGCGCTTCGCGAAGCTGACCGGGAAAGACCCCGAGGTCATCGACTTCCTCGACCGCGAGCAGGCGGTCCATGGCTGGCTCGAGAAGGTCTTCGGCATCATCGACCAGACCGTGGAGAACTACCAGGCGAGGAACTTCACGGACCTGCTCGTGGCGTTTGGATGCACGGGCGGCCAGCACCGCTCCGTCTACGGCGCCGAGCGGCTCGCCGACCACCTGCGGTCGAAGTTCGACGTCGACGTCGAGGTCGCGCACCTCGCCCTGGAATGAAAGCGATGATCCTGGCCGCGGGCCAGGGCACGCGCTTGAAGCCCCTCACCGACGCCGGGCCCAAGGCTCTCATCGAGGTGGCGGGGACCCCCGTCCTGGAGTTCGTCATCCGCAGGCTCAAGGCCGCCGGGGTGGACGAGGTCGTCATCAACCTCCATCACAAGGGCGAAATGATCGAGGAGTTCCTCAAGAAGAACGGGTATTTCGGCGTGCGCTTCGAATTCTCGAGGGAAGAGGAGCTCCTTGGGACAGGCGGAGGGCTGAAGAAGGCTGCCGCCTTCCTCGGTCGGCAGGACTTCTTCCTTCATAATGCCGACGTCTTGAGCACCGTGGACCTGGCGGGCCTGTACTGCGTCCATCGGACCGCGGGCGCCTTGGCGACTCTATCCGTGCGCGAAAGGGACAGCTCCCGTCATCTGCTGTTCGACAAGGAAGGGAACCTCCGCGGCCGCAAGGCCGCGGACCAGCCGCCGGTCTGGGCCGGCCTGCCCGCGGCGGAGGCCGACGAGCTCGCCTTCGACGGGATCCATGTGGTCTCTCCCGCCTTGTTCGACCGCATGACCGAGACAGGCGCTTTCCCGATCACCGGGACCTACCTGCGGCTGGCGGCCGAGGGCGCCAGCATCCGAGCTTTCCGCTCGGATGCGAGCCTCTGGGCCGAGATCGGCACTCAGGCCAAGCTAGACGCCGCGGCGAGGCTGGTCGCCCAACGCGGCCTCGAGAACTTTCTTTAGCCTTCGAGGCCGGGCTGGATGCGGAAGCACTCCGCGGAGCGCCAGCGGATGCGGAACCGGACCCGCGGCGCTTCCCGGGTCACGATGCCGGGGATCGCGTCGGGGCGGGGGACTTCCGTCCGGGTTTGCGGGGCGATGGTCGGGGGGAGGGGGGCGGCCGAGTCCATGGGATCCACATAGATTGTACTCCAGCCCTGGCTCCGCGCCAATACGGAATTCTACGCAGTCCTATGAGGGGGAATACGGCCCCCGGCTCTCAGGGGACGGGGCAGTCCAGCGCTTCCCCGCGCTCGCGGCTGGAGCGGACCTCGACCTCGACCCTCGTCGGGGAGATGACCAGGTATTGGGAGAAGAACTTCTGCAGGGCCGCGGCCCTGGCTTTGGAGAGGGGCGAGCCGGGGTCGGCGTGGTAGAGCGTGAGCTTGTAGGCCTGGTCGGCCATCCGTGAGGCGCGCAGCTTGTTGGCCATGGGGATGAGGTAGGCCTTGGCGTCCTTGGCGAATTGGGCGGTCTTGGGCTCGAAGACGAGGCCGTTGGAGGCCTCGAGGTGGCCGGTCCCGAGGGCCTCGCCGTAGGCCATGGACGTGAGCACGATGGGCTCGCTCTCGGCGCCGTAGCGCTCCTTGCCCAACGCGGCCGAGAAGCTCCAGCGGTAGGATCTGCCGACCTGCGCCGCCATGGCGCCTGAATACCCGGTCCCGTCCCATTCCAGCTTCCCGTAGAGCGGCCCCTCGCCCGCGGTGTGCCAGACCAGGACGCCGCCGTCGAGGACCTCGAAGCGCCACCAGTCGAAATCCATGTCTTTCTTCAGCGCGAACACGAGGTACGGCGGACGAGGGAAGGGCAGGCCCAGGCGCCTGAGGGTCGCGCCGAGCTTGACGAGCTGGGCTTCCCCGGGATGTTCGCGCTTGTAGATCTCCAGGGACTCGATCACCTCCCGCAGGACGGCCGGCGCCGGGCCAGGCCTCGGGGCTTTGACGTCGGGGCCGGCGACCGTCTTGGAACGGATGGTGACGTCCTGCCGGATGAGGGTCGCGCCTTCCTCCGGCTTCTCGGATGCCCCTGGGCCTGCGGCCCAGGCCGGAGCCGCCATGAGCGCCGCGACGGCCAGAGAGAGCAGCATGGCTAGGTGCCTGGCGCCTCCCGCCTCGGTGGAGGCTTCTTGGGCTGGCCGCCCAAGGCGATGCTGGAGGCGCCGGCGTCCTTGGCGGCCGCGATCAGGCGCTGGACCACGCCGTAGCGCACGCCCTTGTCCACCCGGAGGACCACCGGCGCGCCGGGTCTGCGCTTCACTTCGCCGGAGAGCTCCCGCACGAGGTCTGGCCAGTCGGTGGGCTGGGACATGAGGCTCATGCGGCCGTCCAGCGCGTAAGTGACGGCGATGAAGGCGTCCTGGCCCGCCGGCTGCCCCGCGGGCGGGAGGTCCACCGCCACGTTGGGCACGGAGAGGAGCGGCGCGGTCACGAACAGGATGACGAGCAGGACCAGCGAGATGTCGATGACCGGGATGATGTTCACCTCGGTGACGGGCTTGGCCTCCTCCTGCCTGCGCACCAGCCTCAGGATGGGGTACTTGGCCATAGGCTAGTCGGAGCCCCATTCCCTGGTCTGGACCAGGGCCACGGCGTCCGCTCCGCAGGCCTTGAGCTGCTCGATGGTCTCGACCACCATGCCGTGAGGGACGTCGGGATGCGGGGCGAGGAAGACCTTCCGGTCGGCCCTGGTGGAGAGATCGAGGCGCATATAGGCCAGGAACTCCCTGCGGTCGGCGAAGAACGTGTCGCCGACCATCACGCCCGCGGGCCCGAGGTCCACCATCAAGACGAGGTCCTTGACGCGCTGGGGCGGCTCAGCCGCGAGCGCAGGGGCCGGCGAGGGCGCGTCATCGGCGGATCTGGCCGCCGTCTTCACATGGAGCCTGGATTCGACCGTCATGGGCGAGAGGACCAGCAGGATGATGAGCAGGACCAAGGACACGTCGGCCAACGGCACGACGTTCACGTCGCTGATGGGATCGGCCTCGTCATCGCGCCGCCAGGGCCCGGCCATGTCAGGTTTCGGCGTCCGGTCGCTCAAGGAGCGCGGAGAGCTCCAGGACCCAGAGGTCCATGGTGTTGAGCCGGTGGCGGGCCGCCATGGTGAAGTAGTTGTAGAGCACGGCGCTCACCACCGCGACGCCGATGCCGGCCGCGGTCGTGATGAGGGCTTCGGAGATGCCGGCCGCCACCACCGAGGGGCCGCCCACGCCCTGCACCGAGAGGTCGTGGAAGGCCCGCATGATGCCCAGCACGGTGCCGAAGAGGCCGATGAGGGGGGCGATGAAGCTGACCGTGCCGAAGAGCCCCACCCTCCGGGACAGGTCGAGCTGCATGCGCTGGCGGTAGAGCTGGAAGGCCTCCATCAAGGATTCGGTATCGGCCTTGGGCAGGTGCAGGAGCCTCGAGAGGGCCTGGGCCATGACGGACTCCGAGCGCCGGCACAACGCCAGGGCGCCATCCTTGTCGCCGTCATCGAGCTTCGAGCGGATGGCGAACCACAGCCCCACCGGCATCCGGGCGGCGATCCAGAAGAAATACATGCGTTCGAGCGCGACGGCCGCCACGAGCACCGAGATCGTGGCCAGGACCGGCATCGCGATGGAGAGACGCATCATCTCCGTGATGGTCATGGTCTGCATGGAACGGAGTATAGCGGAACATCGGCGGGGCCTGCAAGGCGTTGCCTTGCCAGGCAAGGAGGTGCGGTCCTACCGGGAGCCTGGAGGAGTCGAGGGGGCTTGCTTGGCCTTCGGTCGGGCCTGCGCCGCAGGCCCGGCCCATGCCTGGTAGGACGCCAAGGCCGCGAGCGCCAACGCCGGCATCAGCTTCATCTTGGCCCTATTGTACCAGCGACCTGCGGCAGGGTCCAAAGGGGAAGGATCCCGCCCGAATTGTGCCCACTCCGGCGAAGCCCAAGGGCCCACGAAGGAGTGGGACGAATGATATACTAGGCGTCAGGCGCGGCGACGCCTGGCACCGATGAATCAGCCTACCCCCATCAAGCGGCTGCGCCTCATGGTCAAGGCCGGGATGAAGGACTTCAAGCGGACCGCCTCCTTCTTCCCCAGTTCGCCGGCGGTGGTGCGGGACATGGTCGAGCCGCTCAGGCTCGGCCGGGCCAAGCTGGTCGTGGAGTTCGGCGTGGGCACCGGGGTCGTCACCCAGGCTCTCCTCGAGCGCATGCCTTCGAGCGCCCGCCTGCTGGCCTTCGAGCTCAACGCCTCCCTGGCCGAGTTCGCCCGCTCCCAGTTCAAGGACCCCAGGGTCGAGGTCGTCTGCGGCGGGGCCGAGGGCCTGCTCCCGGCGCTGGCGGCCCGCGGGCTTTCCGACGTGGACGCTGTCGCCTCCTCGCTGGGGCTGACCCTGATGCCGGACCGGACGCGCCACGATATCCTCCGGGCCGTCGTCGCGCGCTTAAGGCCCAAGGGCGTGTTCACCCAGCTGGTCTACATGCACGGGACCGCGGTGCCCTTCAAGAGGTTCGAGGGGGCCATCTCGACATTTCCCGCCGAGGAGTTCCTCGAGGACTACTTCAGGGACATCGACCGCCGGTGGGTGTTCCGCAACGCGCCGCCCGCCTTCGTCTACGCCTGCACCGGCCCGATCCGCTGATCCCGCCGCCTCGGGCACACTCCTTGACACCGGCGTAGCCGGCAAGGCATGATGTTGTCATGGACAACGGCCTCGGAGAATTCATCAAGCGCATCCCCAAGTCGGACCTGCACGTGCACTTGGACGGGTCCCTGCGCCCTGCCACCCTCATCGAGCTGGCGCGGCGCGCCAAGGTCAAGCTCCCGTCGTACTCCGAGGCGGGCTTGAGGGAGTTGGTCTTCAAGAGGACGTACAGGGATCTGCCGGAATATCTGCGCGGCTTCGCAATCACGACCGCGGTGCTTCGCTCACCCGACAACCTCGAGCGCGTGGCCCACGAGTTCGTCCAGGACAACATCGGCGAGAACGTCCGCTACGTGGAGGCGCGCTTCGCCCCCCAGCTCCACGCCTGCGAGTCGCTGTCCACCGCGGAGGTCGTGCGCGCGGTCGACCGGGGCATGGCCGCCGCCGCCAAGCGGCACAACTCCTCGGCGGCGGTCCGCTCGGGCAAGGACCTCCCGTTCCACTACGGGATCATCGTGTGCGCCATGCGGCGGTTCAAGGGTGGGATGTCTCCGTACTACGCGGACCTCCTGCACGTCATGGACTACGCCCCGCACCAGGAGGTATACGCCACCGCCTCGTTGGAGCTGGCCCGGGCCGCGGTCGAGCTCAAGCGCAAGGAGGACCTCCCCATCGTCGGCTTCGACCTGGCCGGGGAGGAGTCGGGCTACCCGGCGGTCAAGCACAAGGAGGCCTACCAGTACGCGCACGACCATTTCATCAAGAAGACCGTGCACGCGGGCGAAGCCTACGGGCCGGAGTCCATTTTCCAAGCCATCACCCAGTGCCACGCCAATCGCATCGGCCACGGCACCTTCCTGTTCGCTGAGAAGATGATCCAGGAGCCCAGGATCTCGGACCGCAAGCGGTTCGTAGACGAGCTCGCGGAGTACATCGCGTCCCAGCGCATCGGCATCGAGGTGTGCCTCACCTCCAACCTGCAGACCAACCCCTCCATCAATTCCATCGCCGGACACCCCGTCCGCCGGATGATCGAGCGGGGGCTCTCGGTGAGCCTCTGCACGGACAACCGGCTGGTCTCGACCACCACGGTCACGCGGGAGCTGGGGCTCGCCGTGACGCACCTCAAGCTCGACCATCGCGCCTTGAGGAAGCTCGTGGTGGCCGGGTTCAAGGGGAGCTTCTTCCCCGGCAACTTCACGGAGAAGCACGCTTTCATCTCCAAGGTCACGGAGCGCTACGCCGCGTTGGAGCGCGAGCTTCTCTCGGAGCCCGGGCAGGTCCGCTAGCGAGGCCATGAAACGGGCCCGAGTGCTCTCGGCGGTCTTCTGGGCGGCGGCGGTCGTCGGCGCGGCGGATGACGGCGGCGTGACTCCCGGCCTGGACGCCTCCGGGCCCGCGGCCTTGGCGGCTCGGGCGGCCGACAAGCTCAAGCGCGGGGACAAGGAGGGGGCCTGCGCCGATGCCCGGGCCTCCTTGAGCCAGGACCCCGGAAACCGGACCGTCCAAGACGTCGCGCAGATGGCGTGCGATAAGGCCGACCTCCCGACCAAGGCGAAATACACGCCCAAGCTCCCGCTCAAGCGGTTGGGGACCGACTCGCCCGATGGGGCCATGCCCGGGGCTCCGCCGGAGGCCGGCGCGAGCGCGCCGGACGCCAAGCCCGCCGCCCCAATGCCGCCCGCCGCCGTCTCGAAGGAGCCCCAGTGGTACGATGGAGGCCCGAAGTTCGAGCCGGGGGTGGTGGTACCGGAGAAGCCGGCGATGGCGGATCCGCAGTTCGAGGCCTCGAGGCGGCTGACGGGCGAGGCCGTGGCGAAGCTGGAGGCGGGCGACGCCAGGGAGGCCATCAGGCTGGCCACCGAGGCCATCGAGGTCAATGCCCACAACCCCAGGGCCTTCCTCCTGCGAGGGGTGGCCTTGAGGTCCAAGCGGCAGTGCCGCGCCGCCTTGTCCGATGCCGAGGCGGGCCTCCAGCTCACGCCCGACGACCTCAACCTGCTCAAGCTAAAGGCAGAGTCCCTCAACTGCGCCAAGGGCTACAAGGCGGCGGTCGAGACCGCGGACAAGGTGCTGACCGTCGACCCGACCGACCCGCGGGCGCACGCCCTCAAGGCGTGGGCTCTCAAGGGGTTGGGCGACTCGCAGGGGTCGGTGGACGAGCTCAAGAAGGCCGCGGCTCTCGATCCCATCTACGAGAGCAGCCTGGCTTCGGTCCAGGCGCTCCAAGACGATCCCGACGTCTTCTTCCTCTATCCTGGGGAAAGGCCGCCTGAGAAGAAAGGCAAGAAGGATGATGCGGGCGGGCTGGGCAAAGGCGCGAGGATCGCCATCGCGGCGGGATTGGCGCTGGTCACCCTGGTCGGGATGATCATGGGCTTGAGCCAGTGGCTGCGCTCCAGGGCCGAGGCTCCCCCGGCGCCCGCGGCTCCGGCGCGGGAGCCCCGCCAGTCGCCCAGCGCCGTCCTCCCGGCCTTCCGGGGAGGCGTTGCGCAGGCCGGCAGCATGGACTCCGGCGCCAAGCTGGCCTCGCGATACGAGGTCGCGGACTTCATCGGCGAAGGCACCACGGGCCGCGTCCACTCAGGGTTCGACCAGAAGGTCGGCCGGGTGGTGGCCATCAGGCGGATGAAGCCGGAACTCTCCGCGGACCCGGCCGAGGCCGGACGGTATCTCAAGGAGGCCACGTCCTTGGCGTTGCCCAACCAACCGTCCATCGTGGGCCTCTTCGACGCGTTCTCCTTCGAGGGGCATTTGTTCCTGGTGGCCGACTATGTGGACGGCAAGCCCCTCTCCCGCATGCTGGAGGCGTCGAAGCGCAGGCCGTTCGTCGACGGCCTGGCCGTCGCCAGCCAAGTCTGCCAGGCCCTGGACTGCGCCCATCGGGGGAAGGTCGTGCACGCGGACCTCAATCCCGCGAACATCCTGGTGGACAAGCGAGGCGGGGTCAGGATCACCGACTTCTGGCTCGCCCGGCAGGCCAAGGAAGCGCTCTCGCGCCTGGGCCGCAAGGAGGCCTCCGGCGCCCAGGCCTACCTCGCGCCCGAGCAATACAAGGGGCCGGCGGTCCCGGCCTCGGACATCTACGCCTTCGGCATCTGCCTCTACGAGATGCTGACGGGCGCGCGTCCCTTCCGCGGCGGTTCCCTGGCGGAGAAGGAGGCCGCCAAGTTCACTCCTGCCCAGACCTTGTCGCCCGAGCTCCCCAAGGGGCTCGACGCGGTCTTCGCAGACATCCTGCGCCCGAACCCGGACGAGCGGCTCTACGGCGGCATGGAACTGCTCAAGCGTCTGCAGGCTCTGAGCTAGCTGGGCATTCCGGGCAATCCTGGGTAGGCCCATCGTCCCCTGAGAGCCTGCCCCATCGTCCCTCGCAATTTTGCAGGAGGCGGCTATACTTTTCCCCGTGAGACCGGTCGCGCTCATGTCGCGTTCTTTTGGACTCCTATTCCTGCTTCCCGGCATCTGCCTGGCGGGCGGCTTCCAAGCCGTCCCTGTCAAGGTCCGGACGCCATCCTCGACCGCGCCCATGATCCTGCCGCAGGCCTGGCGGACGAGCATCAACCCGGTCTTCGGCTCGCCGTTCCCGTCCGTCACCGTGGGCGCCGTGCCGTCCGCGATGGTCCCGGCCCTGCCGGAGGTCCAGACGCCGGCCGCGGCGCCGGCCTTGAACTCGGCCAAGATCTCCGAATCAGTCCTCCAGCCGGGATCGCAGGAGAGGCTTTCGCCGGAGAAGGTCTCCGAGCTCTCGGCCAAGGTATTCGACGGCAAGGCCGAAGCGCCCGTGGTCCAGGTCCCGGAGACGGCCGCCTTTCCAGCAGCTGCCCCGCAGGCGCCGGTCCAGGTCCAGACCCTTGGGTCCCGGGTCTTCTCCCGGCCGGTCCGGCTCATCATCACCGGGCCTCCGGGCTCGGGCAAGGGCACCTATTCCAAGCTCCTGAGCAAGGACTACGGCGTCCCGCACATCTCGGTGGGAGAGCTCCTGCGGGCCCATGCCCGCACGCATCCGGAGGTGGCGGCCCTGATGGCTCAGGGCAGGCTCGTGGACACCGGCCTCGTCCTGGCAGTGGTCAGGGAGCGCCTGGCGCAGCCTGACGTCAAGGAGCGCGGCTTCATCCTGGACGGCTTCCCTAGGCGCGTGGTCGAGGCCCGGGCCTTGAAAGCCATGCTGGGGCCGGAAGTGGTCGACGCGGTGATCGCGCTCGACGTGTCCGAGCCCGAGCTCCTGCGCCGCATCCTGGCCCGCGGCAGGCCCGACGACACGGCCGAGGCCTTCCAGGAAAGGATGCGCATCTACAGGGAAGACACCGTGCCGGCCGCGGCCATGTTCCGTTCGGCGGGCAAGGTCCTCGCGCCCGAGGTGACGGCCTCCAGCGCCGAGACCAACTACGCCCGCCTCAAGGCCGAGTTCGAGGCTTGGGCCGAGTCAGCCGGCCTGAAGACCCGCCCCAAGAAGCCGAGAGCCCGGTAGCGGGCGATCCGTCGTCCGCTCGTGACAGGATGCTCCCATTTCAGTATGATAACGGCTGCCCGCGGGCAACAGCCATGGCCGACACGAAAAGACGTTCCTGGGCCGAGCCGCTGTGAGCCCCATCGACGTGGATTCCACCGGGATCGACGCCGCGTCCGGGCGGCGCGCCGGCGCCATCGCGGCCGGCGTCGTCGGCTCCGAGATCCTCAGGATCGCCTCCGAGATCCGCGCCTTGAGCGCCGGCGGCAAGGATGTCTGCAACCTCACGGTGGGCGACTTCGGCCCCTCGGAGTTCCGCGTGCCGAAGATACTGGAGAAGGCCATCGGCGACGCTCTCGCCCGCGGGGAGACCAACTACCCGCCCTCGGACGGGATGCCAGGGCTGAGGCAGGCCGTGGCGGACTTCTACGCCCGGACCCTGGGCTTGCGCTTCCCCGTCCAGGGGATACTCATCACCGGCGGCGCCCGGCCGGCCATCTACGGGGCCTACCGCGCAGTGCTCGACCCAGGGGACACGGTGGTCTACCCGGTCCCCTCGTGGAACAGCAACCACTACTGCCACCTGGCCGGCGCCCGGGGCGTGGCCGTGCCCTGCGGCCCGGAGGAGGGCTTCCTGCCGTCAGCCCGCGGCCTGGCCGGGCCCTTGCGGGGCGCGCGCCTGCTGGCGCTGAACTCGCCGCTCAACCCCTCCGGGACGGCCTTCGCCCCCGAGGCGCTGGGGGAGATATGCGACCTCGTCCTCGAGGAGAACGCCCGGCGCGGCCGGGACGAGCGCCCCCTCTTCGTGCTCTACGACCAGGTCTACTGGATGCTGACCTTCGGGTCGACGCGTCACGTGGAACCCGTGGGCCTTCGGCCCGCCATGGCGCCCTTCACCATCTTCGTGGACGGCATATCCAAGCCCTTCGCGGCCACGGGCCTGCGCGTGGGATGGGCGGCGGGCCCGCCCGACCTCATCAACCGCATGTCACAGATGCTCGGCCACGTCGGGGCCTGGGCCCCGCGGCCCGAGCAGGTCGCGACCGCGGCGCTCCTCGCCGACGAGGCGGGCGTGGCCGCATATCGCCGGGAGATGACGGCCGGCGTGTCCGGCCGCCTCGACGCCCTTTACGAGGGTTTCGTCCGGTTGAAGTCCGCGGGGCACCCAGTGGAGGCGCTCTGCCCCGCGGGCGCGATCTATCTGGCCGTGCGCCTGGACCTCATCGGCCGCAGGACGCCGGACAAGACGAGCCTGCGGTCCAACGAGGAGATCCGGCTCTTCCTCCTGCGCGAGGCGGGCCTGGCCGCCGTGCCGTTCCAGGCCTTCGGCGTTCCCGACGACACGGGTTGGTTCCGCCTCTCCGTGGGCGCGGTCTCGCCGGCCGCCATCGCCAGGATGCTGCCGCGCCTGCGCTCGGCCCTCGAGAGCCTGGAATCCGGACCGACTAGGAGAGACCCATGAAATCCACCATCCTTCGGAACATCGAATCCTATCGCGACTACGCCGTCGAGCTCGAGAGGGGCTTGACCGCCATCCCGGCCATCGCTCCGTCGAGCGGCGGTGAGGGGGAGTACGACAAGGCCGTCTGGCTCCAGGCCGAACTGGCCAAGCTCAAGTTCGACTCGGTCCAGCGCTACGACGCGCCCGACCCCAAGGCCAAGAACGGGGTCCGGCCCAACATCGTGGCCCGGTACAAGGGGCAGAGCTCGACGAAGACCCTCTGGCTCATGTCGCACCTCGACATCGTGCCGCCTGGCGAGCGCAAGCTCTGGAAGACCGACCCCTACACCCTCCACGTGGAGGGGGGCAAGCTCTACGGCAGGGGCGTGGAGGACAACCAGCAGGCCGTGGCGGCGAGCATCCTGGTGGCGCGCTCCTTCATGGACGCGGGCGCAAGGCCCCCCATCGACTTGGCGCTCCTCTTCGTGGCGGACGAGGAAGTGGGCTCGGGCTGCGGCGCGGACTGGCTCACGCGCAAGCACCGCGGGCTCTTCGGCGCCAAGGACATGTTCCTGGTGCCGGACGGGGGCAACAAGGAGGGTTCGCTCGTCGAGGTCGCGGAGAAATCCATCTGGTGGCAGAAGGTGACGACGCACGGCGCCCAGTGCCACGCCTCCATGCCGTCGGCCGGCCGCAACGCCTTTCGCGCCGCGAGCGAGCTGGTGACCGCGATGGGCGGCCTCTACAGGAAGTTCTCCAAGAAGGACTCCCTCTACCAGCCTCCTTACTCCACCTTCGAGCCGACCAAGAAGGAGCCCAACGTCCCCAACGTCAACACCATCCCGGGAGAGGACGTCTTCTACCTCGACTCGCGCGTGCTGCCTGCCTACAAGCTGGCCGAGGTGGCCAAGGAGCTGCGCCGCCTGGCGACGGCGGTCGAGCGCAAGCACAAGGTCAAGATCTCCTTCGAGGACCTGCAGAAGGGGGAGGCCGCGCCTCCCACCGACCCCGGCGCCGAGATCGTCCGCAAGCTCGTAGACTCCATCAAGGAGGTCCACGGCATCCGTCCCAAGCCGCGGGGCATCGGCGGCGGCACCGTGGCGGCCTTCCTGCGCAGGCTCGGGCTTCCGGCCGTCGTCTACTCCAAGATCGACGAGACCGCGCACCAGCCCAACGAGCGCTGCACGCTGGACTTCCTCATCGGGGACGCCAAGGTGTTCGCGCTGACGCTGCTCAGCTCGACCCCATGAACCCGGCTCAGCGCGTCGCCAGGACCTTCGTCCTGGACACCAACGTGCTCATCCACGACCCGGAGTCGCTGGCCCGGTTCGAGCGATCGAAAGTCGTCCTGCCGCTCTCCGTCATCGAGGAGCTCGACCAATTCAAGCGCCTCAACGACGACCGGGGCTATTCCGTCCGGCAGGCCTCGCGCCAGCTGGACCGCCTGCGCTCTCGGGGGAAGCTCTCGCAGGGCGTGACCCTGGACCACGGCGGGACCCTCGTGATCGAGTACCGCAGGGCCGAGAAGCTCCCGCCCCAGTTCGAGGGGACCTCGGTCAAGAAGGACAACGAGATCCTCGCGACCGCGCTCTTCCTCAAGGAGAAGGGCGAGAGCGTGGTCTTCATCTCGAAGGACATGAACCTCAGGATCAAGGCCGAGATCCTGGGCATAGAGACCCAGGACTACGAGCGCGAGAAGGCCCCCATCCAGGGCCTCTACAAGGGCTGGAGGGAGGCCGTGGTCGGACAGGCCGAGATCGACAAGCTCTTCAAGGACCACCGGCTCGGCGAGGACGCCTTCCCGGACCTGCGGGCGAACGAGTTCGTGATCTTGAAGTCGGCGGAGAATCCTTCCACGAGCGGCCTGGCGCGCTTCAAGGCCGGACAGGGGCTCGCGCCCCTCACGGCCCAGCACAAGCCGTGGGGCATCAAGCCCCTGAACGTCCAGCAGCGCTTCGCGCTGGACCTGCTCATGGACAAGGACGTCAGCCTGGTCACGCTCATCGGCGTGCCCGGCTCGGGCAAGACCCTGCTCGCCTTGGCCGCGGGCTTGGAGCAGGTCTTCGAGTCCCGGCTCTACCGAAGGCTCCTCATCTCGAGGCCCGTCGTGCCCGTGGGCCGCGACATCGGCTTCCTGCCCGGGACCAAGGAGGAGAAGCTTTCGACCTGGATGGGCGCGGTCAAGGACAACATCGAGTTCCTCTGCGACACCTCCGGCCAGGTGACCCAGGACGAGGTGCTGACCGACGCGGCCGACATCTTCGAGTCGGACAAGATCGAGGTGGAGGCGGTCTCGTACCTCCGCGGCAGGAGCCTGCCGCGCATGTACATCATCATCGACGACGCGCAGAACCTCACCCCGCACGAGGTCAAGACCATCATCTCGCGCGCGGGCGAGGGGACCAAGGTCGTCTTGACCGGCGACCCCTACCAGATCGACAACCCTTACCTCGACGCCGCCTCCAACGGGCTGTCCAACCTCGTGGAACGCTTCAAGGGCCAGAAGGTCGCGGGCTCCGTCAAGTTCGACAAGATCGAGCGCTCGGGCCTGGCCGCTCTGGCCTCAGAGCTGCTCTGACCGGCGGGTATGCGGGGAGTCGTTCGGCACAAGCCCGGGAAGGCCGGGCTGGAGTTCTTCCGGACTCTGGCGCGGCGAGCCCTGCCCGGCTGGAGCGTCGAGTCCCTCCGCTTCAGCGACCGCGGCGTCGAGTTCTCGTTGGCGCGCGCTTCGGAGCGCCTGAGCTACGAGCTCGTGCGTCGTGGGTCGGGCGGGGGCGAGCTGCGGCCATGCGACGCCGCCTCCGGCCGGCAAGTCCGCGCCCCCTCCCATGGCCAGGCATTGTCGTCGGTGCTGGGCGCGGTCCCGTTCGACAAGCTGCTGCGCCGGCTCAAGGCGGACGGTCTCCTCTACTCGGACCCGCAGGGGCCCCAGCCGCCTTCCCGCCTCGACCGGTTCCATCGGACGGCCGACCATACGGCGGATTGGTGGAAGTTCTTCTTCCCGAGGAAGCCGTTCCTGGAGGAGGCGGTGGTCCTCGGGAAAGGGGTCGCCGTCGTCTCGCACGCGTCGCGCGAGTGCCGGTTCAACAGCGTCCAGGCCAGCGTCGCGTCGCTGCGCCTCTTCGCGGACGACCGCTATCCCCCTTCCCGGCGCGACATCCTGTACCACGATACGGACCTGGGCGAGCGCGAGGTCGCGCAAGGGAGGACCCTCGAGGCGCTGGCCTCCAAGATGAGGGAGGCCGCCTCCCGCGGCAGGCCGGCCTTCATCCACTTGATGACCACCTGTCTTCCGGAGATCGTGGGAGACGACCCCCGCCCCATCATCAAGCGGCTCGAGAAGGGATCCCGCGTGCGCGTGGTCTGGACTTCCAAGACCAGGGATTCGGGCTCCTCCTTCAATGACGTCATCGACTGGATCCTGCGCAGGATCAGGTTCTCAAGCCTTCGCGATCCCAAGGCCGTCATCCTCGCGGGAGCGCCTTTGGCGGCCCGCGGCGAGCTGGGCCGGCTCCTGGGCAGCCTGGGCCTGCGGGTCGCCGGCTCCATGTTCCCGGACCTCGACATCCGGGCCATGCCGGGCGTGGGCTCGGCCGGCGCCGTGGTCTGGGGGGACCCGGTCGGCTGGGAGAAGATCGGCGACGAACACTTCATCCGCAACGGCCTCTCCGTGGTGCGCTATCATCCTCCTTTCGGCATCGAGGGCACGAAGGCTTGGCTGGCCAGGGTAGCCGCGGTGCTGGGGCTCGACCCGCGTCCCATCGGGCATGCCGCTGCCTCCCATGCCGGTCTCGAAAGCCTCTTGGCGCTCCGCAAGGCAGCAAGCAAGCGCACCGTCGCCCTGGTCGGCGACCGCGCCGACCTCGAGGCCATGGTCCTCAGAGGCCGGCCCATGGGCTTCTCGGTGGGGTCCGTGCTGGCCGAGATGGGGTTTAGGGTGCGCTGCCTCGTCTGCGACGCCGGGTCCGCGGAGGGGTGGCGGCGGGGGCCTGCCGCGTCCCTGTCCGCGGGCGTCGAGTTCGTGCCCTTCAAGACCGCGGGCGAGCTCGACGGGCTCCTCGCCGGCGGGGTCGACCTCGCTTTCACGCATCTCAACTTCGACCCGCGCCTGGCCAGGCACGGCATCGCGGGCTTCTGCGAGAACGCCTTCGAGCTCGGGGTGGAGGGCTTCATCAGGACGGCCCGAAGGCTTCTGCGCCGCTGCGAGACCAGGCCCTTCCCGCGACACCGGAGGCACCTGGCGCCATGAAAGACCGCTGCCAGATGCTCCCTTTCCTCAATGGGGTCTTCGTCGCGGTCGACGCCGTCCCCAACGCCTACCTGATCGTCGACGGGCCCTATTGCGTGGCCACCAAGGCGGAGATGCAGCACTGCCACAACCTGAAGTCCGAGCTCATCAGGCCGCTCGGCCGGTCGCGCGTACTGCATACGGCGCAGTCCGCCGTGATGGAGGAGGTCGTCGGGCTCTCCACCGACCGCCTGCGCCCCATAGAGCGGCTTTTCGAGCGGGTCTGCGGCTACCCTGACGCCGACGCGGTGTTCACGACCTCGTTCGACTTCCACGAGCTTCTCAATTTCCCGCTCAAGGACATCGCCCGGAGGTTCTCAGCCCTGGGCCGCCGGCCCGTGCTCCACATCCCGTCGGCCTCGCTGGGCGGCACCTGGCTGGACGGCTACGCCCGGTTCTGCGAGACCCTGGCCCAAGGCATCCCCTTGCCGGGCCGCGGGTCGCCGGGTCGACAGCCCCTGGGCCGAAGGCGCAGACCCCGCACTGCGGCGGTGGTCGGCTACCTCTTCGACCGCGACGAGCCGGACCATGCCGGCAATCTCAGCGAGCTCCGTCGGCTCTTCAGCGCCCTCGGGTGGCGCGTCGCTTCGGTCTGGCTCTCCGGGCGGGGCTTGGAAGAGCTCCAAGAGGTCGCGCGGGCCTCGGTCATCGTGTCGCTGCCTTACGGCAGGCGGGCGGCCCGCGCCCTGGCCCGGCGCAACCGCGTCCGGCTGGTGGAGCTCGACCTGCCGCTGGGCCTCAAGCGCACCAAGCGCTTCATGGAGTCGCTGGGCCGGGCCCTCGGCCAGGAGGCCGCCAGCCGCCGGTTCGTGGACCAGGAGGCGCGCGCCGCGGCCCGGGCCGTCCAGGCCCACATACAGAGGGTGATCAGCGGCCGGCGGGCCGTCATCGAAGTGGACGATCCGCATCTCGAGGAGGCGCTCGCCGACTTATGCCGCGAGCTGGGCCTTGCCGTAGAGGAGCCCTCGTCGCGGGGCGACGATGGAGCGGATGACGACCGCGCCCCGGTGCTTTTCGGCTCGACCCTCTCGTCGGACGGCGGCTCCATCCATGTCCCGGTGGGCTACCCCGACTATGCCGACCATCCGGTGCTTGAGCGGCCCTATCTGGGGTTCTCGGGGTTCAGGCATCTGGTGGACCGCGTCGCCGCCGCCATCCTTGCTTTCCGGGGAACTGGGGCCTAAAGACCGCTGGGTCGTCATCGACGAGATACAGCGCGTTTGTTTTAACATGCCACCTCGACACGGACTTGCAGGCCCCCTCGGCATGCTTCCCAAACGAGCATCGCTAAACTCCTGTCGAGACTCTGGACCTGGACAGATCGATCATGGAGCGTTACGGCAAGTGGGCTCCCGCCCCTGGGCAGTGCATGCGTGGCTGCTTGCGCCTCTTCCTTCCTGTCCGCCTTCTCATCTTCCCAGGAGACCCAACCCAAGCCAGACCAGGAAGAAGCCGAAGACGTCCAGCGCTAGGCCGAAGCGCATCATGTCCTTCAAGGCGACCTTGCCCGTGCCGTAGACGAGGGTGTTGGGCGGCGTCGAGACCGGCAGGAGGAAGCCGAAGCTCGCGCACAGGGTCGCTGCCAGGGCCGGGTAGGCGGGATCGACGGCCGTCGCCTTGGCCAGGGCCAGGGCCGTGGGGACCGCGACATTGGCCGAGGCCGTGTTGGAGGACAGCTCGCTCGTGACCAGGGCCAGGCCTCCTGAGACGCCCGCGGTCCCGAAGGAGGACCGCACGCCCAGGAAGGCGGTGAGGCCCCGGCCCAGGGCGTCGGCGAGCCCGGTCTCGAAGAGGAGTTGTCCCAGGCTCATGCCGCCGCCGAAGAGGAGGAGCACTCCCCAGTCGATGCGGCAGGCGGCCTCCCAGGTGAGGGTGGGCAGGTCCGCTTCGTCCTTCAGCAGGAAAAGGAGGCTCGCGGCCAGGAGAGCCGCGACCCCTTCGGGCACGGCCTCGCCGGCGAAGAGCCATAGGCACACGGCCAGGCCCAGGGCCAGCAGGGTGTTCTTCTCTCCGCGGGACCATGGCCCGAGCTCGCGCCCAACCTCCTCCAGGTAGCGCCGCAGGCCGTCCCAGCCCGCGGGCGTCTTGACGCCGCGGCACAAGAGCAGGCCCGCGAAAGCCAGCGAGGCCAAGGCCAGCGGGATGCCCATCTTCATCCAGCCGAGGAAGCTCAAGCGCACCCCGGCGAGACGGTCCAGCATCCCCATGCCGATGAGGTTGGGCGGGGTGCCCACCGGCGTGGCCAGCCCGCCGACCGAGGCCGAGAAAGCGAGCATCAGCAGGAGCCTGCTCTCGAACTCGGAGTCACGGGAGGCGGCCGGGATGGCTGAGAGCATCCCCAAGGCCACGGGCAGGAGCATGGCGGTGGTGGCCGTGTTGGAGACCCAGGCTGAGATGGCCGCGGCCACGCACCCGAGCCCCGCGATCAAGGTGCGGGGGCTCCGGCTCAAGGCCGGCAAGGAGAGCAGGCGCACGGCGATGCGCCGGTCCAAGCCGTGGACGCTCATGGCTTCGGCCAGCCAGAAAGACCCGAGGAACAGCATGATGACGGGGTCGCCGTAGGCCGCGAACACCTTCTTGGCCGGGGCGATCCCGAGCACGACGGTTGCGCAGCTCGCCAGAAGGGCGGACACGGCCAGGGGCATGGACTCCGCCACCCACCAGGACACGACGCAGGCCATGACGGCGGCCAGCTTCCTGGCCTCAGGAGACAGGCCGCAGGACCCGATGGCCAGCCAGACGCAGGCCCCGAGCACGGGCCCGATCATTGGATGGCGCCAGCTAGTCATGTGTCACCTCCCCATCAAGATGAACGCGGCAAGCGCGGCTGCGGTGCCGGGCCAGGCAGGCGAGGCCCATCCCATGGCGATGATGACGGTGACAGTGACGGCACCGAGCAGGTTGAGCAGGGGATTCATGGTCAGTCCCTGGATTATATGAAAAGTGTGGAGGATCCCTGGTCGCATTCGACGGCTCCCATCCATCGGACAATCCCTTCGCTATCCGTTCCCTGCGGTAGAAATCATGCTAAAATTTCCTACTTGGTTTTTCGGAAAACGTTGGGCAATCAATTGCGAACCTGAGCTCGGGTTCGAACGTTTGATACGTGTCAATCAATAGAGACAAGATGAGTGGAGAGAGCGGCAGATTCCCCATCGGCAAACGGATCGGCCTGCCGGGTCATTTTCCTGCCCCCGTAGTGTTGGAAGGCGTTCGCCCTATCGGGCACGGCTTTGAATGCCGCGTGCGCTTGGCCGACGGATCCCTCGACGAAACGGCGATCTCCGAGGATGAAGCCCAGATACTCATCGGCGGCAACGACAACGACACAATAACGACCAAACCAGCCGACGCAGAGCAAGTCCGCCTGTTGATCGAGTCAACCCGCATCCGCCTGGCCTACGCGCACGATCCCCATTTCGCCGTCAGCCTTTCAGGAATTCGGACGTTGCCCCATCAGATCGAAGCGGTCTATCTCAAGATGTTGCCGCAACCCCGCCTGCGCTTCCTGCTTGCGGACGACCCCGGCGCAGGCAAGACGATCATGGCCGGGTTGCTCATCAAGGAACTGAGACTCAGGGAAGCCGTTGAACGCGTCCTCATCCTCTGCCCTTCACCGCTGACCATCCAATGGCAGGACGAAATGCTCCGATGGTTCGGCGAATCCTTCGACATCATCTTTTCGGCCGTGGACCAACAGCAGTTGACCAACCCCTGGCAACGCAGCAACCAAGTTGTGGCTTCAATGGACTACGCCAAGCAAGAGGACGTGAGGGAGCGTGTCTGGCAGCAGCGGTGGGACCTCGTCATCATTGACGAGGCCCACAAGTGCAGCGCCTACACGAAGCGATCCTCCTCACGCGGGGACGAGGCCGAAAAAACCAATCGCTATCAACTCGCCGAGAAACTAACCGCCCAGGCCGACCATGTGGTCCTTTTGACCGCGACGCCCCACCACGGCGACGACGACCGGTTCGCGCACTTCGTCCGCCTGCTGGACCCCGACCTTTTCCCGGAGCCGCATCGGCTGGCGGACAAGGCCGGCGAGATTCGCCGCGACATTCTCCGGCTCGGCCCGGATTGCCCCTGGGCGCTTCGCCGCCTCAAAGCGCCTGAAGGACAAAGGCCCGGAGGCAGACTCGAAGCTCGCCGCGCTTCAGGAGTGCCTGAGGAAGGCCGAGTTCCACGAACTCAAGGACGGCCGCGGCAAGCTCCTGATCTTCACGGAGCACCGCGACACGATGACCCACTTGCGCGAACACCTCGACAAGTGGGGCTATTCCACGTGCGAAATACACGGCGGCATGAACCCGCATGAGCGCAAACGCGCCCAGGAGGACTTCCGCGTCTCCCGGCAGGTCTGCGTCGCCACCGAAGCCGCCGGCGAAGGGATCAACCTCCAATTCTGCCACCTGATGGTCAATTACGACCTGCCGTGGAACCCGACCCGCTTGGAACAGCGGCTGGGCCGCATCCACCGTATCGGGCAGACCCGCGAGTGCCGCGCCTTCAACTTCGTCTCCGCCGAATCCGAGGACGGCCAGCCCATCATCGAGGGCCGTATCCTTCAACGGCTTCTGAAGAAGCTCGACCAGATGCGCGCCGTTCTCGCCGATCGCGTCTTCGATGTTATCGGCGAGGTACTGTCCCTCAACGACATAAACCTCCCCGAAATGCTGCGCGAAGCCGCCCATGACCCGCGCCGCCTGGACGAATACCTCGACCTCATCGAGAAAGTGGACCCGTCCCGGCTGATGCGCTACGAGGTCGCCACCGGCATCGCCCTGGCCCGCACGAACGTGGACTTTTCCGGCTTCCAGAAGGACAACGTGGAGGCCGAGGAACGCCGCCTGATGCCGCGTTATGTCGAAGACCAATTCGTCAAGGCATCCCGGGAGATCGGGCTCAAAGTGGAATCTCGCGCGGACGGCCTTTGGCGAGTGGAGCACGTCCTCGCCGACTTGCGCTCCGAACGACTGAAGACCGTTCAAAACCTGGGCAAACCGGAACCCTCCTACCGGAAGATCACGTTCCACAAGGGCCACCTGGAGCAGGACCAACACGTGGACGCCGTCTTGCTCGGTCCCGGCCACCCGCTTTACTCCGCCATTGATGAGAAACTAAACGAGCGTCTTGCGCCGCTCTCCGGCGCTACGGCCTTTTTCGTCGAGGCCGAAGCCTTGGCCCCGTATCTCCTGCACTTCTTTGAAATCTCCATCCGCGGCCAGAACACCAAGGGCGTGCCGCAATCCCTCTACGGCGAACTGGTCGCCGTGCGCGAAGAGACCGCCGGCGACCCGCCGGAGAGGTTCTCCATCATTCCCGCCGACGTGTTGCTGGACCTCCCGGTCCATCCATCCCCGCCGGCCGCCGTGCGCCGGTTCGACTCCGGCCCCGCCGCGGACTTCCTGAAAGCCACCTATCAGCAGGACCGCCGGGAAGTCTGCCGGGACTACCTCGAAAAGTCCTTCACGGCCCGCATCCATGCCGCGCAGAACCGCGTCATGTCCTTGCGCGCCCGCGAGGCCGCCGCATCCGAGATCGCCCTGACGCGCCAGCGCGCCGAGCACGACCTGGCCGACCTCCAGCGCACCCGGCAGGAACGGCTTGACGGGCTCAAACGCCTGGAAGTCGCCCGGCACGGTCCATTGCGCTATCTAGCTACCGCCGTCGTTCTCCCCGCGACCCAGATGGAGAGGCCGGTTCCCCCCGACCTTTTCGACGACCTCGATCCAGACGCCAAACGCCGGAGCGAGCTTGCCGCCGAGGACGTCGTCATCGCCCACGAAACCGGGCGAGGGTGGGAGACCGAAAAGGTCGGCCACAAGAAGATCGGCTTCGATGTCCGCAGCCTCGGCCCCGCCGACCCGCAGACCGGCTATCGCGATCCAATCGCCGGCGTCCGCCGCATCGAGGTCAAGGGCCGCAAGAAAGGCCAACCCATCCGCCTGACCACCAACGAATGGTACAAGGCCCAGCAACTCGGCGATTCCTTCTGGCTCTACGTGGTCTGGAACCCCCTGAACAATCCCGATCCACTGCCGGTCATGATCCAGAATCCGGCCAAACATCTCGAACACGCGGCCAAGCCGGTCGTGTCGGCGAGGTTCTATGACATACCGGCGGATGCGATACAGTCTGTCGCCGCACGAGCAACAGGAGAAACATGATCACAAAGATCACACTCGATGGCTTCAAACGGTTTCAGTCGCAATCGTTTGATGTAAACGATGACGTGGTCCTGGCTGGTCCGAACAACTCCGGCAAGACGACGTTGCTGCAAGCTGTAGCGGTCTGGAATCTCGCGTTGCAGCGATGGATGGCGGAGCACGCGGAGTCGTCCAAAGCCAAGCAGAGAACCGGCGTTCCCATTTCCCGCGGTGATTTCACAGCCATTCCTTTACGCGAGATGAACCTGCTGTGGTTTGATCGTGATACGGCTTACAGTCAAGGAGAGAAAGATGGGGCGGCGGCCGGTCAACCGAAATTGGCGGCCATCACGCTCTATGGAAAGAATCCGGGGAAAGACGACTGGCGCCTAAGCGTGACTTTGCGCTACACGAACAAAGAGCAGATTTACGTCAAATTGGCGGATGATGCAGGCAACATCATCAGCGATGTTCCCGCGGCGGCCCGCGATATCAAAATCGTCCATGTGCCGCCCTTCTCGGGCATCGGCGCGGAAGAGACCGGACTCCAACTAGGGTTTCAGAATCGTCTCGTTGGGCAGGGAAAGCCGGGAGACATACTGCGCAACCTTCTTCTTGAGGTCTATCGCACGGACCAGAAGGAGAAGACCGGCCACTGGCGTGCCTTGACCGAGGATATCTTCGGCCTTTTCAGGTATCAAATCAAGGAACCTCAGTATGCGGAAGCAGCCGACCCATTCATCCGGGTCGAATACACTCACGGCGAGACAAAGACGGCCTTCGACATTGCCTCTGCAGGCAGCGGTTTTCATCAGGTCCTGACATTGCTTGGCTTTTTCTATACGCGGTCCGCCTCCGTGCTGCTGCTCGACGAGCCGGACGCTCATCTCCACGTGATCCTGCAACGCCAGGTGTACGACCTTCTGCGCGCCGTCGCCCGCAAGCGGGCCTGCCAGCTTCTGATCTCCACGCACTCGGAGATTCTCCTGGAGGATACAGGGCCGGAGCAAATTCTCTCTTTCTACGGCAGCCCGCATCGTCTGGCCATCGAAACCGACCGCGACCAGGTCCGGGAGGCGCTAAAGCGGCTCTCCTCTCTGGATATCCTGGCCGCGGAGAACGGCCAGCACATTCTCTACGTCGAAGACGAGGCCGATTTTAAAATCCTCGCGGAGTTCGCCCGCATTCTCAATCACCCCTTCGCGCGGTTTGCGGCCTCCCCCTTTGTCTGCCCGATTCATGGACGAGATGCCCGTGAAGCAAAAGCGCATTTCTTCGGCCTCAAGGCCATTTCACCCGCGGTAAAGGGTGTTCTACTGTTGGACGGAGACAACCGGAACCTACCCGACCACGAGATTGCCGCGGACAACCTTGCGCTCTTGCGGTGGCGGCGCTACGAGATCGAAAACTATATCCTTCATCCCGAAGCGCTCTTGCGGTTTATAGCCGGACCTGAGCCCCTGTTTTCCATCGGCAGCCGGAAGCAGGCGGAGGAGTTCCTGAACGAGAACTTTCCCCCGCCCGCTCTCAAGGACCCGCTCAAGGACAGCGATTACTTGATCTCCACCCCGGCCGGCAAATCCATCCTGCCAGGCTTGTTGGAGCGGGCTGAGTGCCGGCTGTCAAAAAAGGACTACTTCCAGATTGCGGCGCAGATGAAGGCGGAGGAAATCCATTCCGAGGTCATTGAGAAACTCGACGCAATGGCCGCAATCCTGAACCAAGGTCTTGCCAATGGCGGATGACAAACGCCTGATCGAAGACTACCTGCCCATCGAGGCCATCTCCGCCGAGGCCAGCCGGGAGAAGTCCGTCCGCAAGGGGCATATCTCGACCCTGCACCTCTGGTGGGCGCGGCGGCCTCTGGTCGCTTGCCGGGCAGCCGTCTATGGCGCGCTGGTGCCTGCCTCGCGGTTTGTGCCGGAGAATGGCCCGGACAACAAGAAGCAGAGCCTCGGGCGGGCCAACGCGGCGAAGTTCGTAACCGACCTGTGCCAGTACCCCGGAGAACCGCTCACAATTCAGAAGGCGCAACAGTACCTCCACTTCGACGGTGTACGCTACTGCTTCAAGCAGGACCCGAACGTTACCCTGCTCATCGAAACTGAGGCGGACGCGGTCGCGCGGGATGAGAGTTTGGTCACCGCCCAGATAAAAACCATGCTGGAGGAACGGCTCGCCGGGCACCACGGCGCCATCGCCTGGCCCGGATCGTCCGGCGACATCCCCGACGAACAGCCCCGCTTCCAGATTGCCTATCTACCCCTCGACTTCGCCAACAAGTCGGCCAAAGAGAAGGACGCCCTTGCGAGCGAGTTTATTGAGAAGTGCGGCAGCAAACCCCGCACATACCGGAACGGCTTGGCTCTGGCGATTCCAGCTACGGACCAAACGGAGAGTGTGCGCCGCGAAGTCCGCTATCACATCGCGGTTGATCGCGTCGGCAAGGCGGCCAAGAAACATAACCTCACCAAGGAGCAGACCGACGAACTTCGGGAGCGCAAGGCCACTCACGCCGGCGCCGCCGAGTCCGCGTTCGTGAAGCTCTACCCGGAAGTCTGGCTTCCCAAACTCGACCAGGGCGCCATTACTATTGAGAAGGTCGCGGTCGGCGGGCGGTCCCTTCAGACGACGATCAGCGAAAAGCATCAGGCGATGATCTATGAGCGCACCATGGAATTGATCACGCAGGTTCAGAAGAGGGTCTTCACAATACTCAAGCCGGCGAAAATCGTCGAGTCATTCAAACTCGGTCAAGGCGCACCCTCGGCTTCAGGCGTGAAGTGCGTGGATATTGTGGCCGGCTATTACTCCTTTCTGGGGTTCACCCGGCTGCTGTCCGACGACGCAATTCGCGGGGGGATTGCCGAGGGGGTCAAGGAGGGCCATTTTGGCTACTTCACCGGCACGGCGCCTGGGCTTGATGCCGCCGGCAAGTATCAGGTTGCCCGGAGCAAGGTTCGCTTCGAGGTCTCCATCTCAGACGACGAGGTTGACCTTGAATCCGGCTTTGTGATGCTGCCCCAGGCGATTCCTGCCGAGGCTATGCCTCAGCCCGGCCCCGGTCCTGTGCTCCCAAGTCCGACACCGCCGCCAGGGCCTACGCCGCCGCCTGGAACAATATCCGGCGCCACACCACCGCCATCCCTGGAAAAAGTCGTTCAAGTGAGCTTCACCGCCGACCGCGACCATCTCTACACGGCATGGAACGCGATTGCGAACCTGGCAGACATGGCCGGGAAAGTAGACGTCAGCATCCGCGCCGAATCCGAGAAAGGTTTCGACAAGAGCAAGCTCCAGAACGGCGTAATCGAACCGCTCAGGGAGGCGAACCTCATCGAATAGCAAGCACCCGCGGAAGGTCCGATTGCGCTGACCTTGTCAGCGCGTCGTGGTGAGCGAGCCGTCCTTGGTGAGCGCGAGCAGCCTCTTGCGCGCCAGCTCCAGGATGTCGCCCTGGGGAGCGTTCTTGAGGATGTCGGCGTAGACCTGGGCGGCCTTCTTGAACTTCCCTTCGAGCTCGTAGAACAGGCCCAGCCTGGCCAGGCCGTTGAGCCGGTGGGAGTCGTTGGCGGGCCGCGCCTTGAGCAGGGCCTCGTAGGCCTTCTTGGCCTCAAGCCTATCCTTGATCCTCTCGTAGCAGCGGCCCATGTTGAAGAGCGCTTGGGACCTGTTCTCGGTGGCCTGGCCATAGGCCAAGGCCGCGGCCGCGTGCCGGCCCGCTCCTTCCCGCAGCTCCCCCAGCTTGAAGAAGGCCCAGCCCGCGCGGGGATGCCTGGGGAAATCGTTCACGAAGCCCTCGAGCGAGGCGAGGGCTTCGGCCTTGTCCCCGGTCTTCACGGCGGAGAGCGCGGCGTTGTAGGCGGCGTCCGCGGCGAGCGAGTCCGAGCCTCCGACCAGCCTCATGGCGGCGGCGCTGGCCGAGAAGTCCCCGGCCCCATGCAAGGCCAGGCCCTTCTTGAACCGGGCGTCGCGGACGCGCTTGCTCCTGGGGTAGCGCCGAATGAGCTCGGTGAAAGCGTCGGCCGCCAGGCGGTAGTCCTTGAGCTCGTAGAGGCATTCGGCCTTGAGCATCAGGCCTTCCTCCATGCGGGGGGAATCAGGGTATTCGGCTTCGAACCGCTGGAGGTTGGGCACGGCCTTCCGGCAGTCTCCCTGCCGGTGGGCCTGGGCGGCGAGGTTCCAGCGCAGGTTCGCCACGATGGGATGGTCGGGGAACATCTCCGCGGCCTTGAGGAAGCCTGGGTCGTCCTTGGAGCCCACCCAGTAAGAGGTGAGCAGGAGCGTCGCCACCTCGGCCTGGCGGGGATCGTCGGGGAACTCCGCGAGGAACTTCCAGTAGAGCGGGATGGCGGAGAGGTAGCGCTTGCGGTTGTAATGGTGCTGGGCCTCGAGCAGGAGGGATTCCCTCCGGTTCTCAAGGCCCCCCTCGGCCATCCGGCGGTAGCTCTCGACCGCCTTCTGGGAGTGGCCCGTCTCATCGTAGAGGAGGCCGAGCTGCAGCCGGGCGTCCGGGGCATAGACCGTTTCCGGGAAGCGGACGATGAGGCTCTCGAATCCCTGGATGGCCGAGCGGTTGTCGCCCGCCCATTTGAGAGCAAGCGCCCGGTGGTACAATGCCAGGGTCCTGTTCGGGTCCTGGGGATAGGCGCCGGCAAAGGCCCCGTAGGCCAAGGCCGCCTCCCGGTAGCGGCGCAGCTTGTAGAGCAGGTGACCGCGGGAGAGCGCGGCCACCGCAGCCACGTCGTCGAGATC
This sequence comes from Elusimicrobiota bacterium, assembly GCA_016209035.1. GTDB lineage: Bacteria > Elusimicrobiota > Elusimicrobia > UBA1565 > UBA9628 > JACQWX01. The sequence goes on along the minus strand of JACQWX010000035.1, from coordinate 47,398 downwards.
GTGGCGGTCGGCTTCGGAGACGGCCTTGTCCATGAGCATGAGGGCGGAGCCGTATTCTTGCTGCCGGGCTGCCGCTTGAGCCAAAGCGGCCAGGGCATACGCTTTGAGCGGGGTCTCCCCGGCGGACTCCGCCACGGACCGGTACTTGACTTCGGCCGACTCGGGCCGGCCGCTTAAGTCGTCGCAGGCCGCGGCCCACACCGAGCCTGCCCGCTGCCAGCGGTCCGGCGCCCGCTGCCAGCGGTCCGGCGCCCGCTGCCAGCGGTCCGGCCGGGGGGTATCTGTCCGAAGGACAGGTCCGGACGGGTCGGGAAGGTCCTCGGCCAACCAGGAGCAGTTGCGCAGGGAGACCGCGGCGGACCCGAGCAGGTAGGCGGCGCGGGAGCGCAGGTGCGAGGGACCGCCCCGGGCCACGCGCGTGAGGACCGGCGCGGCTTTGGCGGGCTGGACTTTGAGGTAGAGCAGGCCCTCCAAGAGGCGCGCCTCGCCCGCCAACTCGTGGTCCGGGCTGGCGGCCAGGAATCCCCGGGTCTGGCCCAAGGCGTCGCGCCAGAGCTCTTTCCGGAGGCTCGCTCGGATGCGGGAGAGCTTGGCGCCGGGCCGCGCGCCCAGGGGCTCGAGTTCGACCGGCTCCTCCCCTTCGATGCGGACCTTGTCCCCGCGGTCGATGAGGGCCAGGAGCTGCCTGCCCTTGACGGCGAATTCTGAGTCGGGGTAGCGGTTGATGAGGATCTCAAGGTGGCCTCGCGCCTCGTCGACCTCGCCCCGGCCGGCGGCCAGGAGCGCGCTGCGGTAGAGATCGAGCGCCATGACCGGGCTCGACGGGTCCCGGAGGTTCACGCTGGTCTCCAGGGACTCGCCGAAGGTCTCGCGCGCTCCGGAGTAGTCGCCGCTCTGCAGCTTGAGCTCGCCGAGGATGGCGGACCCCTCCATCTTGAGCGAATCCCAGCCGTCCAGGGAGGCGGCTTTCTTGCTCTTCACCGTCCCCGAAGCGCCTTCAGCGCGGAGCGGGACGCCGGCGGCCAAGGCCAGGCTCGCCGCCAACGCCAGCGCCGCGACCGTCGCATGGCGCCTGGCTCGGCCGTGCGCTCTCCCTAGGAATCCCATGGCAGCAGCCTGGATTATACCGAATTAGGGGTGCTCGTCCCGCGGCCGGGTCCCGATGGCCGCGGCCGTCACATGGTGAATCTCAGCGTGACCACTCCCCAGGTCTGCGGGGCGGAGGCGCCCAACTTAGGCACGGCCTCGAACTTCCAGAGCTTGATGGCGTCCAAAGCGAGCCGGTCGAGCTCCGGGAATCCGGAGGTAACCTTGATGATGGCTCCCGGCTTGACCGAGCCGTCCTCCAGGACCTGGAACTTGACTTGGACCGTGAGGTCGAGGCCCCGCTGGGACACCCACTCAGGGCTGATCGGCAGTCGGCGCTGGAGCAGCCTCCTGGTCCCCAGTGGGCCGTCGATGCTCCATGAGATCGAGCCTTCCGTGCGCTTGATCCCGCCGCCCATGGGCTGGGAGTTGAGGGCGTCCTTGAGATCGGGGTCGGATGCGGCCGAAGGCCCGGTCTCGAGGGAGGCTTGCGAGCGAGGGCCTGGCCTTCCATGGTCTTGGAGGGCCAGGTCCGCTGCCGCAACCCCCTCCGAGGAGTCCGCCACGGCCTCGTCAGGGTCCTTCAAGGCCGCGAGCTCGCGGGTCAGATCGATCCTCCGCTGCCGGACCTGGGCGCGGGCGATCTGGGCGGGGGTCGGGCCTGGCTTGACCGGCGGACCGGCTCTCTTGGGCTTAGGGCGCTGCGCCTTGGCCGCAGGCTCGGGCGCCTTGGGCTTGGCCGCGGCTTTCTCGGGCTCGGGCTTGGGGGCTGAAAGCTGGGGTTTGGCCTTGGGCTCGGGCCGGGGGGTCTTGGGGATGACCACGGGCCCGGGACCGTTGTCCGGCATCTCGTCGCCCCGGCCGTCGCCGGGGGGTATGGGGGCCAGGAACGGGGAGAAGGGCGCCTGGACGAACTCGATGGGGATGATGCGCTCGGGAGCGGCCAGGGTGCCCCACCGCAGGCCGGGATCGACGGCAAAAATGGCGCCGTGCAGGACGACGGCGACTCCCAGGAAGAACGTGTCCCGGATAACGGCGCCCTTGTCGGGCATATCCATAGTATGGTCTCTGGAAAGCCTTGAGTGCCAGGGCCCGTGGACCCAGAACCAGCTAGGGCAACCAATCCCGGCCCACGGGACCCCGGGGCCCTTGACAGGATGCGGCGTTTCGTCTCCGCCGGCGGGGTCGGGGCTCGCCAGCCCTCAGCCTTTCTTGTGGTACTTCTCGGCGTGGCGGCTGAAATGCTCCCCGGCCCCCATGAATTCCGTCTCGATGTGGTGCTCGATGTCGGAGAGCAGCCCGGACGAGATCGACGCGCCGATGCGCGAGATGCCTTCCAGGGCGTAGTCCATCGTCTGCATGGGGTCCCCGCTGCGCTCCTGGAGGATGTGGGTCAGGCCCTTGAGCACCTCCACGGCTCCGACGCAGAGGTCCTTGTCCAGGAGCAGCAGGGCGCTCATGGCGCCGTGGCACGCTTCCGCCATGGCGCGCTTGGTCGCGGCGCCCGGCTTCTCCAGCTCGGCGCGGACGAGCTCGAGGATGATGGGCCCGACGTGCAGCTGGGCCTGCGGGTCGTCCTTGAGTCTGGAGACCACGGCGGCCTTGACGGCTTCGAAGATCGGATCGGTCTCAGGCATGATGGCACCTCATGTTCGTCTCACGGCCCTGGACCAGGGGTCCAGGCGAAGTCGTTGTCCGCGTCGGCCAGGAGCGGCAGGCGCGCGTCCTTGGGCGAGAGCTTGACTTGCGTCGAAGGCCAGCGGACGGCGACGGCCGGGTCGTCCCAGCGGATGCCCCGGTCGTTCTCCAGCGAGAAATAGTCGGTGGTCTTGTAGAGGATGTCGGCCGAGTCGCTCAGGACGAAGAACCCGTGGGCGAAGCCCTCCGGGATCCAGAGCATCATGTTGCGTTCGTCCGAGAGCTCGACGGCCTCCCACCTGCCGTAGGTCGAAGACCCCTTGCGGATGTCCACGGCCACGTCGAAGACCTTGCCCCGCAGGCAGCGCATGAGCTTGCCCTGGGCCGCGGGGCTCTTCTGGTAGTGCAGGCCCCTGAGCGTCCCCTTGGCGGACCTGGAGACGTTGTCCTGCACCAGCCGGGGGGGGATGCCCGCCGCGGTCAGTTCGGACTCCCGGTAGGCCTCCAGGAAGAAGCCCCGCTCGTCGGGGAAGAGCTTCCCTTCGATGAGGAGCAGGCCCGGGAGGCCCATGGGCTTGAAGGTGAAGGCGGCCATCAGGGGGCGGCCGCGCGCCTGGGCGCCTTGCGCCAGTATTCCTGGCCCTCGGCCGGAAGGGTGGAGACAGGGTCGTAGTACTCGTACCGGCGGGTGAGCGCGTCGGGGTCGTCCGCTTCGATGCTGGTGCGGTAGTTCTTGGTCCAGTACGAGATGCCCTTCATCCTGTCGTAGGCCGCGAGCTGGTTGATCCAGCGCTTGCCCACGAGGGGGACGTCGCAGGTGATCCTCGGCGTGGCGAAGCCGGGGAGGTAGCCCATGATGTCGTGCTGGAGCGTCTGGGCCTCGGCTACGGAGGTCCGCCAGTGCTCGCAGTTGGGGATCATGTCGCACATGTAGAAATAGTACGGCGTGATCTTGGCGTGGTCCACCATCATGAAGCACAGCTCCAGGAGGTCCTTGGCCGTGGCGTTGACGCCCCGCATGAGCACGCCCTGATTGCGCACGTCCCGGTAGCCCATGGCGAGAATCTTCCGGACGGCCTTGCCCAACAGAGGAGTCACTTGGGCCGCGTGGTTGATGTGGGTGTGCACCGCGATGGAGATGTCCCGCTCCCAGGCCTTCTTGGCCAGGCGTTCGAGGCCGCTAAGCACCTCGTCCTGGAGGAAGTGCTGGGGCAGGGCCTGGAGCGCCTTGGTGGCCAGGCGGACGTCCCGGATGTTGGGGAGGTCCATGAGCTTGGAGACGAAATCCACGAGCTGGGCGATGGGCACGTTGGCGATATCGCCCCCGGAGACGACCACGTCGCGCACCGAGGGGGTCTTGGCGAGGTAGTCGAGGATGGCCTCGTAGCGCTCCTTGGGCGGATGCTCGAACCTGAGCTTCTTGACCTGAGGCACGTCGTTGCCGACTAGGTCCATGCGGGTGCAGTGCCCGCAGTATTGCGGGCAGGTGTGGGTGAGCTCGGCCAGGACCTTGGTGGGATAGCGGTGCGCCAGGCTCTCCACCGCGAACATCTCGCTCTCGTGCAGGCTGTCCCGGGAGGCCATGGGGTGGCTCGGCCACTCCGGGTGGCGGTCGCGGGCCGCGGGGAGCATGTAGCGCCGGACCGGGTCGCTCCACAGGTCAGCCTCGTTCATGGTGTTGAGCATCTGCGGAGGGACCAGGATGGCCATGGTGGCGGTGTCCCGCTGGTCGGCCTCGACGCTCGCGGCAAGGTCGTCCGGGAGGCGCTCGCCGAACGCGACTTTTAGATCCTTGAGGTTCTTGACCGTGTGCTGGCGCTGCCAGAGGGCGCTCTCCCATTCCTGGACCGTGACCTGGCGGTACCCTGGGAGGCGCTTGAAATCAGGCTCGACGAACCCTCGCTTCAAGGGGTACTGGAAGGGCTGGCGAGAGGGGTCAGCCTTGACTTTCCGAGCCATGGGCCTAATATAACAAATTCCTTCCCGTGCCTGGCAATGCAATGCCAGGCGCGGGGCGCGATGCTTTTTGGTATACTCGTCGCGACATGGCGGAGATCTCTTGCCACAAATGCGCCAAGTCCCTCAAGGGCGCCAAGAAGTTCTACCGCTGTTCCTCCTGCAAGGCCTATTTCTGCCCGAGCTGCATGGACCGTTTCTGCCTGTTCTGCAAGGCCGCGCTGAAGGAATACGCCGTTGAGGGCTGACCCCAAGGGGGCCGTTGAACATGAAGACCCATGAGCCGCTCTTTCTGACCGACGCCCAGCTCAAGGCCGAGCTGGAGAAGTGCGAGTACTGCGCTGAGAAGCCGTGCAAGGAGGCCTGCCCGGCGGACTGCTCGCCCGCGGACTTCATCATGGCGGCCCGGCGGGGCGCCAGGTCCGACTACAAGCGCGCGGCCGCTCTCATCATGGGCTCCAACCCCTTGGGCGGGGTCTGCGGCGCGGTGTGCCCGGACCGGCACTGCATGAAGGCCTGCGTGCGCCGGACCTTCGACCACGCGGTGGACATCCCCATGGCGCAGGCGACCATCATCCAGAAGGCCAAAGAGCTTGGCGTCATGCCCGCCTTCGCGTCAACGAAGGCGAAGGGGAAAAAGGTCGCGGTGGTCGGGGCAGGGCCCGCGGGTTTCGGCGCGGCCGCGGTCTTGGGGCAAATGGGCTATTCCGTGACCGTCTTCGAGGTCCAACGCGGCCTTGGAGGGATGGCTGCGCTCATCCCGGGATCGAGGCTGGACAAGGAAGTGCTGAAGACGGACTTGGAGTTCCTGAAAGGGCTCGGCGACATCACGATCCGCGCCGGCAGCCCGCCGCAGGAGCCAGACGGGCTCCTGCGGAAGAATTTCGCCGCTGTCGTCGTCGCGACCGGACTCAACGTTCCCTTGATGCTGCGCATCAAGGGAGGAGACGCGGCCGTGGACTGGCAGGAATACCTCCGGCATGCCGACGACTTCCGCGTGAAAGGCAAGTCCGTGGCGGTCATCGGCGGCGGGGCCGTGGCAGCCGACTGCGCCGAGGTCGCGGTGGGCAAGGGCGCCGAGCGCGTGGAGCTCTTCGCCCTGGAGAAGCTCAGCGAGATGCCGCTCACCGCCAAGGAACTCGCCGGCATCCTCGATGCCGGCGTTCAGGTGTCGGGACGGGTCCGTGTGACCTCGATCATGCTGAAAGGCAAGAGGGTCCGGGGCGTCAAGACGAAGAAGGTCGAGCTGCCTAAAGGCAAGAAGTTCCATCCGAGCCTGATGAAGGACGTGGACGGGACCAAACAGGCCAGGAAAGGCTTTGACATGGTCATCATGGCCATCGGGGCCAAGGCGACCGTCAAGCCCGACAAGGTCGCCGGCGTATTCTACGCCGGCGACCTTGAAAACGGCCCCACCACGGTCGTGGAAGCCGTGGCTGCCGGGAAGAACGCCGCGATGGCGGCGCACGCGTATCTCTCCGAGGAGGCTTTCGAGCCTCCGAGGAGGAAGACCAAGAGCACGGTGATCCTCAAGGGCCGGAACCTCCTTCCCGTGCCCCTCGCGACCGAATTCTTCGGTCGCGAAATAATCTCGCCGTTCCTGCTCTCGGCCGCGCCGCCGAGCGACGGCTACGAGGCTATGAAGAAGGCCTACGAAGCGGGCTGGGCCGGGGGCGTCATGAAGACCTGCTTCGACGGCGTGCCCATCCACATCCCGTCCGAGTACATGTTCGCCGTGACCCGGTCCACCTACGGCAACTGCGACAACGTGTCCGGCCATCCGATGGACCGCGTCTGCCGCGAGGTCGAGCATCTGAGGAGGGAGTACCCGGACCGGCTCACCATGGCCTCGACCGGCGGGCCCGTGACCGGCAACGCGGACAACGACCGGGCGGGCTGGCAGTCGAACACCAGGAAGCTCGAGGCCTCGGGCGTCATGGGCATCGAGTACAGCCTCTCCTGCCCGCAGGGGGGGGACGGCACCAAGGGAGACATCGTGTCCCAGGACGCGGAACTGACCGCCCGGATCATCGATTGGGTCATGCAGGCCGGCAGCCCGGAGGTCCCGAAGCTCTTCAAGCTGACGGCCGCGGTCACCTCCATCTACCCGATCATCAAGGCCATCCGCGAGGTCTTCGAGCGCTACCCGGACAAGAAGGCGGGCGTCACCCTGGCCAACACCTTCCCGGCTTTGTCCTTCAGGCCGGGCGCGAAGAAGACCTGGGAGGAGGGCGTGGTCATCGGCTTGAGCGGCGAGGGCGTCATCCCCATCAGCAACCTGACCCTCGCCAACGTCTCGAAGCTCGGCGTGACCGTGTCCGGCAACGGCGGTCCCATGGACTACAAGGCCGCGGCCGATTTCCTGGCTTTGGGCGCCAAGACCGTGCAGTTCTGCACCGTGGCCATGAAGCACGGCTACGGCGTGGTGGACGACCTCCACTCGGGCCTCAGCCACCTGCTCGAGGAGCGCGGCATGGAGTCCGTGTCCGAGCTCATCGGCCGCAGCCTCCCCGACCCCATCACCGGGTTCATGGAGCTCACCCCTGTCAAGAAGATTTCGGCCGTGCGTTCGGAGCTCTGCCAGCACTGCGGCAACTGCGCGCGCTGTCCCTACCTCGCCATCACCCTCGACGACGACAAGGTGCCCGAGACCGACGCGTCCAAGTGCATCGGCTGCTCCATCTGCAGCCAGAAGTGCTTCTCCGGCGCGCTGTACATGAGGGAGAGGACCAAGAAGGAGCTGGAACTTCTCCAGGAGGCATAATCCATGAAGACGACTTCCCATCCCCCACAACTGCGCGCCTCCCCGCGGGGGAGGCTTGCGACACGGGAGGCTCGCGGCAAGGCTTGCGGCTTGCTTATCAAAGACGGCCTCATCGTCACCTTCGGCGACAAGAACAGGGTCCTATCCGGCCATTCCATCCTGTGCGAGAACGGGCGGATTGCGAAGATCGCCAAGAGCCACGCCTTCAAGGGGAAGTACAAGAAGGTCCTGTCCGCGGACGGCAAGGCCGTCCTGCCCGGGTTCATCAACAGCCACATGCATTTCTACAGCACGATGGTTCGAGGACTTGGCAAAGCCCTGCCTTCGAAGGATTTCGCGGGAATCCTTCGAAACCTTTGGTGGCGTTTGGACAAGAAGCTTTGTCTTGATGACTGCTATTACTCCGCTCTTCTGCCCTTGATCGACGCGGTCAAGCGCGGCACCACCACCCTCATCGACCACCACGCCAGCCCCTTCGCCGCCCGCGGCTCCCTCGACCTCATCGCCAAGGCTGTCAAGGAGACGGGCGTGCGGGCGTCCTTGTGCTACGAGCTCTCCGACCGCGACGGCGAAGAGGTCGCCCAGGACGGCATCGACGAGAACGTCGCGTTCATCAAGCGCTGCAAGGCGGAGAAAGACGAGCAGCTCAAGGCCCTCTTCGGCCTGCACGCGTCCTTCACCATCACGGACAAGACGATGGCCCGCGCGGCCGAGGCGGGGGTTGAGCTCGGCGCCGGCTTCCACGTCCACACGGCAGAGGCCAGATCGGACCAGGACTACAACGAAGGTCACTTCGGCCTGCGCGTGGTGGAGCGCCTCCACAAGTTCGGCATCCTGGGCCCCAAGACCATCGCGGCCCACTGCGTGCACGTCAACGACCGCGAGATGGACCTGCTCAAGTCCACGGACACGGCCGTGGCCCACAACCCCCAGTCCAACATGAACAACGCGGTCGGCGTGGCCGACATCATCAAGATGCAGGCCAAGGGCATCCTCGTGGGCTTGGGCACGGACGCCATGACCGTGAACATGCTCGAGGAGCTCCGGGTCGCGCTCTGGGCCCAGCACCTCTCGCACGACAACCCCAGCTGCGGCTTCATGGAGGCCGCTTCGACCCTGCTCTTCAACAACGCCAAGATCGCCGACCGGCATTGGGGGGTCAAGCTCGGCGTCCTGGAGGAAGGGGCGGCGGCCGACATCGTGTTGATGGACTACCACCCGCCCACGCCCTTCGACGAAGGTACCGTGCTCGGGCACGTCATCTTCGGGCTGTCCCAGTCGTCAGTGGACACCACCATCGCCTCGGGCAAGGTGCTCATGGAGGGCAAGCGCCTCAAGCTCGGCATCGACGAGGCCGAGGCCGCGGCCAAGTCCTTGGAGCTCTCCAAGAAGCTCTGGCAGCGGTTCTGAAAGCCCTCGCCGGATGACGCCCTAAGGCGCGCCTGCCTTCTTCGCCAGGAAGCTCCCGATGACCATGTGGTCGACCGCGGCCTGGCTGAAGGCTCTGAAGGCGTCCTCAGGCGAGCAGACGATGGGTTCCCCGTGCCGGTTGAAGCTGGTGTTGAGGACCGCGCCCAGGCCCGTGAGGCGCCGGAGTTCCTGCAACAGATGCGAATAAGGCGAATCGTCCTCCGGGACCATCTGGGGGCGGCAGGTGCCGTCCGCGCTGATGACCCCCGCCAGGCTTCCTCGGCAGTCCTTCTTGACCATGTAGGCCACGGTCATGTAGGGATTGGGGGCATCGCGATACTCCTCCAGCAGGCGGGAAGCCTCGCACGCGAGCATGGAGGGACCAAACGGCTGGTGCCAGGCGCGCCTCTTGAGCCTGAGGTTCAGGGAGTCCTTGAGGGGCAGCGAGTCAGGCCTGGCCAGGATGGACCGCGCTCCCAGGGCCCTCGGACCGTACTCCATGCGGCCTTGGAACCAGAACACGGCCTCGCCGGAGGCGATCAAGCCTGCCGCGGTCTTGGCAGGCGAGGCCACCTTCTCAAGGATGATGCCGCGTTCGGCCGCGGCCAGCCGTTCGATCTCCTCGTCCGCGTAGCCGGGCCCCAGGAAGACGCTGCCAAGGGGTTCGCAGGGCACTCCCAACTCGCTGGCGAGCGCCCAGGCGCCGCCGACCGCGAGGCCGCCGTCTCCCATGTGGGGGAAGACGAAGAGGCTCCGGACCCCCAGCTTCTCCCTGATGAGTCGGTTGACCTTGACGTTGGCCGCGATGCCGCCGGCGTAGGCCACATCCTTCATTCCCGTTTTGGCCATGGCCTGCCGGAAAAGTTCCAAGACATTCACTTCGACCGTCCGATGAGCCATGAAGGCGAACTGGTCGGCGGGGAAGCGCCAGGCCAGGCGTTCCAGCTCGACCTGCGCGCTCCGGCGGCTGAGCGGGCTAGCCAGCCTCAAGTCCTCGACCGTGAACATCCGCAGCATGGGGTTGTCCGCGTCAGGAACAGGGCAGGCGTAGTCGGCCAGGGTCATGACCTTGCCCTCGTCCTCGACCTCGCGGAAGTTCATGAGGTGCGTGACGGTCTCGAAGAAGATGCCCAGCGAGGCCCAGGCCTCGAGCCGGGCCACCTCCCGGAGCCTGCCGGCCCGCGGGCCTTCGGCCCACTCCCAGACGCCTCCGCAGGAGCCGTCTCCGACGCCGTCCAGGCTGACGACCAGGCAGGTGGGCAGTCCCGACCCTACGGCCGCGCTATGGGCGTGACAGAGGTGGTGGTCCACGAGCTTGAGTTCGAAATCACGAAAGCCCATGGCCCTGAGCCTCTTGGAGGCATAGAGGCTGGAGAGCGCCCGGCTCAAGCAGTTCGGCCGCAGGCTCGTGACCCAGAACTTGAACCTGCGCTTGTAGGGCGTGGCCCAGTCCGGCAGCTTCTTGCGCCGGCGCAGGAGGTAGTTCTCCTCTTTGAGAGAGGGCAGCCAGCGCGTCATGGCCTTGGATGGGTCGGTCGTGGACAGGGCGACCCGACTCACCTGGTCGGGCCGCAGGCCTGCCTGGCGCAGGCAGAAGCCGATGCTGGCCTCGGGGAAATGGACCTCGAGCTTGCGCCGGGTGAACCGCTCCTCGTTCGCCGCGGCCAGGAGCGAGCCCTCGACCAGGATGGCCGAGCCGGCGTCATGCCCGTCCCACACCCCGAGGATGGCCGTCGGCCCCGCCATGATGGGGTATGATATCATGATGGACCTCCCCGCCGCCCGAGAGTTTGTATAATCCGGCCATGAAGTCAGCGCTCCTGATCTCCGGTCTGCTCGCTCTCCTGCCGGCCGCGCTCGGCGGGCAGGAGAACCAGCTCGGTCTCGTCGACGGCGCCGGCAACTACTACGCGGTCTTGAACTGCTACGCCGGCAGCAATGAGTACGTCATGGTCCGCAAATCCGACCCGTCCGGCAACGTGCTCTGGACCCAGGTCCGGAACATGATGGTGGACGAGCGCGCCGCGGCGGCTACGATCGACCCTTCGGGCAGCCTGGTCGTGGCGGCCGTGCGCAAGAACCCCAACGGCTTGAAGACGCTCGTCTTGTTCCGCTACGGCCCCGCGGGCCAGTTCGAATGGGATCGCTTCTTCAACGACAGCATCCCCAACGTCCCGACCGCGGTGGCCGCGGACGCGGAAGGTTCCTTCTTTGTGGGCGGCAACGCGCTCAGGAACGGGCGCAACGTCGCTCGGCTCTGGAAATTCGACCGCTTCGGCTCATACCTCTGGTACCGGGAGACCGACAACGGCTCCGGCAACACCTACGTGCGCCAGCTCATGGTGGACTTGACCGGCGTCATCTCGCTGGTCGTCGAGTCCTTCCAGAGCCAGAGCGCGACCAGCGGGCAATACGCGCTCATGACGCTCCTCTACGACAAGGACGGGAACAAGGTATGGCGATGAGGATCCTCGTTTCAGTGGTCTTCCTGGTCGGACTCGCGGGCCCGGCTCGCGCCGCGACGAGCACCGACACCTTCGTGAGCGTCGAGGCCGACGGCATCCTCACCCTGGACCCTGCGGCCATGTACGACCTGGAGAGCCTGTCCGTGGCCCTGAACATCTATGAGCCGCTCGTGGTCTACGGCACGGACCCCGTGAAGATGCCCTTCGCCCCTTTCCTGGCGGCCGAGGTGCCGACTGGTGACAACGGCCTCCTGTCCGCGGACGGGCGCGTCTATTCCTTCCCCATCAGGAAGGATGTGCGTTTCCATGACGGCTCTCAACTCTGCGCCGAGGACGTCCGCTACTCCCTGCTGCGCTTCCTTCTGGCCGACACCCCCGGAGGCCCGTCCGCGATGCTGCTCGAGCCCATCCTGGGAGTCCCGTCCACCCGCGGCAAGGGCGGCAAGCTCCGCGTCTCCTATGAGGCGGCGGCGCAGGCCGTCCGGACCGAGGGGGACCGGGTCGTCGTCACCTTGAAGAAGCCCGACGCCTCCTTCCTCGACATCCTGGCCTCCTGGCCCATGGTCCTGTCCAAGAGCTGGGCCGTGGCCCACGGGGAGTGGGACGGCGCCGAGGCTTCGTGGACTAGGTTCAACCAGCGGCCCATGGAAGAGTCGGACATCCGGTTCCTGGCCAACGGGACCGGACCGTTCGTGCTCGACTCGACCGACTCGGCCCGCGGCCTCATCGTGCTCAGGAGGAACGATTTCTATTGGCGCGGGCCCGCGGCGCTCAAGACCGTGGTATTCCACGAAGTGCGCAGCGAGGTCATGCGGCTGGCCATGCTCCAGGCCGGCGACGCGGACTATGCCCAGCTCAGCCGCTCGTCCCTGCGGGACCTGGCCGGCTCCCCCGACATCAAGGTCCTCGACGACATCGACAACTGGGCCACCGGGCAGACCCTGTTCTTCAACTTCGGCGTCAACCCGGTGGGGACGCGGGCTTTGGGCAGCGGCCGGCTGGACGGCAAGGGCATCCCGCCCGACTTCTTCGCCGACCCGGACGTCCGGCGAGGTTTCGCCCATGCCTTCAACTTCGAGATGTTCCGCGACTACGCCCTTCGCGGCAAAGGCGTCCGGGTCTTCGGGCCCGTCCCCTTCGACATGTTCGACTGGAAGACCGGGCCCGCGCCCTACGACTACGACCGGGGCCGGGCCGCGGAGTCCTTTCGCAAGGCGGCCGGCGGCAAGGTCTGGGCCAAGGGCTTCAGGGCCGAGATATTCTTCGACGCGGTCTCGGGCGAAGCCCAGGCCGCGGCGGACCTGCTCGCCTCGGAGCTGCGGGCCATCAGCCCCTCCTTCGACCTGGTACCCAAGCCCGTTCCCAGGAACGCCTTCCTGAAGGCCCTGGAAGAACGCAGGCTGCCGCTCTTCATCGCGAGCTTCGGCCCAGACTTTCCCGACCCTCATTCCTATGCCTTCAACCTCATGCACAGCGCCGGTTTTTTCCCGCGGCTCCAGCGCTATGCCCAGCCCCAAGCCGACGCCTTGGTGGACGAGGCCAGGGGCCTCTCCGACGAGGCGGCCCGCGAGAAGCTCTATCGGAAGCTCCAGGACCTCTACCAGCAGGACCTGCCCCAGGTCTACCTGTGCCGGCCCGTGGCCTTCAAGGCCCTCCGCGGAGGGGTGGTCGCCCCGAAGACCGATCTCTGGCTGGGGAGCTTCAGCCTGCACAACGCCCTCTACTTCTACCGGCTGCACAAGCACTGAGGGGGCCAGCGTCGAGAACGGGGCCCTGCACTGCATGACCTTTGTATATAATGGGATGCCAATGGGCGACCACAACCCGTTCCTTCGACGCGCGGTCGGCCTAATCCTGCTTTTTGCCGCATCCTCCTTGTTACCGCGCGTTGCGCCGAATGCGGCGGCCCGGTCCGACGCTGCCGACGACACGGGCCTGGCGGGGAACTCGAGGGATGTCGCTTTCACGCCAGCCGCGGTTAGCCCCCCATTGAGCCTGGATCCCGCGAATGGGGGAACCGTCATCTTCGGGGTGACCTTCGGCACGGTCAGCGTGGTCGTCCCGCCCGAGGCCGTCGGCGAGATCGTGGTCATGACCATGGTCGAGCGGATCTCCTTCTCGACCGCACCGGCCTCGCCGGGGCTGGTCGGGACGGGCTTGGGGTTCGACATCTCGCTGAGCAGGGACATCCAGCCTCTCAAGGAAGCGACCGTGACCATCGGCTACGGCGACTCGCTGCCGGCGTGGGTCAATCCCTCGCGACTGGTCCTCGCACGCTACGTTGAGGGGGCCGGGATCTACGTGCCGCTGGTGACCACCGTGGACACCGCGGCCAAGACATTGATGGCGAAGCTCAACCACTTCTCGACCTTCCAGGTCATGCAGCGGTCGCCCTCGGACACGGTCTCGACGGTCAAGGTCTTCCCCAACCCCTTCAGACCCAAGCTCGGCCATGCCGCGGTGACCTTCAGCGACCTGCCGGCCTTGACCCGCGTTAGGCTCTACACCGTGGCCGGCGAGAAGGTCCAGGACCTCGCCACCAACGCCGCGGGGATGGCGGCCTGGGACGGGAAGAACCTCTCGGGCGCCAACGCGGCCAGCGGGGTGTACTACGGCTTCGCTGAGAGCGGGACGCAGAGGAAGACCTTCAAGGTGGTCGTGGAGCGCTGAGTGAACTTCCTCCTTGTCTCGCTCCTCGTGTGCGCGGGCCACGCCGAGGACTTCCACCGGAGCGGCCGCGGCACGGCCGCGGCCGGCTTCCTGAACCTCGGGGTCGGCGGCCGGGCCATGGGCATGGGAGAGGCGTATACCGCGGTGGCGGACGAGGCCCACGCCCTGTACTGGAACCCGGCGGGTCTGGCTCTGACGCCGAGGCAGGAATTGGTCTTCACGCACGCGACCTACCTCGGTTCGGGCTTCTACGACTACGCCGCGAGCGTCTATCGCGTCGGGCGGGGCGGCCTGGCCGCCGGAGTGCAGCACATGTCGTACGGGACCGTGGAAGAGACCGACGCGAGCGGGTCGGTGACGGGGCAGGTCTCGCCGAGGGAACTGACCGCCGCCCTCGGCATGGCCTATGCCATCTCCCCGGTCGCATTCGGGGTGAGCGCGAAATACGTGCGCTCCAGGCTCGTGCGCAAGGCCGAGACCGCGGCCGTCGACCTGGGCCTCATGCTCAGGCTCCACTCGAGGCTCCGGTTCGGCGTGGCCGCGAGGAACATCGGGGGGGACCTCAAGTACGACGAGGAGCGATTCAGGCTGCCCTTGTCCGTGCGGGCGGGCCTGATGGCGAAGCTCAACCCCTGGTGGCTGGTGTCCGCAGAGGGCGTTGTGCCGCGCAGCAACGGCCCCTACGGCGCCTTCGGCACCGAGGTGCGGCTGGCGAACCAGCCGAACCTCGGGTTCGCCTTGCGGGCAGGGTACAACTCGCGCACGCTCCGCGGCGTCGACGGCGCCGCCGGCGCGACGGGCGGCTTCGGCGTCGCCTTCGGGGGTTGGGCCGTGGACTACGCGGTCGTCCCCTTCGGCTCCGTGGGCATGAGCCACGTGGCTTCCGTGAGCGTCCAGTTCGGGAGCGGAGTCCGCAAGGGCGTCCAAGCTCCGCGGGCGTCGTTCGCCAAGTAGGAGCTTCGGCGCGTCGTCGGGCCCTATGGCGCCATCGGTCCGGACACGCTCGGCGGCTTCGGCATCCCCGACGAGACGCCCTCCGAGGTCCTCGTCTCCCAAGGCCTTTTCGGCCGCAGGCCCAAGCCCCAGGCGCCCCTCCAGGCGGTGCTGGACAAAGTCCTGCGGTCCACCATGCTCCTGACCGTGGCCGAGGTCAAGCCCTTCTCCGGCGAGCTCGACAACGACCTCAAGGCCCATCAGCTCCTGGCCGAAGGCGTTCGTACCCGGCAGATCGCCAACCCTGACCTGGCCTTCTACATGGTCAAGGCGCATCCGGACGGGTCCAACTTCGACACCACCATCCTGAACAGGAAGGCGGCCGCGCGATTGTCGAGGGACAAGGGCGTCATCAGCCTCTTCGGGAGACACTCCATCCAGGTCCCGGCCGACTACCAGGGCTGGGTCGATCTCTTCGACAAGGCCGCGGCAGCCGGCTGGGACTCCAAGCCCAGGCGGACCGTGGGCGGCGACGCTAGGGGGGGTTCGCGATCTCGGGCTACGCGCGGTTCACCGAGCTGGAGCTCGACCGCGACCGCTACTACGTCGAGTCCACGAACCGGCTGATGGAGAACTACGAGCGCCTCCTCAAGGCGGGCCGCACCCGCGCCTGAGCTTCATCGTGGTCCACCACGACGAAGGCAAGCCGGCGCAGAACTCCTACATGGGCTATCCCGCCTACGAACCGCCTATTTGATGTGCAGCCGCTGGGGGTCGAGGACCTCGCGCAGGAGCTTGAGCTCGGCGGCTGAGGGCAGGCCCACGGAGCCCAAGGGCTCGCGCACCTTGAGGGGCCAGCCGATGTTCTCCCGCACCTGGTCCACGGTGACGCCGGGGTAGATGGAGGTCAGGGTCAGTTCCCCGGTTTGGGGGTCGGGCTCGAGGAGACCTAAGTCCGTGATGACCTTGATGGGGCCGCGGCCGGGCATCGAGACCCCGCCGCGAGGCTGGCCCGCGGGCCTGGTGCCGGGGCTGGTGATGTAGTCCACCTTCTCCATGAAGGTGCGCTTCGAGAGCTTCATGATGATGAGGACCCGCTGGGCGTGGACCGCGATCTCGCATGCCCCGCCCGAGCCGGGCAGGCGCACCTTCGGGCTCTTGTAGGAGCCTACGACCGTGGTGTTGATGTTGCCGTAGCGGTCGAGCTGGGCGCCGCCCAGGAAGCCCACTTGGATCTTGCCGTTCTGGAGGATGAGCTGGAACACGTCCGACATGCCGCAGACCATGAGCGAGCCAGTGACCAGGGCGGGGTCGCCGATGGAGGGCGGGACGCGGTCCGGGACCGCGCCGACCGCGCCGGACTCGTAGATGAGGACGAGGTTGGGAGCGTGCGTGGCGCGGGCGAGGTTGCATGCGAGGTTGGGCAGGCCGATGCCGACGAACACCACCTCGCCGTCCTTGAGCTCGCGCGCGGCTTGCACGGTCATCATTTCAGCCGGTGATGGCTCCGCCATCACCGGCTCTAGGTTTGCGTTCTCATCCGGGGGTTTAGTATCCATAATCCACCCCCGCGCATACGGACGGCTTGGCCCTGAGGCGCTCGGCTAGGCCCGGGTTCTTCTTCATGTACTCGGCGCGGTCCTTGACGCCGAGCACGAACTCGTCGAGATACTTCGCGATGGACGCTTCGCCCCTCGCTATTTTGTCCCATCTCACATAGAAGTCGTTGTCCCTGTCGTAGTATCCTTGCGCATAGGACGGATGCGCTCCCCAGGGCTCGAGGACCACGGCATCCACCTGGAACGAGGGGATGAGCGTGCGGTTGGGGTCGGAGCGGATGACGGCCTCGTCCACGATCTCCTCGACCGCCACGATCACCCGCTTCGAGGCGAAGGCGGCTTCCTTCTGCACGCCCATGAGGCCCCAAATCTGGGTGTTGCCGGCCCGGTCGGCGCGCTGGGCGTGGATGATGGTCGCGTCGGGCCTCAAGGCCGGCACCGTGGCGAGCTTCTCTCCGGTGTAGGGGCACTGGATGGCCTTGATGAGGGGGTTCGAGGCCGGGATGTCGGCGCCGGTGTAGTTGCGCATGGGCCAGAACGGCAGGTTGGCCGCGCCCGCGCACATCCTGCCGACCATGCCGAAGTGGGAGTATTCCTCGATCTCGAGCAGTGGAGGCGAAGCCTCCACTGCTCGCCGGAACGCATGCAGTGATCCTACCCCGGGGTTTCCGGCCCAAGAGAAGACGAGCTTCCGGCAGCAGCCGGAAGCTATCATCTGGTCGTAGATGAGGTCCGGGGTGAGGCGGCAGAGGGTGAGGCCCTTGCGGCCCTGACGGATGATCTCGTGGGCGGCGGCGAAGCAGATGAGGTGCGTGAAGCCCTCGATGACGACGGTGTCCCCGTCGCGGACGAAGTCCGCGACGGCGTCCTTCATGCTTCTCAGCTTGTCTTTCATAAGGGCCGTCGCTTCTTGAGTTCCGTGAGGCACTCGTCGAGTATCGAGAGACCCGTGTCCACGTCGTATCCCGTGAGCACGAGCGGCGGCGCGATGCGGATGGCGGACTTGCCGGCCGTGAGCAGGAGCAGGCCCTTGCGGAAGGCGCGCTGCTCGAGGTCCTCCACCAGCTGGGGGTCTGGCTCCTTGGTCGTGCGGTCCTTGACGAACTCGACCCCGATCATGAGGCCCCGGCCGCGGACGTCGCCGATGCAGGCGTGCCGGTCCTGGAGCTTGCGCAGGCCTTGGAGCAGCCTGTCTCCCATGAGCCGCGCGTTGGCGAGCCCCTCGCTTTCCACGACGTCGAGGGTGGCCAGGGCGGCGGCGCAGGCCACCGGGTTGCCGCCGAAGGTCGAGCCGTGGGTCCCTCGGGGCCAGGTCATGACATCCTCCTTCGCGACGATGGCCCCGATCGGCATCCCCGAGCCCAGGCCCTTGGCCGAGAGCAGGATATCGGGCTCCACGCCGTGGTGCTCGCAGGCCCACCACTTGCCGGTGCGGCCCACGCCGGACTGGATCTCGTCGAAGACCAGCAGGGCCCCGTGCTCGTCGCAGAACTCCCGCCAGAACCGGACGAACTTGGAGTCCGGGATGACGTAGCCGCCCTCGCCCAGCACCGGCTCCATGAAGACGGCCGCGACGTCCTTGGCGGGCAGCCTGCTCTCGAAGGCCTCCTTGGCGGCGCGGACGGCGTCGCCGCCGCGGTAGGGGTTGTCGTAGGGGAGGTGGGTGACCTCCGGCAGGAGCGGCCCGAACCCGGCGCGGTACTTGACCTTGCTCGCGGTGAGCGAGATGGCGGCGTAGGTCCTGCCGTGGAAGGCGCCCTGGAAGCTGATGAGGTGCGGCTTGCGGGTGTGGTAGCGCGCGAGCTTGACCGCGCCCTCGACCGCCTCGGCGCCCGAGTTGGTGAGGAAGACCCGGCTCTTCTCCTTGCCGGGGGCGAGCTTGCCCAGGCGTTCGCAGAGCCGCGACATCCCGTCGTAGTAGAAGTCCGTGCCGCAGATGTGGAGGAAGCGGCCGGCGGCCTCGACCACGGCGGAGACGACCTTGGGGTGGTTGTACCCGGTCGAAGAGACCGCGATGCCCGCCATGAAGTCGATGTAGCGGTTGCCGTCCACGTCCTCGACCATGGCGCCCTTGCCGCCGGCCATGGCCAGGGGGTAGGCCTTGATGTACGACGGGGAGCTCCATTCCCGGTCCTGGGCGATGATGCCTCTGGCCTTGGGCCCGGGGGGAGCGACGCGGATGCGGGGATAGTCGGGTTTCACCATAGTCTTGGGAGGCATGGGGTCCTAGGCCTTCTCGGCGAGGTGGTCCAGCGTCTTCTCCAGCGCGTCCTCGAAGAGGGAAACGAGCTGGCGGATCTCCATTTCGGTGATCGTGAACGGCGGGGCGATCATGACGAGGTCGCCGTTCACGCCGTCGGCCTGTCCCACGTTGGGCCACACGACCAAGCCGCGCTCCTGCGCGAAATCGACGAAGGTCTCCGCGAACTTGAGGCTCCTCTGATGGGGGGTCTTCTTCCTCTTGTCGGCCACGAACTCGACGCAGTGGAGCATGCCGATGCCGCGGACGTCGCCCACGCCGTGGGCGGGCCTGAGCGCCTCCAGGTGCCGGCCCAGGGCCTTGCCCATCTTGGCGGCCCGGGCGACCAGGTTGTTCTTCTTGATGTAGCGGACCGCGGCCAAGCCCGCGGCGCAGGCCGTGGGCGTGTGCGAGAAGGTCTGGGCGTGCTTGAGTGAGCCAGAGCCCTTCGCCAGGGGCTCGATGAACTTCTCCGAGGTCGAGACGCACGAGAGGGGGACGTAGCCGCCGCTCAAGCCTTTGCCCAGCACCAGTATGTCCGGGACGACGCCGTAGCGCTGGATGGCGACCCATTCGCCGGTGCGGCCCGCGCCCGTGAGGACCTCGTCCGCGATGAAGACGACCTCGTGCTTGTCGCAGATGTCCCGCACCCGGCGGTAGTAGTCGGGCCGCGGGACCGAGGCGCCCGTGGACGACCCGCCGATGGGCTCCGCGATGAAGGCGGCCACCGTGCCGGGCCCCTCCTCCTCGATGGCCTTCTCGAGGGCCGAGCCCGAGCAGACCGGGCAGGAAGCCTTCCCGTCGCAAGTGCAGCGGTAGGGATATGGCGCCGGGATCATCGGGACCTTCACCAGCCAAGGCTCGAAGAGCTTCTTGTAGTGCCCCCGCGCGGAGGTCGAGAGCGCCAGCAGGGTGTTGCCGTGGTAGCCGGGACTCTGGGAGATGATCTTGTGCTTGGAGGGCTTCCCGGTCTCGACCCAGTATTGGCGGGCCAGCTTCAAGGCCGCTTCCACGGCCTCGGAACCGGATCCCAGGAAGTAGGAGTACCGCAGGCCCTCGGGGTTGAGCTTGGCCAGCTCGTGGGCCAGTTCCTCGGCGGCGTCGCTCGTGAAGGCCGTGCCGTTGACGTAGGCCACGCGGCCGGCCTGGACCCCGATCGCCTCGGCGACCTCGCGCACGCCGTGGCCGATGTTGACCGTGAAGGCCCCGCCCGAAGCGTCGAGGTAGCGCTTGCCCTTGTCATCGAAGAGCCAGCAGCCTTCCCCGCACACGATCTTCGGGAACCGCCGGGTGAGGTTGCGATAGAACACCGGACTCTGGGGGAAGCGGTATTCCGAGGGCGGATTCACCCAAGAATTCTAGATAATACGGTGTCAGGCATCAAGTAATGGTCCCGCTGCCGAAGACGGCGTCCCCGTCGTAGAAGACCGCGGTCTGTCCCGGGGCCACCGCTGCCTGGGGCTCATCGAACACGACCTCGGCGTCGCGGCCCCAGGCCTTGGGTTTGACCAGGGCCTGCGCCGGCCGGTGCTGGTATCTGACCTGCACGGCGAACCTCCGGCCGCTCTCCGACGGCGGGCCGTCCGCGGCCCAGCGGACTCCGGTCGCAACGAAGGATCCGGCCAGGAGCGCTCGCTTGGGGCCGACGACGACGGCGTTGGCTCGGGCGTCGAGGCGCACGACATAGAGGGCGCTTCGGCCTCCGCCGAGACCCGTCTTCCTGCGTTGGCCTACCGTGTAGTGCGCGATGCCGCGGTGCTCGCCGATGACCGCGCCCGAGAGGTCCAGGATAGGCCCCGGCAGGTCGTCCTCGGGAGCGAACAGCACGCCATAGCCGCGGTTCTCGATGAAGTTCTGGCTTTCGGGCCGGTCCGCCAGGTCGCGCCAGCCGGCCTTCCGGGCCAGGTCCTTGACCTCGCCCTTCACGAGCTCCCCAAGGGGGAGGAGCATCCGCTCGAGTTGGCGCTGGGAGAGGCCCGCGAGGAAATAGGACTGGTCCTTCCTGCGGTCCGCTGCCCGCTGGAGGAGGATGCGGCCGTCGGCCTCCCTGCGGCGTAGGCGCGCGTAGTGGCCCGTGGCGAAGAGGTCGAACCGGATGCCGTCCGCTCGGGCGGAGCGCAGGAGCGCGCCGAATTTGACGCGCTGGTTGCAGCGCACGCAGGGGTTGGGGGTCCTGCCCGCGAGATACTCGCAGCGGAAGTAGTCGAGCACGGCGCTGCTAAACTGCGAGGCGACGTCGACCGCGAAATGGGGGATCCCCAGGCGCTGCGCAGCCCTCGCTGCCGACTCGAGGTCCCTGGCCTCGCCGGGGCCGTAGCAGCCGGAGCGCCCCTCGTCACGGATGGCCAGGCGGCCGTCCCAGGTCTTCATGGTCAGGCCCAAGACCTCGTAGCCCGACTCCTTGAGCTTGAGCGCGGCGACCGCGGAGTCCACGCCGCCGCTCAAGCCCACCGCGACCGTGAGGTTCCCCATCGAGAGATTGTACCAATCTATGCTAGACTTGGAGGTACTGGCGTCAGGCATTGCGCAATTTGCGCAACTCTGCCGCCAGCAAGTGCCGGCACAGAGTAAGTTGCGCAAATTGCGCAATGCCTGACGCCAAGAAGAAGATCGTGGTGGTGGAGGATGACCCGCTCATCCGCGTCCTGTACGAGGCCATCCTGGCCTCGCAGTACGAGCTCGAGCAGACCTACGACGGAGACTCGGGCTTCGCCGCGATCCAAAGGGTCCTCCCGGCCCTGGCCATCATCGACATCAGCATCCCGAAGATGCACGGCTTCGAGCTGTGCCAGAAGCTCCGTGCTGACGGAATCTTCACGGACGTCAAGATCCTCTTCGTCTCCGCCAAGTCCTACAAGGCCGACATCAAGACCGCCAAGGAGATCGGCGCCGATGACTACATCGTCAAGCCCTTCGAGCCCGAGGATCTCCGCAGCAAGGTCCGCGAGCTCGTCGGCGTCTGACCTTCACGCGCGGGCCCTCGTATGAAGCGCCTCGGCGACCTCAAGCTCATCGCTGCTCATCCGCTCCGAGGGCAGGGACTATGAGGTCCAGGATGGCGATGTCTGCTTCTTCAAGTTCTCCCCCTGAGCGCGTGACTTCCCAGGCCCCGTGCCGGCGCTTCGGCGAGTGCGGAGGCTGCGCCTCTCAGGACGTTCCTTATGATGGCCAGCTGGAAGCGAAATCGGAGAGGGTCGCGGCCGCCTTTGCGGCGGCCGGGCTCGATCTTGCGCCCGCGGTGCGTCCTGCGCCGGCCGTGTGGCGCTACCGGAACAAGCTGGAGTTCGCCTTCGGCGACGTGTACCCGCCCGAGGACAACGGGCCGTGGCTGAGGCTGGGGTTCAAGGCGCGCAAGCGCTGGAACAAGACCGTCGACGTCGGGGACTGCCTGCTGGCCTCGGAGGATGCGTCCCTCCTGCTGGCCCGGGTCCGGGCTTGGGCCGAGGCCCGAGAGCTCCCGCCTTACAACAGCGTCAAGCGCACGGGGCTCTTGAGGTACCTGGTGCTCAGGGAGGCCAAGAACACCGGAGAGAGGATGGTCATGCTGGTGACTACCGCGGGCGATCCCCGGCTCCCGGCCGCCGCCGGCCTCAAGGAGTCGTTCCTGTCGGCGCTCTCGCCCGTGCCCGTGACGACCGCGCTGTGGGGGATCAATGCGGGCGTCTCGGACACGGCGGAGTGCGGGTCGCGCGAGGTCCTCACGGGCGAAGGTTCCATCACCGAGGCCCTGAACCTGCGCGGACTGTCTGCGGGAGGGGATCCTCCCGCGGCCCGCCGCAGCCTCAGGTTCCGGATCTCCCCGCAGTCGTTCTTCCAGACCAACACCCTGGCGACGGAGCTGCTCTACTCCCAGGTCCGGGAATGGGTGCGGGCGTTCTCTCCGGGCGCGGTCCAGGACCTCTACTGCGGCGGGGGCGGCATCGGGCTCTCCGTGGCCGACCTCTGCGGCGAGCTGGTCGGCGTGGAGTCCAACCCACTGGGAGTCGCCGATGCCCAGGCCAACGCGGCCTTGAACGGGATCGGCAACGCACGCTTCGTGCAGGGGCTCGCTGAAGCCGTGCTGCCGACGCTCCCCCCGGCCGATGCCGTCATCGTGGATCCCCCGCGGCCCGGGCTCCATCCCAAGCTCCTCGCCGCCGCTGTCGCGAGGCCCGCGTCCCGCCTCATCTACGTCTCCTGCAACCCGGACGCGCTGGCGCGCGACCTCAAGGCCCTCGGCGCGGTCTACGCGGTGTCCGAGGCCGCCGCGTTCGACCTCTTCCCTCATACGCCCCATGTCGAAACAGCGGTGCTCCTGGCCCGCCGGGGATGAATAGCAGCGGCGGTTACCGCAGGTTCCAGAGGTGGAGCTGGCCTGACTTGCCGCCGTAGTCCATCTCGGCCTCGGCGTCGAAGAGCTCGAGAACGTTGAGGCCCAGGAAGCCGTCCGTCCCCTCGAAGTCCACCGGCTCGACGCGCGCGACGGTCTTCTCGGCCTTGGCTCCGCCGATTTCGATGGAGTCCAGGAGCACCGCCTGACCGATCACCCTGGATTTGTCGTCCATCCATCGGGAGCCCACGAACCGCTCCGGGCCGTAGCGGGCTCGTCCGGGAACCTCCTGCCCGAGGATCGTGAGGCCGGCTCCCTCAGAGGTCACCAGCGTGACCGGCGTGTGACCGTCGATGATCGCCTTGATCAGCAGGCCGCCGTGCACGAACGGTCCCCTCACCACCACATGGCCGAAGTCGGCGTCCATCGCCGCCCAAGAGCTCTTGAGCCGATCGCAGGCTCCGAAGCCGGTCGCGGATGTCGGAAAGGGGGCCAGGCACTTCTTCGTTCTCACCGAAGTCGGCCTCCGGGGATGACGCGTCTTGGGGAAGTCCGTATCTCCCGGGCGGATTCCTCGGGGACCGCGCCAAGCCGGACCATGCGGCGCAGGATGCTCCGGCGCAGGCGCTCCTGCGTGAATCGCGAGCCCGGCAAGGACGGCTGGAAGGGCGCTGGGAGGCATGGGGCATGCCATCCTTCTATACGAGCGACCCGCCGAGTCGTCGGGGGGTCTTGGATCTTCTGGAAGCGTAAGGCTGTGGAGTAGCGACTTCTCAGCGGCGAGGTGATGTGATGTCGGCGGTCTTGACCGCCAGGGCGGCGACGTCCGGAAGGCGCTTGCCGTCCTCGTCGACCAGCTGGTCCTTGATCCAGCCGACGGGGCATGGCGTGATCCCGTTTCTTGATGCCGATCTCGGCCATGATCTCCTTCAGGAACCGCGGGGTCTTGCAGAATTGGAGGATGGTCCGGTCCCGGGGACTGACTTGCCCCCCTGCGGCCGGACGTCGCGCAAGCTCATGGCCTTCATGCTTGAAGGCAACGATGTGGACGGCTACCGGCGGGTCGCAATGCCGGGCGATGTCAACCACCTGGGAAAGCAGGCGGTTGGTGACCGCGATGCTTTTGATCTGCTTGTCGTCCGCCACTCCGACGAAGATGCGTCCGCCGGTGGAGTTGGCGAACGCCACGAATTCCCGCGCCAGCGAGTCCGAAACGGACTCCTTGAATTCGACGAACTGGCCTTCCCATGCCGAGAGCGCCAGGGCGAATTCCTTCAGCTTCTGTAGCCTTCCGCGGCCTGACTCTTTCAACCCCGCTGCCAGGCGCTCGCCCAGGGGCGAGGCTCAACCGCCCAGCTTGAGCAACGCCTCCAGAATCGGCCTGAACCCCTTGAGAAGCTCCACCGCCGGTTTGGGGACCGAGAAGCGGTAGTCGTCCCCATCCTGGCTGACGCGCACCGTCCCCGCTTGCGGGGGCGGCTCCGGCGCGCCAGCGGCCTTGGCCAGGGCGGCCAGGGCCGAAGTGATGTCGAGGCTGACGACCGGCGCCGGGAGCGCAGGCAGGCCGCTTCCCGTGCAGGACGCAGGCGGCGCGCCCGCGCCGGAAACGCCGGGCGCGGGCGGCGCAGGCAGGACTCCGGCCGGGGGCGGCGGCCCGGCCGGGACGGCCTCGACCTGGGGTACCGCGTCCGACGCGGCTTCAACCTCCGCGTCCGCGGCTTCCTGCGAATCCTCCGCCGGCTCTTCCTCCGCCGATCCCGAAACCGGGAAGATGGTCTTCATTTTCTCCATGAAGGACGCCGTCTGTTTGGCGTCGAAGCGGATGTCCACGGTGCGCCCGTCGAAAACGCCGTCGAACAGCGCCTTCTTCTGGGCCACCAGGTTGAATATCCTTTCCTCGACGCACTCCGAGGATATCAGGTTCACCACCTCGACCGATTTCTTCTGGCCCATGCGGTGCACCCGCCCGATCCTCTGCTCGAGCACCGAGGGATTCCAGGGGATCTCGAGGTTGACCACGCAGCTGGAGCCTTCCTGGAGGTTCAAGCCCACCCCGCCCGCGTCGGTCGAGAAGAAGACGCGCGTGGCCGGGTCCTTCAGGAAACGCTGGATCTCGGCCTCGCGCTTCTTGAGCGACAGCGCCCCGCAGAAGATGACGGACCGGCTGCCGCTTTCCTCCAACAGGTCGCGGATGTAGAGCTCGCCCAGCCGCAGCATCCGCTCCCACTGGCTGAACACCACCACCTTCTGGCCGGGAGTCTCCAGCAGGTCGGCCATGACCCGGTGGAATTCCTCCAGCTTGGGAGAGCCGATCTTGGCCTTCAAGCCGCCTGAGAGCCGCCGGGCGGTCATCACCTCCAGCTCGATGGGCTTCCAGTCGTACTGGCCGTAGGCGTTGCACACCATGCGCATGCAGGTCAGCAGCATGAACAGCCGCTGCATGTCCTCCTTGGTCAGGCGCTTGTATCTCTCCCACTTGTTCATCAGCCGCCTCACCTGCTTGGCCAGGTGGTCTTGGACGTCGGCTTGATCGGCCGTTATCGGCGTCCAGAAGCTGTTGTCTGTGCGCTCCGGCAGCTGCGACAGGACCTCGGTCCGGGTGCGCCGGATGAAGAAATGGTTCAGGCGGGCGCGCAAGTGGTCGAGCCTTTGATAGCCCACGACCCGGTCGTCCGCGTCCAGCCGGGCGTAGGTCGGCATCAGCTTCCAGGCCGCCCCGAGCGCCTTGGGGTTGAGATACTCCGAGATCGAATGCAGCTCCGCCAGCCTGTTCTCCAAGGGCGTGCCCGTCAGCACGAACCGGCACGGGCTGTCGAGCTTCCGGATGCACTGGGCGATCTTGGTCTCCCAGTTCTTGATGCGCTGGGCCTCGTCCAGGACGACAAGGTCGGCCTTAAGCCCCGCGATCTGCTTCAAATCGCGGTACAGAAGCTCGTAGTTGACGATGATGAAGAAGGTCCGGACGTCGCCGTAGAGGCGTTCGCGCTCGCGGGCCGGCCCCGCGATGATGGAGGCCTGGGACTTGGACACCTTCTCGATTTCGCGCTTCCATTGCTGCTTCAGCGAGGCCGGGCAGATGATGAGGGTCCGCCGCGCGGCCCCCAGGGCCTGGAGCAACAGGGCCGCCCCGATGGCCTCCACGGTCTTGCCCAGGCCCATGTCGTCGCCGATGAAGGCCCGCCGCTTCTTGGCCGCGAACAGTATTCCCTCCACCTGGTAGGGATGCAGCTTGATGTCCATGGCGCCCGCGGATTCGCGCCAGGCCGGATGCTTGCCGGGGTCCTTGGCCATGGCCTCGATCCGGCGTTCCCACTGGAAAGCCTCCGCCTCCCGCTCCATCAGCTCGCGGACGGCGGGCTCGACCTCCAGCGGCAAGCGCGACTCGGCGGCCGCGCAGCGCAGCAGCTCCGCGAAAGCCTCCTTCTGGCGCATGGGGTCCTTGCCGTTCGACAGGTAGCCGTCCCGGTCCACGGCCTTGACAAGCTTGAACGGGGCCTTGGCTCGAAGCCGTTCCGGGATATGGACCCGGATCTCTTCCAGCGGATGGGGAACCGTTTCGTGGGACGGCCGGCTCGCGAGGTAGAAGGATATCCTGCCGGCCTTGGCCTCGGCGGCCTTGAGCCGGCGCTCCCCGGCGTGTCCCAACGAGGACTTCACCCGCTCGATGTGCTTGCAGGTTCCCAGCTCGTTCGTCAGGTAGTCCACGCAGCCGCACGACGCGTGCCTCCAATCGGCGTCGCGCACCGTCACCGTGTAGCGGCGGCCCTTCCTGTCCATGGTCCCGGAGGCGACTTCATAGACTCCCAATACGCCGGCCGACGGCCTGCCTACGATCCGGAGGCCCTGTTCGCCGCACCTCAAGCGCCGCGCCTCCCGCTCGACCTTGGCCAGCTCCTCCAGATAGCGGCCGCGTTGCGAGGCGTCGTCCTCCCAGCCCGCGAAGTCCCCGGGCAACTCGCCCAAATCAGGCTCCGAGCCCGTTTCCTCCTGCTGCCAGGCGATCAGCGCCGCCACCGCGTGCTTACACAGCGGCTCGAACTTGAACGGGCAGGTGCACCGCGAAACAGGCATGCCGAACCGGTCGAACTGGATCTCCACGCGGTAGGGGGCCGACGCCGTGCCCTCCACCTGGGCCTCGATCCGGCCGCTGTCGTAGCTCTCGAGCGTCAGCACGCGCTTCTGCCGGTAGTAGTCCCGGCCTCGGAAGATGATGCGGCCCGAGGCCCACGAGCGCAGGTTCTTCTCCACGCAAAACGGGTCCAGATCGACTTCCATCCCCAGCAGCTTCGTCGCGGTCATGAACGCCTCCTTGCGGTTCCGTCCGACCCTTCTTCCAATCTCTCCTGGTTTTCCTCCTGACTTTCCTTCCGGTTTCCTGTGGGCGGAATATCCCAGCGGCCGCCTCGGTCCGGCCCCACCCTTCTGAGCAAGCCCCGCGCCTTAAGCTTGCGGAGATGTTTTTTGACCGCGCGGGGGCTGATGCGCAAATGCACTGCCAACTCGGCGATGGTGACGTCGCATCGTTCCGCTATCAGCGCGAGGATTTTCTGTGAACCTTTCTGGGTACTTTTCTGTGAACCTTTCTGGGTACCCGGCGCAAGGGAGAATTCCGGCGACCTGTGGAAGACGGCCCTAAAGAAGCCGTTTGCGTCGAACTCCGGCTCCTTCAAGCCCGCGTCGGCCATGGCGTCCTTCATCCGCTGGATGCCCTGTCCCACGCGTTCGACCTTGTCCAGGCGAAAGAAGAGGTCTGCTATCAGCTCGTTCCTCCTGATGGAGATGCCTTTGCCGAATGACTTCTGGGAAAGCCCCTTTGGCAGGCCTCCGGGGTTGGTGATCTCCACCCGGTCGTCAAAAACCTCCACGCTGACCTGCGTGCCAGTGATGCTGTAGTCTCGGTGCACGAGGGCGTTGACCACGGCCTCACGCAGCGCCGCCGGAGGAATCTCGAGAATGTCTACGCGGTTATATCCCCTGATCTCGCTCCTCACGTTGAGGTGCCTTTCAAGGAAAACAACGGCCTCGCGAAACTGCGTGAAGAGATCGTCGCGCACGTCGCGCCGGTCGAGAATGAGTCCTTTCTTGGTCCCCTTGAAAGCGACGAGCGTCATTTGCGCCTGACGGATATGCTCGTGCGGGTCCTTCGCGAAAAAGAGAATCCCGGCGTTCTTGACGCTCGTCTCATCGGCGACCTTGAGGCTTCTTAGGAAGTCGGCCGTCGTGGTCTTCCCGATATTGACGCCCGCTTCCCTGGCGAAGGCCAGCACCTTGGCCCTGGACAAGCCGTCGAAGGCGAAGCCCTTGGCCGGCCGTTCCTCGAACGGGAAGGGATCGTTCTCCCGGAACATGATCCGGATTTCCTCGTGGCCCATCTTCTGGGTGCTGCCGTTGAGCCGCCTGAAGTACCCGGAGCCGCAGCTGTAGGGCTTCTCGACGCCTTCCGGCACCTCGACCGCGACCACGCCGCCGGCCTGCGCCATTTCCACGTGGATGGCCGGCTTGCAGTTGCGCGCCAGGCTGGTGATCCTGCCCTTGAGGTCGTTTGTCAGCCTTTCGCCGGCGAGAGTCCCGCCGTCGCGGACGCCCAGGAGGATCGCCCCGCCCTTGGTGTTCGCGAAAGCCACGATATCCTCGTCGATCCTGGAGGTGTATCTCTCCTTGAACTCGACGAAGAGGCCCTCGCCCCCGCGGATCAGGAGCGCCACGTCCTTGAGTTCCACAGTTATCATCATACAAAGGGGGGCGCCGCGCGCTCAAGTAGGGCGGGATGCCAGGCTACTTCCCGGCCAGGTCGGACGCGGCCCTGACGACCTTCACGATGGTTTGCTTCACCCTACGGGCCGGTCGGAGTTTCGGTGGTGGGGAGCGACGCAGGCTTCAATCCGTATTCGGCACAGGCCTTCTGCGCGACGCTTCGAAGGAGGGCCAACTTCTCCTCAAGGATCAGGCCGCGGCCCGCGCCCTCCCTTGCGGCGCGTTCTCCAGAGCCGCCAGGCCGCCTTCCTCGTACTTCCTCGCCCATGTGCGCACCGTCGTGTGGCTCATCCCGTAGAGCTCGCCTACCTCCGTCAAAGACAACCCGCTCTGGCACGCTTGCACGGCCTCCAGCTTCTCGGATACGGACCAGACCTTCTTCAACGACTTCTTCTTTCCCATGACTCCCTCCAAGATAACGGCTTTCTCTCGAGGGGGGTGTCAACAGATCAAACGGCCTCATAACGTCTCAATTCTACTGGATGGCATACGAGCCGGACCATTTTTTGTTCCCTCTAAAGCGAAGGCCTGGACGCCAGGCCGGCGCAGGTCCCCTGTCCATGCACCAAAGGGCCAGATCGCCCGATTCGGCCGATTGGAAACGCCAAGCCGTCCGATTCTGCCGACTCAGGCCGCCCTTCGGGAGATGGCCGACGAAGCCTCTGAACACCTCTCCATCGGCGTGGCATCCCCCCTATGGTGCCAAACCCGCGGCATCGACGGCAGATCGGCGCTGACAATGGCGCTGAACGAGTTCCGCGGCAAGGTCCGCGAGCTCGTCGGGGCCTGACCCGCGCGGCGGGCCTTACGGCCCGATGTCGGCGGTCTTGACCGCCAGGGCGGCGACGTCCGGAAGGCGCTTGCCGTCCTCGTCGACCAGCTGGTCCTTGATCCAGCCGACGGGCTGGGGCTTGTAAGCGACCTCGAGGAAGTTCCTGCACCCGTGGCCGTAGGCGGCCCAGACCGCGTCGAAGTGCTTCTCAAGGGTGAAGGGCTGCTCGGCCAGGAGTCGGGCGATCCTCGCGGGCTCGGTCTCGAGCTTGCCGGAGGTGCCCATGAAGACCGGGACCTTGGGCGCCGCGAGGTTGATGCCGGCGAGGGCCTGGAGCAGGGCCGGCTGGGCGGCCTTGAAGGCGGCGGTGTGGTAGGGCCCCTCGACCTTGAGCGCCATGATCTTGACCGGCCAGGCCTCGGACTCGGCGTGGCGCGCGAGCGCCGAAAGGTCCGCGAGCCTGCCCCCTGCCGTGCCGCGGCCGATGGTGTTGTGGAGGGCGAACGACACTCCCGGGAAGGCGTCGATCTTCTCGATGTAGTCGGCCACGAAGTCCGTCATGACCGCGGCCAGGCCCATGGGCTCCTTAAAGGTCTTGCACACGTCCGAGAAGACCTGGGCCCGCGCCCGGATGAAGACCCCCGAATCCTCGACCGACATGGCCCCGGCCGCCGCCAGCGCGGCCACGACCCCCATGGAGTGCCCGACCGCGCCGTCGAGTTCGATATCGGGGTGGGCGGCCTGGTAGGCGAACCAGTGCCCGAGGTGGTGGGCGTGGATGGCGCGCTGGGCGTTGAAGGTGAGCGCAAGCTCCTCTTCCGGCATCTCGGTCGTGACGTACTCGAGGTCCCGGCCGAGCGTCGGCTTCAAGCGCTCAAGGACCTCCCGGGCCGCCTTGTTCTTCCAGAGCTCCCGGCACATCCCGGTCTCCTGGACGGACTGGCCGGCGAAGAGGATGCAGGCCTTCACTTGCCTCCCCCACGGGGAGGCAAGTAGCGGAGGGGGCTGATGCCGTTTCTCATCAGGATACCATGAAGCTGCATGCCGCGTACCTTCCCGAATGCGAGATCGACACGCCCCAATCCTGCGCCTTGCCATGGCGCACCACCCGGGGGATGTCGTCGATCTCGGTGAAGCACAGGCATGCGCTGGAGGGGATGTCGTCGGAGGAGCTCGCGATGAGCTCCAGGCACGCTTCCCGGGCGGTCTCGGAGGGCGACTCCCCCGGCGGGACCTCGACCACCTTCCAGAGGACGTCGCCGGGATTCTGAGCGTCGCCGAGCGCGCCGCCCCTCAAGCACGCCACGCAGTGCAGCTTGTCCTCGTCGTCGTCCGTGAAGAGGAGGCGGGTCTCGAGCAGCGTCGGCAGATGCCTGGCCCTGCGGGTGAAGAGGTCGACCTCGATGGTCGAGAATCCACCGGGCAGGACCTTGATCCCCGCCTGCGCGAGGGCCTTGGAAGCGGCTTCCTTGGCCGCGTGGAAGCGCCAGAAGGTCCTGAATACCTCGCCCAGGGGGCGGGACCGGAGGTAAGCGGCTTCCTTGGGGGTGAGGAGCCTGGCCGCCCATTCCGGGTCGACCCCGGCGCCATCGTCGCTGAAGTGCTCGCGGGCCAGCGGGGAGCCGAGGTCCACCACGTCGTCGCCGGAGCAGTTCTTGAGCATGGAGCTTCCGGCGAACCACCGCTCCTGGAGCGCGCCGATCCTGTCGAAAAGGCCTTGGGAGATGGACCGCGCGGTGCTGCCCGGGCACGTAGCAGGGTCCCAGAGTCCGGCGTCCATGCGGAAGGTCTCGCCCTGGGCCGGGTAGGCGGTCGTGCCCACCTGGCTCTCTCCCCGCAGGTAGATGGTCAGGACCTTGGCGTTCGGGACGCGCAGGCAGAGGCTCCCGAGGAAGTCCTTGGGCTGGCAGGCGTCGAACCAGCCGTTCCTGGCGCGGGTTGCCTCGGGGAAGACGAACACGGTGCCTCCGTTCTCGACCACCCAGATGCACTTCTCGAAGGCGATCTGCCGCCATCGCACGGAGGCCTCGTCCTCGCCGCCCCTGATGAAGGGGATGCAGCGGCACAGGTACATGAAGGTCCGCACCGCGTGCCGCTTGAGCCACCCGCCGTTCATGTAGTAGTTGGTGTGCTCCGGCGTGGACCATGGGAGGCGCCGGCTGACGAAGGTCTTGTGGAACGGGAACGCGGCGTAGAAGATGAGGAACGAATCCCAGAGCGTCAGGTGGTTGGCGGCCCAGATGACCGGCCCGTCGTGGCCGTCGAGCGCCTCCCATGCCCGCCGCCGGAAGGCGGCGAGGTCCCTGAACGCGTAGCCGAAGCGCCAGGCCGCGATCGTGAGGAAGACGTGGATGAAAGGGACGGCCAGGTTCCCCAGGAACCGTTGGAGCTTCAAGCGCCTGACGTCGGCGGGGGAGAGCGTCTTCAGCCCCCGACCGGCGCTTCCGCGAGGCAGTCCTGGGCCTGGCGGACGGTCTTGGCGAGGATTTGCGCGACCTCGTCGTACTTGGCCTGGTCGACGGCCTTGCGCGCGCCCGCGCCGCGGACGGCCTCCTCGGAGACCGTCAGCTTCTGGAGCATCATCCGGAGCCTGGTCCGTATCTGCGTCTCTTCGGAGCGCAGGCTTGCCGTGCGCGAGGGATCGTCCGATGTCACGCCCTTGAGCTTCTCGTTGACGATGGCGAGCTCGTTGTTCAACGCGGTCAGCGAGGCCTTGTCCGTCTCGAAGTCATTGGCCTTGGACGCGGCGAGCGCCGCCGGGTCGCCGATCAGGGTCTCATAGTCCTTCGCCTGCGTGGAGAGGGACTCGAGGTTGGCCTTGGCCTGGGCGCGCTCGGGGCCGGTCAGGACCCGGAAGCGCGAGATGGTCTTGAGCAGGGCGTCGTTGAGACGGTAGCCCGCGCCCACGGTCACGCTGGTGGCGAAGGACGCCACGCCTTCGAGGTAGGCAAGGTCGGCCGGCATGTGGCCGAGCTCCATGAGCTTCTGGAGGGTGAGCCCGGGGGTGGCCATCACCGAATCCTGGCCCTCGAGGATGCGCAGCTTGCCCAATTCGCCGTCTTCCAGGGTGAACTCGGTCTCGGATCCCGCGACCGGGACCTTCTTGGTCTTCCTGGTCAGGAATTGGCGCTCGATCGACATCGTGATGTCGGCGAGGTTCGCGGACTCGATGCCCATCCCGATGACGTGGCCCAGGTACGGCGTGTTGCGGTCGGCCCTGGACCAGTTGGCCTCGTTGGTGGCGTACTTCTTGACGCCGAGGATGATCCTCTTTTCGGCGTCTTGGGGCGTGATGCTGTTGAGGTCCACGGCCTCGACGACTGCTTCCTTGCGCTTGAATGCCATTTCTTTCCTATTTACCTCCCGTCCCAGCGTTTGAACATCAGGCAGCCATTCACGTCTCCAAAACCAAAGGAGGCCTTAATGACGAGTTCGAGCGATTGCTCGACACATGAGCGGGGAATACTTGACGCAATCGCTCGAATGAGGGGATGCACCTCGTCGCAGTTGATGGAGGGGTGCACGTAGCCCTCCTTGAGCTGATCCACGCTCGCCACCGCCTCCATGGCGCCGGCCGCGCCCAGGCCGTGGCCGATCATGGACTTGGTGGATTGGATGAGAGGGAACCGCTCGGGTTCGAGCTCCAAGGCCGCCATCCAGCTGCCGACCTCCTGGGGGTCGGCTCCGGTCGAGGTGAGGTGCCCGTTGACCAGGCTGATGGAGGAGGGCGAAACGCCCGCGTCCCGGACGGCCTTGCGGATGCAGCGCGCCACCCCCTCCGGGTTGGGGAAAGTCATGGAGCCGCCGTCACGCTGGCCGCCGGAGTTGCAAGACGCTGCAAGGAGCTCGGCGAGGATGGGAGCGCCGCGCTTGCGGGCGGACTCCAGGGTCTCGAGCCGCAGGACCCCCGCGCCCGAGCCGGGCACGAACCCGCAGGCCCCGGCCCCCATGGGCTGGGAGCCCTTCTCGGGCATCTCGTTGTACTTGGAGCAGAGGACGTCGCGCATGGCGTCGAACCCGGCCCAGATGGCGTAGTGGGCGCCTTCCGCTCCGCCGACGTACATGGCGTCGGCCAGGCCCAGCTGGATGTGGTTGTACCCCGCGAAGACCGCCTCGGTCCCGGTGTTGCAGGCCGAGCTGTTGCTGCTGGTGAGGTTCCCCAGGCCGAGGAACCGGCCGATCACGACGCTCGTGGAGCTCCCCATGATCTTGGGGACGACGCCCGTGCCCATGGCGGCAGGTCCCCGGCCGGGCTCGGCGGCCTCCGCTTCGGCCATGGCCGGCCCCATCTCCTCGAAGATGGTGTCCATGCCGCCGATGCCGCAGCCCATGACCACGCCGGTCTGCCAGTCCACGGAGCCGTCCTTGAAGCCGTTGGAGAGGTCCACCGGGATGCCGGCCGAGCGCGCGCACTCCACGGCGGCGAACGCGGCGTACACCTGGGCCTCCCCGAGCTTGGCCCTCTCCGCCTCGGGAATGACCTTGAGGATGTCCTCCTCGCGGAGGTCCGGGATGCCGCCGATCTGGCAGGAGAAATTGAGCTTCTTCAGGGGCTCGTGCCAACGGATGCCGGACTTGCCGGCCTTGAGCGCGGCCCTGAAGGCCGGCAGGCCCACTCCGTTGGGCGCCACGACGCCGACCCCGGTGACGACGACGCGCTTCCTCATTTCGGGGTCCAGGTGCCAGGCTTCGAGCCGGGCGCCTCGCCTGGCGCCTCCGCTTCGCGGGGGGCCCACATCCCCGAGGTGAAGCCTTCGAAGGCGAGCTCCCCGTCCTGGGGCCCGCCGTCGAACCGTATCTCGACGAAAGCCGCGAGCTTGTTCGAGCGGAAATAGCCCTCGTCGCCGAACTCGGCCCGGGCGCGGACCTTGTCGCCGGGCCGGACCACCTTCTTGAACGTCCCCTGCTCGATGCCGGTGAAGAAGCCCACCATGCCGTGCACGGCTTCAGGGTCGCGCTCAAGCGCCATCAGCCAGATGGCCCACGCCACGTTGCCGACCTGGGCCGCCATCTCGATGAGCTTGACCCCGGGCACCACGGGGTTCCCGGGGAAGTGGCCCGCGCAGTCCTCCTCCTTCCAGGTGTAGACGCCCACGATGTGGTCGGCGTCGACCTCCACGATCTCGTCGATGAACCGCATGGGCCTAGCCTGTGGGACCAGGGCCAGGATGTCCGCGGGAGAGAGGGTCATGATGCAAGCCTCCCCCGCGGGGAGGCGCGCAGTGTGGGGGTTGAGTGTCGTTTTATAGGGCCATTCCTCCATCAACGGGCAAAACGGCCCCGTTGATGTATTGGTTCTCGATGAGGTGCCAGACCGCCTCCGCCACGGCCTCAGGCGCGCCGAACTCGCCCAACGCGACCATGGACCGGATCTTCTCCTTGGTCTCGGGCGGGATGCCCTCCGTCATGGGCGTCATGATGAAGCCCGGGGCCACGGCGTTGACCCTCACCCCGCGGGGCCCGAGCTCCATGGCGAACTGCTTGGTCAGGGCCTCCAAGGCCGCCTTGCCGGCCCTGTAGAGGGCCGAACCGGTGAGGGCGTGCCGGGCCAGGACCGAGCTGATGTTGACGATGGCGCCTCCGCCCGAGGCCGCCATCTCCTTGCCGAAGCTCTTCATGAGGAAGGCCGGGGCCTTGAGGTTCAAGCCCAGGAGGACGTCGTAGGACGGCTCCTGGATGGCGAGTGCGGGCTCGTGGGGCTTGTCCACGCCGGCGTTGTTGACCAGGACCGACGGGGCGCCCTGGCCCAAGACCGCGTCCAAGAGGGCCTTGCGGCCGAGCTCGGTCGTGATGTCCGACGCCACCGCGAACGAGCCCGGGATGCGGGATGCCAGCTCCGAGATGGACTTCTCGTTGATGTCGCACAGGGCGAGCTTGAGCGCGCCTCCGGACTTGTCGTGGATCATGAGCGAGACGGCCTTGCCGATGCCGCCGCCCGCGCCGGTGACGACCGCTATCTCTTCCATCAGTTGGCTTCCATGTACCCGCCGCCCCAGGCCAGGCCGGCGCCCAGCACCGCGTAGACGAGCTTGTCGCCCCGGTGGAGCCGGTCGAGGTTCTGGCAGATGGCCGAAGGGCAGCCCGCGGCCGCGATGTTGCCCTGCAGATGCACGTTCCTGAGGTGCTTGTCCTCGGGGAGGCTCAGGTGATGGAGGACCGAGTTCTGCATGACGTAATTGGCCTGGTGGGCCACGGTGTAGACCTCGTCGGCGTAGAGCTCCTTGGCGCCCGCGATGTGCTCGTACATCTCGCACGTCTTGCGGACGGAGAACTCGCGCACCATCCTGCCGTCCTGCACCACGTGGCCGGCGATGTCGACGAGGATGCTCTCCGCCGCGTCGGGGTCGGTCCCGAAGATCATGGGCTCGACCGTCAGCCTTCCCTGGTGGCGGGTGGAGAGCACCTGGGCGCAGGCCCCGTCGCCGAAGATGTAGGCGTCGACCGAGTGCGGGGAGTAGTCCGTGCGCACGGTGTAGCAAGCGGTCTGCACGCAGAGCACGAACTCGGGCACCCGCTCGGGCCTCATGTCGGAGAGGATCTGCATGTGCTTGGCGAAGCTCGAGCAGGCGCAGTTCACGTCGCAGTTCGCGCCGGAGCGCACGCCTAAGCCCTTGGCGACGAGGTTGGCGGTCGCCGGGATGGTGTCGAAGGGGGTGTCGCTGTTGGCGATGACCATGCCGACCTTCTCGGGGTCGACGCCGGCCATCTTGAGGGCCTCCTTGGCCGCCTTGACGCCCATGGTCACGGGCGTCTCGCCGTGCGCGCGCGCGTGGGCCATGCCCTGGCTGGGGTTCTGGTTCTTGGTCTTGACGATGTAGTCCTTGGTCAGGACGGAGAACCGGCGGTAGATGCCCAGCCTTGAATTCACCCAGTCCGGGCCCTTCTCCAAGCCCACTTCCTTATGAAGGAAATCGTTGTCGATTTCGTTCTTCGGCAGATAGCAGCCCATCCCGAGAATGCCGAGTTTCATCCTTGTTCACCCTCCTGATACTGCCTCGCCGCCGTCCACGCGGATGACGGCGCCGTTGACCCAGTCGAACCCGGGCAGGCACATGGCGGCCACGACCTCGGCCACGTCCTCCGGGGTGGTGAGCCGATGCGACGGGTTGCGCATGCGCGCCTCGGCCTTCATCAGATCGAAATCCGGGATGGCGTTGCCGGCCGGCGTGTCCGTGATGCCGGGCTGAAGCACGAAGCACCGGACGCCATAGGGGCCCAGCTCCACCGCCATGGCCCTGGCGCACGCCTCCAGGCCGCACTTTGCGGCGGAGACGGCGGCATAGCCCCTCCAGGACACGGCGTTGCCTTCGGATGTGAGGGCCACGAGCCTAGCGGATGGGGAGAGGAGCCCTTCTTTCAGCAGTTCGCGTCCCCAGAGCATGTAGTCGTAGCCCATCATCCAGACCGTGCGCTGAAGCTGGACCTCTGTCAAGAGGTCCTCGCTGCAGGGGATATTGCTCTCAGCGACCGTGTGCAGCGCGTCGCAGCCCGATTCGTGGAAAGCGGCGTTGACAGCCCTGCGCAATGTCTCCACCGTGACCGCCACTCCTTCCTTCGCAAGGGCCGCCGCCAGTCCGCGCAAGGCGATTCCTTTGAAATCCGGCCCTCTGTCGTCGATGAGCAGGCGGCAGGACCCGGCCGCGATGGAATGCATGAAAAGATGCGCGCCGGCAGGGCCGGCGTGCTCCCGGATGCTCTCGAACACCGCCCCGCGCTCCATTTCGTCGAAGAGGTTGGCGTTGTGGGTGACGAGGGCGACCCCCTGGCCGCGGATCTCGTCAAAATGCGGCTTGATGACCGTTTCCACGGTCCCTTCGGTGTCCTTGTGGCCGATGAGGATGTTCATCCCTGCCCTGGCCAGCCTCTTGGCTGAGGCCAGGCCGAAGCCGGAGGAACCCCCTAGGATGACGGCCCAAAGACTTCTGCCTGCGAACGGTCGGGAGGACCCTGTTGTTGGTTCGCTCATTAGGCGCCAGGCTTGGGCACCTGATTCAAGCCTGGCACTTGGACATTATAGCACAAAATGGGGACAAAGTGGAATTGACTTGAGTCAACAGGAAATGTCAGGCACCTAAAACTTAACAAAAAGGAATTCTTGACATGGGACCGACGGCCGGGCGCCGGGAAGCCGTTACTTCCCGGCGGGGATGTCCGGCACCCAATTTGTTAATAATGTGGATACCCCCTGGCTGGGCTACTTTATCTTGCCCGCGTTGATGAGCCCTTTGCCCTGCTGGGATGTTGTCAGCTCGGGCAGTTTGGCGGCGGCCCGCTGCAGGGCCCCCCGGATGGCCTCTCCCCTGTACCCTAGGCCGGCAGCCAAGGCCGCGAGTCCCGCGACATGGGGGGAGGCCATGGAAGTGCCGTCATGGGTCTCGTAGCCCCCTCCCATGAAGGTGGACTTGATGCTCGCGCCGGGCGCGATGAAGGCGATCTCCGGCCCGCGGCTGGAGAAGGAGGCGATCTTGTCCGCGGAGTTCGATGCCGAGACCGCGACCACTTCCGGGTAGGCCGCGGGATAGCAGACCGCGCCGCCGTTGTTGCCCGCGGCCGCCACGATGAGGAGGCCTGCTTCGGCCGCGGCCTTGACCGCGTCTTGCAGGGAGTCCATGCCCTCCTCGGCGCCGAGGCTCATGTTGGCGACGACCATCTTGTTCTTCACGGCCCACTCGATGCCCGCGATGATGGTGGAGTAGTCGCCGCTGCCGTCGGCGTCGAGCACCTTGACGCCGTAGAGCTTGGCCTTGGGAGCGACGCCGACCACGCCCTGGCCGTCTTTGACCGCCGCGATGGTGCCGGAGACGTGGGTGCCGTGCCCCTGGTCGTCCTTGTAGTTCTTCGGCGTGTCGGGGTTGACCACATTGGCCCCGCCGTACACGTTGGCCTTGAGGTCCGGATGCGTGTAGTCGATGCCCGTGTCGATGACCGCCACCTTGACCCCGGCTCCTTGGGTGCGGGCCCAGGCGCCGGAGGCGTTCAACCGCTGGATGCCCCAGGGCTGCTCAGGGTCGTCTTCGGCCTTGGGCGCGGCCGCTCCCAAGACCTCGGAGGCGGCACTTCCTCGCGGTATCGCTCGGTCGGGGGCGAGGGCGCTCCTGAAGTGGGCGACCGTCTCTCTGATGTCCGGGAGCCTGAACTCGCCCAGGGCCTTGAGCCAGTTGACCTTCCGGTCCGCTTCGACGCGCTTCACCTCGGCCGCCGCGGCGAGCTCCAGGTCCGCCGACTTCTCCTGGGTCGCGCTCACGTCGATGACGATGGCGTTGATGAGCTCGAGCTCCCTGACTACGTCGCAGCCGGCCTTCTCGGCCACCTTGCGGCAGTCCTGGGCGCTCACGCCGGGCTTGCAGGAGACGATCCTGCGCACCGTCGGGCCGTAAGGGCAGGCCGCGTCGGCCTTCGAGATGAAGAAGACTTGCGCGGCGACCAGCACCAGCAGCCTGCCAAGAACCATGGGGTTGCCTCCTCGGCGGGAATGATTCACGCGATCAGTGTACTAGGACTATCGGCCCGAAAAAGGGCTGGAGGGCCTACGGGCGGATGGGCCTAAAGGCCCATCCGCCCGTAACCGCCCGAGGGGCGGCCCCTATTTCCTGCGGTTGTTCCACTTGTCGAGCAGCTTGTCCAGGTTCTTCTCGAGGCCTGGCGGCGGGGTGGGGTCGGTGAGCAGGCGCTGGATCAGGTTGATGATGCCGTTCGGGCACCCGTTGTCCACCACGCCGTCGCAGTCATTGTCCACGCCGTCGCACCTCTCCTGCTGGGGCGCAAGCGGCGAGCAGCTTTGGACCTGTCCGCCGACGCAGGCGGCCACCGTGTTCGCGCACGCCCCCGCGCCGCAGCTCAAGGACCCGAGGTCCTCGTCCACGCTCCCGTCGCAGTCGTTGTCCGCTCCGTCGCAGACCTCGGCGCCGGCAGGGAGCGGCACGCAGGCATTGGCCTTCCCGTCCACGCAAGCCGGCACCGCGGTGGCGCATGCCCCGACGCCGCAGGACGCCATCCCCTGGTCCTCGTCCACGCTCCCGTCGCAGTCGTTGTCCGCTCCGTCGCAGACCTCGGGGGAGGGGACGCACGATGGGAACTTGGCCGTGACGGTGCCGGAGACCTTGTCCCCATTGACGGAGAGGCTCAACTCGACCTTCGGGTTGTCGCCCGCGACGGACGCGGAGTAGTTCGTCAGCGTGCCTCCCCCTTGGGCCGCCGGAGCGGCGGCCCAAGGCGCTGACTGGACCTCTCCCAGGCCCCCGGTCATGGTCCCGCCGGCTGAAGCCGAGCGGGGCTGCGATTGGGTGGTCTTGACCAGGGCGTCGAACATCACGGTCATCTGGCGGTAGCCGTTGGGGCAATACCGCTCGAAGACCGCCTCGCGGAGCAGCGCGCCGCCGACGTTGCCGCCGAAGACCTGCACCTTGTGCACGCCCCCGCCCAGGTAGGTGTACCACACGGCATAATAGGGATATCCGAGCGGTATGGAGGTGAAGGACTCGCTGCAGTTCTGGCAGGCCGTGGTATCCGGGAAGGCCACGGTGATGTCGAGGCGCACCGTCCCCTGCGGAGGCACGTAGTTGTTCACGCCGCCCATGCCGGAGAGTCCAACGGTCGCCGAGAATCCCTGCCACTGCTGGGTGACGAACTCCTCCTGCGCAGTGACGGTCACTTGCCAGTTGACGGTCTCGGCCGCCATAACGGCCGGCGCCAGCATCCCGATCCCTGTCAGCAATACCGTTCCGATGGGCTTCATAATATACCTCCCCAGGTTCCGGCACGCCTCGCCACTGGGTCTTACTACAAGCATACCCTTTTGCCGCGTTTAATCAAGTTGTTCGGTGTCAGGGCATGTCAGCGCGGCTGCTGCGGACGGCCGTAGGTAAAATTTGAGTAAACGACCCAGATTTTCTAGAGTAGGCCATGGCCCGGATCCTGCTGATAGAAGACGACGGCGCGCTGATGGAACTGATGAGCCTCGCGTTCTTCAAGGAAGGCTACGAGGCGCACTATGCGTTCAACGGGCAGGAGGGCTACGAGAAGATTCTCTCGCTCCATCCCGACCTCGTCATCCTCGACCTGATGCTCCCCGTGCTCAACGGGGTCGAGGTGCTCAAGAAGGCGACGGCCCATCCGGTGGCCCGGCGCATCCCCGTCATCGTGGTCACCGGCCATGCCGACAAGCCCGGGATGCTCGAGGAGACCATCAAGGCCCATGGCGCCGTCGAGTATCTGCGCAAGCCCTTCGAGCTGCGGGAGCTCATCCGCCTGGCCGCGCGGGTCCTGGCCAAGTCCCCGGGCAAGACCCAGGCCGTCGAGACGGTGCAGAAAGGCGCCGTGCGCCTCGACATCCGCTACCGGACGGTCTGGGTGGGAGACAAGCTGCTGGCCACGCTCTCCCCGCAGAAGGCCTCGCTGCTCAGGCTCCTCATCGAGGCCGCGGGGCCGGTGCGCAAGGAGAAGATCCTGGCCGCGCTGTGGGGGGCCACGGGGCGCGTGAGCGCCCTTGAGAAGACCGTCCAGCGCCTGCGGGAGGACTTTGGGCGCGTGGAGGGCCGCCGCATCCAGACCGCGGCGGACGGCTACGAGCTGGTAGGGTGATGTCCGCGGCCATAAAGCCGGCGGCGCTCCTCGCGGGCCTCGTCGCGGTCGGCCTTTCGGCATGGCCCGCCGCCCCGGCCAGGGAGATTTTCCCTTCGGACCTCGGCCCCCGGACCCTGGGCGGGGCGGGGGGGATGCCGGAGGGCTTGCGTGGAGGCTTCAGCCTGGCCCTCGTCCGCTGTGGAACCTGCCACACGCCGGCGCGGGCTCTCCACCACCGGTACGCCGAACCGGATGGCAAGAACCTCCCGGACAAGGAGGCGGCGGTCTCCTCGCTCAAGGCCGACCATCCCGAATTCTTCCGCGAGCCGTGGGTGTGGCAGGTCGAAGCGGACATCTGGAAGCGCTGCGTGGACAGGATGGCCGCAAAGTCGTCCAGCGGCATCGGCGAGGGCGATGCCCGCGCCATCCACGCCTTCCTAGTCTGGGATTCCGACCGGCGCAAGCTGGGCAAGGCGGCCGGCGCCTGGAAGGCTCTGCGCGAGTCGCTCCTGCGGCGGTTCAAGGCCCGCTACCCCGATCGCTGGCGGAAGCTGGAGGCTCTCGACGCTTTATAGTCCAGGTTTGGCCCAGGCGCCAGGCGTAGAGGGTCAAGCTACAAGGTTCAAGCCTGGCGCCTCTGACGCCGAGGCGGCGTCAGAGGGCCTGCGCCGCCAGCCGGGCCATCCTGAGGTCGTCCGTCCAGAAGGCGTCGAACCCTTGGCTGAAGAAGTACCTGATCTCCTCCGGGGTGTTGGCGACGCCTGCGCTCAAGCCCAGCCCCATCTGCCGGCAACGCTCCAAGGCGGGCCTGACGTCGTAGACCCGGCAGGCGGCCTTGTAGAGCGTCTTCGTGAAGGGGCCGTCCCAGCCGAGGCACAGGGCCGCCGCGCCCAGGGCGGCCGAGGCGTCCGTGTTCCACGGAGAGCCCGGCATCACCGCGATCTGGATGTCCGGAGCGGCCCGCGCAGCCAGCGTCAGGAACCGGCGGTTCGAGTAGAAATCGAGGATGCAGGTCCTCTCGCGCACGGGAGAGGCGGACACGGAGCCGGCCACGGCCACCGCCAGCTCCTCGGAGCGCTGATGGAGGTCGAGGAAGAGAAGGCTCCCGCGCCAGCCTTCCATGGCGGCTAGGGCGTCGTCGAGGTGGGGGATGGGATGCTTGCCGAAGGCCCTCAGGTCCCTGATCTCCTTCCAGGTGAGCGTGCGGAGCTCGGCCTTCGTCCCGGCGACCCTCTCGCCGGTCTTGTCGTGGAAGAGGAAAGGCTGGCCGTCGGCGGTCAACTGCACGTCGAGCTCGATGCCGTCGGCGCCCTCGGCTTGAGCGTTCTCGATGGCGGCCAGGGTGTTCTCAGGGGCCATGATCCTGGCCCCGCGGTGGGCGAAGAGCTTGAAGGAGCCTACTGGCATAGCTTGCCCGGGTTGAGCATGCCCTTGGGGTCGCGGCGGGTCTTCTCGGCCCGCCAGCTGGCGCGCCAGTCGGCATCGCGGGCCCACTGGAGCCACGGCAGCTTGGCGAGGCCGACCCCGTGATGGTGGTTCACCGAGCCTCCCGTCCTCACGGCCGCGTCCATGGCGGAGGACCACGCCTCGGCGTGGTCCTGGGCGCCGGACCCCGCCAGCGTCACGTAGAGGCAGGCTCCGCGGTGGTCGAAATGGGAGAGGTGCGAGAAAGCGAAGGCGTGGGGCCGCAGGGCCGAGAGCACCGCTCGGTGGAGCTCCGCCAGCTTGGCCCAGGGCGCCCAGAGGTCGAGGGTGTCCGCGAAGCAGCCCCGCTGGAACACCCGCTCGAGCCGTTCGCGGTCCAGGTGGTAGCGCCGCTCCCACCACCGCAGCGCAGGGCCTTCGCCGATGCTCGCGCCCGCGGCCGTCCGCGCGGGCGCGTTGCCCTCAAAACCTGGTTCTTCCTCATAGATGACGATGGCGATCCAATGCCGTCCGACCAAGGGTGAAAGGGCGTATAACAGGCGGGTGCGCCTGAGCATGAGGGACTGGGCCGCCTCCATCCAGGTCGATGAGGCGGTCCCGGTCCCCCGGCCCCGCCGCAGCCCGTTGAAGAACGCGTCCGTGGGGCAGTAGAGCCTTAGGACCGACGGCGCGACCGGCCGGGCCATGGTGCCGGCCGCGAAGTCCAGGGCAGATCCCAGGGTCTTGAACCGGAAGGCGTGGAACTTCCTCGAGCGGGCAGCTTGCCGCACGCGCAGCGCCACCTCCGTGATGACGCCGAGGGTCCCCTCCGCCCCGAGATGGGGCGCGGCCTCCTCGGTGCGCCAGCCCCCGTCCGGCAGCGCCGCCTTGACCCAGAGGGCCTGGTCCTTGACCCCGCCGTAGCGCGTGGAGAACTGGCCGAAGGAGTCGGTCGCGATCCAGCCGCCGGCGGAGGAGTCCTCCATGGACTGCGGGAAGTGCATCAGGGACCAGCCCCGGCCCTGGAGCCTGGCCTCCAGGTCCGAGCCGAGCATGCCGGCGCCGCACACGACGGCCGGACGGCCCGGCCGAGCGTCGATCTCGAACCTCTCCGTCAGGCCGGAGAGGTCGAGGACCACGGTCTTGGGCCCTTGCGGGACGGCCGCGCCCAGGACTCCGGACCCGGCGCCGCGGGGCACCACGGAGAAGCCTTCAGCCGCAGCCCAGGCCAGAACCGCGGACACGCCGCCATCGTCGCGGGGCTTGAGCACGGCCGCCGGCATGCGCCCGCGCAGCTCTTCCTGCGTCCAGCCCAGGGCCTGAGGCCAGGAGTCCCGCGCGGATGAGAGCCTGGCTGGCTCGTCCTCGAGGACCCGTGCCGGGCCGAGGAGCCTTCCGATGTCGGAGATCATGGATGGGGTCAGTCTCCCTCATTATAGTAAAGTGGCTTGCATTCCGCGCTCGAAGAGCGTTAAATATGTGCCATGCCGAGGAGCCAGACCATCCTGGTGGTCGACGACGACCAGGACCTCCTGTTCCTGTGCGCCAAGATCCTCCGTTCCGATGGCTACCCCGTCGACGAGGCGTCCAAGGGGGCCGACGCCCTCGACAAGCTCGCCGCGCACTACGACATCGTCCTCACCGACCTCATGATGCCCGGGATGAGCGGCCTGGAGCTCCTGCGCGTCGTCAAGGCTCGCTCCCCTTCCACGGACGTCATCCTCATGACCGGCGCGCCGACGCTCGACTCGGCCATCGCCGCGGTCAAGGAAGGGGCTTACGACTACATCCGCAAGCCCATCACCAAGGAGGAGCTCAGGGCCGTGGTGCGGCGCTGCGCCGAGGCCCGCGCCACCAAGGAGGAGCTCGCCACCGAGAAGCACCTCCGGGAGGAGCTCCAGGCCGCCTACCAGGAGCTCAAG
Organism: Elusimicrobiota bacterium; assembly: GCA_016209035.1. GTDB lineage: Bacteria > Elusimicrobiota > Elusimicrobia > UBA1565 > UBA9628 > JACQWX01. The sequence continues at coordinate 2,955 of JACQWX010000035.1, read as the reverse complement.
AGGATGGAGCAGCTCAAGGAAGGCTTCATCAGCCGCGTGAGCCACGAACTGCGCACCCCGCTGGCCCAGGTCCTCGGCTGCCTCGAGATGGCGCAGAAGCACCAGGGGGACCCCGTCTGCACGGCCGAGAGGCTCAAGACCGCCGCGGACGGGGCCCGGCGCCTGCGCGAGGTCGTGGAGGACATCGTGAGCTTCGCCGAGATCCAGGACCCCGGCCTCGACATCGAGAAGACCGACGTCGAGGTCGCGCCCGTGGTCCAGAAGGTGGTGGAGGAGACCGCTCCCGAGTGGAAGGCCCGCGGCATCAAGGTCGCGGCCTTCATGGCCGAAGGGCCCGTCCACGTCATGGCCGACCGCGAGATGCTCTCCAAGGCCCTGCGGCACCTGGTCTTGAACGCCATCCGGTTCAACAAGCAGAACGGGACCGTGGACGTCGTGGTCCAGAGCGGCCCGACGGGCGTCGAGTTCGCGGTGAAGGACACCGGGGAAGGCGTGCCCCTGGACCAGCGCCTCACCATCTTCGACGCCTTCTACCAGATCGCGGACTTCATGACCCGCAAGGTGCGGGGCTTGGGGCTCGGCCTGGCCCTGGTCAAGCGCATCGCCGAGGCCCACGGCGGGAGTGTCAGCGTCGAGAGCACGCCCGGCGAGGGCAGCACCTTCTGGCTGAGGCTCCCTCCTCCCTGAGCCGGCATCCTGGCCCTGGGGGCCTTGCGCTATGGATGTACATAATGTACAATATGTACATAAAATGAGGCAAGAGCCCGGGCGCTTCGAGTTCAACGTATCCCAGGCGCGGCAGTTCCTGCCGGGCCTGATCCGCGATCTGGAGCGCCATCCGGACCGCGTCTTCCGCATTCTTTCGCGCAAGCGCCTGGTGGCTGAGCTGAAGGCTCCGGCGTTGGTGGCCAAGAAGGGGGAGGCCGCCCGGGCGCTGCTGGCGCTCGCCGGCCGCAAGCGCGCGCGGGGCCGGATGAAGGTTTCGGAAGACGTGGACAGGCATCTCTACTGATGGACGGTTGGCCGGAACGCGTCTTTTGCGACACATCGTTTTTCTTCGCCAGCCTGGACCGGCGGGACCTCCATCATGTCCAGGCGCTCCGCTGGGCGCAGCGCTCGGCCCGCGCGGGCACGGCCTTCTGGTGCACCTGGGACGTGGTCGGCGAGACCGTCACCCTGCTGCGCCGCAAGGCCGGCTATAGAGAGGCGGCCGGGTTCCTCCAGAGGGTCTTGCCCGGTCTCCACTTGGTCCCGTGCGACGATTCGATGCGGGAGGAAACCGCCGAGGTCTTCCTGCGCCTTGGCCGGGACAAGAAACTCTCATGGTGCGACTGCATGTCTTTCGTCGCGGTGACGACCGTGCTCGACCGCGTCCCCACGGCGACCTTCGACGTCCATTTCAAGTCCATGGGACTGCCCGTCCTCTCCGATTGAGCCCCCGTGCCCCACAGTCGCCGGGCACAGCACTTGACTCCCCTGCTTTCTCATGATAGAATACAGAGAGAATACAATGAAGACACTCACTACCATCCGGTTGGACCCTGAGGACTACAAGGCCATCTGCCTTCTCAGCCGCAGGTACAAACTCAAGAGGGCCGAGGTCCTCAGGCGCAGCATCCACAAGGGCCTTGTCTTCCTCCTCAACGGTGAGGACGAAGATGTCCTCCTTGCCGGACGCCTCGCGGACCGGGTCTCCGACGTGGACGGGGCGACCTACCTCGCGCAGTTGAAAAAAGAACTCGGGTCCTAGGGATGCCCTGGGGTTCCAGGTTCCATCCCAAGGCCGCCCAGGACCTCTACAAACTGGCCAAGAAGAACAAGCCCTTGGGCAGGGCGCTCCTGGAGACCCATATCCCCAGGATCCTGCAAGCCCCGTATCATACCGGACGCAAGAAGCACGGTTCCCTGGCCCATGTCTGGGGCTATGACTTCGGGTTCCAAGGCGCCGCCTACCGCATCCTCTATACGATCCATGCGGACGCCGTCCGCTTCCTGGCCTTCGGGGTCCATGACGTGGCGTACCGCAAAGCAGCATGTTCCCGCCGGATCGGCCCGCCGCTATAGTTTTCCACCTAGCTAGACCCGACGGTAGAGGTCTATCCCCGACGCGGCGCGGTTCATGAAACGGTTGCCTTCCTTCCGGGCCTCATCGAGTTCGCTTCTCGTGCAGACAAGGACGTCCACGGGGACCGGCGCATCGGCGAAGGCGAGCAGGAACTCCTCCAGCCTCTCGCGCACGGGACGGCGGTCCCGCGAGAGCACGACAAGGACGTCGGCGTCGCTTCTGGCGCAGGCGTTGCCTTCCGCGTAGGACCCGAAGAGGCAGATCCGCTCGATAAGCGCGTTCCTCTCCCCGAGAGCCGAAGAGAGCGTCTTGAGCTCCGCGACCGTCCGGCCCGGGTCAGCGAATCTGGGACTTGACGAAGGAAAGAATATCCCCGGCATGGGCGATGGCCTGCAGGGCCTCTTGTTCCGTGTAGTACTCCGCGGCCGAGCCGATCGCGAAGCCGTTCGGGTAGCGCGTCGGGATGTAGAGCTTGTCCAGCGAGGCGGCTTTGTCCAAAAGGCCCGCGGCGGCAGGGGCATGCTCGGAAGGAAGCTCTCTGACCAGCTTGACGACCGAATGCCCCCAGCCCTCGCCTCCCAGGAAGTCGTAGATCGCCTTGAGCGCCTTCTCCGCCGCCTGCTGGCTCGCGAAGCATGCCCAGTTGAAGTCCCGCATGGGAACGGATTTTCTGGCGTGTTCCAGGTCGCTTTCCGCCTGGGCCAACCAATCCTTGTATCGCTTGGCCATCACGGTGATTATAGCAGTTACGCGATCCAGGGCAACGGAGTCCGCTTCATGGCGTTCGGCGTCCAAGACGCTTGACCTCGGCTTGGAGCTTCTCGATTTGCTCCTGCTGCTCATGGAGCGCCTTGACCAGGACGGCGGTGATGTGGCTGTACGCGATGCCC
>JACQWX010000034.1 GCA_016209035.1 Elusimicrobiota bacterium | reverse complement strand
GGGCGCATGACACGAATCTCGGTCGTTTTTCCCGGGTCTGGCAAGTCGGTGTGTTGTGCTGCTATCAGGCGTGCCGGCTTGGCGTGCGGGGATTGCCGGCGGATGTGAAGCGAAGCGCCGGCGTCATTGCGCTTCTTCCTTGACTTGCGAGGCTCGCGGACATAGGGCCGCGACCTGCGCCGCCAGTAGTCGTCCCAGCGGCCGTCTTCGCTTCGGTGGAGCGCCAGCAAGGCGAGCATCTCCTCGGCCCCCAGCCCGCAGTCGAAGCCGTTCCAAAACTTCTCCGTCCCCTTCATCCGCATGCCGAACTGTTTGACCGACCCTTCCGCCACGCCCGAGCCGATGGGCCAGCCCTCGGCCCGGAAGCGGGGATAGTCGCAGCCCTTGCGGTTCTCCTTGAAGTAGCCGATGTTCCTGTGCAGGATGACTCGCGGTGAGCCCTCATGCTCCTTGGGCGCGGGCTTGCCTACGCGGGCGGACTCCTTCTCAATAGCCTCGACCACGGCGTCCACCTCTCCGGCCCACAGCTTCGCCTTCATCCGCTTGTACCAGCGCGCGCACTCCTCGGTGGCTTCGCCGAAGGCCGCCTTGGCGCAGTCCGCCAGGTGTTCGACGGCGTGATACCAGTCCAGGATGAAGACGGCGTCGTGGAAATGGGTCTGCCGGACCGTGCGCAGCTTGGGGTCCCCGTCGGATAAAAAGAGCTTGTCCTTGGCTTTGGCGTAGCCACGCTTGAGGGCCTCCACGCACAACATCCAGCCGAAGGCCTCCAATCCCGACAGGGTGGCGACGAAGGTCTTGATCCCCGCCTTGGCCCCCGCATATTTGTCGGCCTCGGCGGCCTGCGGGTCTTTTCGGGGGCTCGCGTCATAGACGGCTCCCACCAGGTCCTCCTTCCAGAGCCCTCCCTTCTGCCCATTCTTGTCTTGCTCCCGCTCCTGGGGGGAGGACTCTGGATGGCCCGGCGAATTGGGCTCCTTCTCATCCTCCTGCGCCTGCACTTCCCCGTCCGGCTGGCGCGTCTGGATGCGGCCTCCGTCCGCAGCGACTACGATCAGCTCAGGGGCCCGCTCGGTCCCCACGACCGGCTTGCCATTGCGGAACGCCTCAACCTCCTCGGCGCCCTCCCGCCCCACGCGCTTGCCCTCCGTCTCGCTGATGCGGCGCACCTGCTGGTCGCTCAAGCTGATTTGGCTGTGCTTTTTGAGGACCCCGGCCGCCATCTCGAAGGAGCGCGTCGTCACCGCGGCGTGGCAAACAAGCTCCGTGCGCGCCGCGCTGCCGCCTGTCGGTGGGATGCCCAGTCCGCAGTCCATCGGCGCGTAGCTGATCCCGCACCGGTCGCAGGTTCCATACGGGCGCTGGAAATCCAGTTCTCCAAATACCGTCGGCAAAGTTCGGTTCTGGCGCTTCTCCTGGATGCGTAGCGGCCCCTTGCACCGTAGGCAGGCGTAGTCCCTATCGGGATTGGCGCGGGGATCCACCGCCAAGCGATGCATCAAGGTCTCGCGGGTCAGTTCACGCATCTCCTGCTGAAGATAGGCCTCGAGTTCGGAAAGGGTTTGCTTCAACATCCGTTCCTCCGATGCGCCCAGCGCATCCAGAATAGCCGCATGCTTGCGCAACGACTCCGCCTTGTGAGCCTCCCAGCTCAGAGGGATGGAGACCCCCTTCGGCGCTTGAGTCTCTCCAGGCTGATTTGGCGAAGCCTCTCCAGCTTGTCCGCCTGCCGGAGCAACTCGCGAAAGGTGCGCACCATCTCGGCGCGCACGCGCCGCAGATCCCGGTAGGCCCCGACGCACCGGGCCAGCTCTTCTAGGTCCACGCCCGAAAGCCTCAACGTCCGGGACCGCCCGCCCGCGCGGACCGCGAACGCCCGCCCCCCATGGAGCGCGCCGCGCTCGCACCGGCAGCTTGCTTTTCCGCAGCGCCGCCGATACCGGTAGAAGCTTCCCCGCACGATGGGGTCCGATCCCATCACCCTCTGGACCTGGCCTTGAAGCAGTTCCGTGAGCGCTCGGATCCTTTGCCGTGCCAGTGCTGCCTGCCCTTGCTTGTTCATCGGCCTCGGCTCAGAAGCTCCTCCAGCCACAGCACGGACATTTGCTCCAAGACCTGTTTCGTTTTCCGGTAGTTCGCCGTGCGCCTGCGGGCCTCGGCGATCAGCCCCTTGGGAAGGTAGCGACTCTTTGGCCTGCCGCCTACCGATGCTGTCAGCAGGGGGCTCGGGTGCTTGCGTCCCTGCCGGCAGGCCCGACATCCCTTTCGGATGCACGGCTTGCGGGTCAAGACAACTTCGGCATATACACAGTACTACCATACTGTGTACCATTTGTCAAGCGATAAGCTCGGAAGGATAGGTTTGGAGAAATTGCGTTGGGGGTTGGGATTACGGCTGGGGCCGCCTACCGGCGCCCGCGGGGGCCGAGATTCGTGTCATGCGCCCGTTAACATTACTTGCAAGATGGCTGGTGCCAGACACTGGAAAGATTCACGACTCTCCCCGGGGAAGTTCTAAAGTCTGGCACCGGGCTCATCATCTGTCCGCGCGGACAGTCCGGCAACATCGTACACGAGGGGGTATCAGCGCTTGACGATTCCAGTCACGATGGGGTATGCTGGACAAGGTATCATGAAGCCGAGCTCCATCCTCAAAGGCTACGGCGTGCTGTTCTTGCTCGCCGGCGCCGCTTTCCTCTTCTTCCCGGGCCTCTGCATGGCGGTCTTGAGCCTGGGAGCGGACTGGCTTCCCGGGGCGAGGCCCCTGCCGGACGCCGGGAGGACGCTCTGGCTCGGGTTGGCCGGCTCGATGATGGCGATGATCTCCTATCTCGCCTTCGCTCTCGCGGCCGACCCGCGGCAGCAGACGGCCTGGCGCGCGCTCCTCCTCTCCAAGGCGGTCTCAACCGGCCTGTTCCTGCTCTTCGTCCTCGCGGACAAGAACGCCTTGTTCCTGGTCGCTGCCGCTGTGGACGGCGCCATCCTCATCCATCTGGCCGGCCTGAGCCTCGCCTTCGCGGACCTGGCCGACCCGTGGTCCTCCCGCATCGCGGGACTCCCGGACTGCCTCCATGAGGCATGGTTCCTCAAGGCCAACGACCCGGCGACGCGGGACGCCTTTTGGCTGCGCTACACACTGGAGCGCACCGACCGAGGGATCGAAGGCGGCCTCTGGTACGCGGTCTTCGACGTCAAGGAACGCCGGGTCTTGAGCGGGCGGTGGTCGCCGCCGCAGGCCGCGGCCCACAGCTCCCCGATGCATGAGAACCCGTCGGAGGGTCCTTCGGCCCATGCGGTCTGCGGTTTCGCCGACGCCGACCTGACCAGGACCTCCGCCATGGCCAGGAGCCCCGACGTGGATTGGCGGCTCTCCTGGAGACGCGCCGCCATCCCCCCTTTCTCCTTCGTCCCAACCTGGCTCTACCTCTGGGGCGCGGCAGGCACGGTCTATGTCGCCCCGGCCCCGGCGGCGCGATTCGACGGCGAGATCCGCGTGGAAGGCAGGACCTACCGGTTCGCGGGAGCGCCCGGGAGCGTCGGACACCTCTGGGGCAGGCGCAAAGGCGAGGCGTGGCGCTGGGCGCACGCAGTCTTCCAACGGGAGGACGGCGCCGTGGAGGCCGTATTCGAGATCCTCTCGGCCCGCGGCCGCTTGGGGCCTTTGGTCCTGCCGCGGGTCACCTCCGCTCACCTGTGGCATGACGGCCGGCATCACGCGACCGCCTGGCCCGGAGCCTTCGGCGGCAACCGGACCTGGGCGCGGGACCGTGGGTGGGGTTTCCGTTTCGAGTCCCGGGACCTTTCGGCCGAGGGGGACTGCGCCCCGGACGAAGGCATGACGGCGGAGCTGGAGTACGGGGACCAGGACGGCCGCGTCCTGCGGTGCAGGAACTCGACCGTCGGGGCTCTTCGGCTCAGGCTCAGCCGCGCCGACGGCGGCGCCGAGGCGGCCTTCGAGACCCCGGACGGCGCCGCGGTCGAGACCGTCGGGCGCCTGCGATGAGCTTCGGCACGCGCCTCATCGCGGTCTGCGCGCGCCGCTACGAGGAGTCCGCGGGATCGAGGACGGCCGACGACGAGCTCGATTCGAAGATCGAGTCCCGGGCCGCGCTCCTGCCGTGGTGGGCGCTCGTCCTGGCCGGCGCGGCCGCCTTCGCCCTGCGCTGGCTCCTGCCGGTCATCATCCTAGGCAGGCCCTGCAGGTTCGACGACCTCGGCCCCGAGGAAGCTGACAGGCTCCTGAGCCGGCTCCAGCTCCTTTGCCATCCAGCGGTGAGGGGCCCGTTCATGGCGCTCAAGTACCTCATCCTCCCGGCCTGCTACGGCAGCAAAGACAAGCTCTCTTCCATCGGCTACGCCCTCGACCGCGTCCGGGCGGGCGGCGCGGCGTCGAGGCCGGAGGGCCCGCCGTGCCTGGCGGCTTCAAGAAAGGTGTCGCCGCCAGGCGCGCAGCGGTGGGATGTCGTGGTCGTGGGGAGCGGGGCGGGCGGGGCGGCGGTCGCGGGCCGGCTCGCGCAGGGAGGCGCGCGCGTCCTCGTCGTGGAGAAAGGCGGCTGGCCGGCGGCGCACGACGACGCCGCGGAGGCCGTGCTCCGCTGCTACTCGGACGCGGGTTTCGTGGCCGCCCTGGGCAAGACCATGATCCCCTTGCCCACCGGCACGGCGGTCGGCGGCACCACGGCCGTCAATTCCGGGACCTGCATGAGGACTCCCGAGCGTCTCCTCGAAGCATGGGCGCAAGACAGCGCGGGCCGCTTCGTGAAGGCGGAGTTCTTGAAACATCTGGAACATGCATGGACCGCCTTGAAGGTGCGGCGCGCTCCCGAGAGGACCCTCAGCAAATCGTCCAAACTGGTGTTCGAGGGGCTCTCGCGCCTCGGCGTGCGGACCGCCTCGCCCGTCGACCGCGCCGAAGACGGCTGCCAGGGTTCGGGCCGCTGCTGCTTCGTGTGCCCTACGGGCGGCAAGATGACCTCGCATCGGGCCTTCATCGAGCCTCTCAAGGACGACCCGAGGCTCGCCTTGGCGGCCCGGACCGCGCTCGTGGGCATCGCCGCGCCGCGCCGGGGAGGGGACCCGGTGGGCTTGACTGTCCTCGACCTGGAGACCCGCCGGCCCGCCGAGCTCGAGTGCTCCCGCCTGGTCTTGGCGGCCGGGACGCTCGCCACCCCCTATTTCGTCCGCGCCTTCCGCCTTGGGCCCGCGTGGCGCGAGGCCGGCTCGGGCCTCTCGCTCCATCCCGCGGCCAAGGTCTTCGCCCATTTCGAGCAGCCCGTGAACGGCTGGCAAGGCGTGCCCCAGGGCGTGGGGTTCGACGACCCCGAGGACCCGGCCATCCGCTACGAAGGGGTCTACACCCCGCCCGAGATCGCCGCCATCACCATGCCGCTCGAGGGGCGCCGCCTGCGCTGGTGGATGGACCGCTACCATCACGCCGCCACCTTCGGCTTCATGGTCCGTGACGAGGCCCGGGGTACGGTGCGCCACCCCTTCGGGCCGGGCCGCCCCGTCATCCGCTACGACCTTTCCCCGGCCGACCTCCGGCGGATGGCGGCCGGCATGAGGTTCCTGGCCCGCGTGTTCTTCGCGGCGGGGGCCGAGCGCGTGCTCATGCCGGTCAACGGCGCGGGCAACGAGCTCGAGAACCCCAGCCAGCTCGAACAGGAATCCCTCCTGGCCCCAAGGCCCGGCCAGCTCTACTCCATGGCCTTCCACCCCTTGGGCACCTGCGCCATGGGCCGGGTCGTGGACGAGGACTTGAGGCTCTCCCCGGGCATCTTCGTCTGCGACGGCTCCGTCGTCCCGACCAGCCTGGGCGTCAACCCCCAGATGACGATCTACGCGTTCGCGCTGAGGTTGGCGGAGCACCTGCTGGCAAGACCCGGCAACAACAGCGAGAAGGAATCCCGATGAAACGAAATCTCGCCCCCCTCGATGCTCGCCTCCCCCGCTGGGGGAGGCTCGCGACCCGGGAGGCTTGCGAAACATGCGCGACCTAGTCATCGTCGGGGCCGGGATCACGGGCGCGGCGGTCTTCCGGGCCTCCGCGCGGGCCGGGCTCTCGGTCTGCCTGCTCGACCGCGGCCGGGCAGGGGGCGCCACCACCGCCGTCACGAGCGGCCTCTTCCACGGGGGTCTGCGCTACCTGCCCTACGATGTCGCCACCTCCTACGCCATGTGTCTCGAGATCTCGAGGCTCCTGGCGGCCAGCCCCGGGCTTCTGAAGCGCCAGGTCTTCCTGTGGCCGGTCTACCGTCACCACCGGCTGGGGATGGGCTTAGTCGAGAGCCTGATGGAGTGCTACGACCGCTTTGCCGACCTGCGCTCGAGTCCGGGGCACTTCAGGCTCTCCGCTTCGCGGACCATCGACTGCGTCCCGGCCATCGAGCGCAGCGGCCTCATCGGCAGCCTTTCGTTCGACGAATGGCGCGTGGACGTCTGCGGCCTCGTCCAAGGGCTCCTGGCGCAAGGCCGAGCCGCCGGCGGAGAAGTCTTGGAGGGGCGCAGGGTCGTCGCGTTCGTCGCCAGGGACGGCCGGATCATGGCGGCGCGAGCCCGAGGGCTCGAAGGCCGCGACGCCGAGTTCCACGCCAGGGTCTTCGTCAACGCGGCCGGCCCCTGGGCCGAGGAGGTCGCCGTCCTGGCGGGCTCCAAGGCCGTCAAGCTGTCTTTGAGGAGGGGCGTGCACCTGGTCATCCCGCACGAGCCGCCCAGATGCGGCCTCATCTTCCCGGAGCCGTCGGGCCGATACATCGGGCTCTATCCGCGCGAGGGGGAGTTCTGGGTCGGCCCCACGGACGACCCCCAAGAGGGGAGCCCGGACCAGCTGGCGGTCACGCCCTCGGAGGCCCAACGGCTGCGCCGCAGCCTGGGGACCATCCTGCCCGGGTATCCTGCCGCCTCCGGCCGTACGGTCGCGGGCCTTCGTCCCATCTTCCGGCAGTTCATGGTGCCCGGCATGCTCTCCCGCGACTACCGCATCATCGACCACTCCCGCGAGGGCATCGGGAACCTTCTCAGCGCGGTCGGAGGGAAGCTCACCTCGCACCGGCCCATGGCCGAGGACATCCTGGCCGCGGTGCTTCCCAAGCTGGAGAAGCCCGCCCCCCCTCCCCTTGCGGTTTCCGGAGGGGGCCTGGCCTCTCGGCTCTTGGCCACCCATAACCGGTTCGCCAGCGCCGCGCTCTCAGCAGCCATGCTCGCCTACCATGCGATGCGGCATGCCGTGTCGCGGCCCTCGGCCCTCCGGGGCGACGAGGGCTTCCGGCAAGCCTATCCGGACCTGGCCGAGGCGCCAAGCTTGGACCAAGGGCCGCACCGGGAGGTGCCAGGCTTCGAGCCGGGGGCTGATCCTGGGGCCAAGCCTGGCGCCTAGCTACGCTATGGCACGCGAGATCCTCGTCGCCACGGCGGACCCGCAGTTCCTCGAGAGCGTGCGGCGGCAGTTCGACGAGGCCGGCATCTCCCTGAGGGTCTTGGACCACCTGCCCGACCTGGCCGGTCTCATGGCGGCGGGCGCGGTCCTGGCCGCGGTCCTTGACCTGGACCTCAAGCCCCATGAGCCGCCGTGGGACATGCTGTCGCAGGCCAGGCTCCACCCCCAGACGGCCAAGATCCCCATCGTGGCGGTGACGGGACTCTACAGCAACCCGCGGTTCGTCATCGAGGGTTTGAAGGCCGGCGCCGTTGAGTACTTGCTCAAGCCGGTTGACCCCAGGGTCCTCGCGGCCAGGGTCGAAGCCCTGGCCGCGGCCATGGAGCGCCGCCGCAAGGCCGGCGGAAGTTGGACCTTGCGCACCGCGGACGACAGGATCGTGCTCGATCTCAAAGCCCACAAATGCCTCGTGCGCGGCCCTTCCGGCCAGGATGAGGAAGCGGCCCTCTCTCCCAAGGAGTTCTCCCTGCTGGCGGCGCTCCTGGGCCGTTTCGGCGAGCTCGTGCGCAAGGAGGAGCTCCTGAGGGTCCTGCGGCCCTCGGCCACGCGGACCACCCGCGCCAACGAGGTCACCCTCGCGCAGTTCATCGCGCACCTCCGGTCCAAGGTGCCGGCCCTCAAAGGCAGGCTCAAGACCGTCTGGGGCCTGGGATTCAGGCTCGAGTAGCCAGCCGGCGTATTCATCAATTGTTCATGATGTATTCACGCTTCTGATATTGATTCTTTCATCTTCCTCCTTTATGCTTATATCGTGCCCCGCAAGCGTCAGACCTGGGTCCTGCTGGTCCTCTCCCTCCTCCTGAAAGCAGGCGCAAGCCAAGCCTATGTGTCGTCCGGCGGGGATTGGGACCTCATCAAGTCCGTGCACGGCGAGATCGGCGCGACCATGAACGGCTCCGACTACCAGCTGACCCATTCCATGGGGGAACCTGTCATCTCGCTCGGATACCTTGCCACCGCCGGCACCACGACCCTCGGCGGCTATCTCTCGCAGATCCCTTCGGTCTCCACCGCGTCCACGGCCATGACGGACAGCGACGGCTCCTCCACCACCGTGACGATCGGAGACATCATTTACGGCATCAAGCCGGAGGACTCGATGCTCCTGACCTTCAACAACGAGATGACCTCCACCACGCTCCCCGGAGCCATCAAGGTCACGGCCATCCTCGACAGCCAGGGCATCACCACCTCGGCCGACCAGGCCTATGCCCTCATCTACTCGGCCACGGAGCAGGTGGCCTATGTCAGCCTGGCCGCGGGCTGGGCCAAGGGCACGCTCTTCAGGCTCACCATCTCGACCGATGCCCAGGAGATCAACGGCGTGCCCTTCGTTCGCCTCTCCACGGTCAATTTCTCCATCTTTCGCGACTTCAACGCCCAGAACGTCGTGCTCTCGCCCGCCGACCCCCTCACCAAGGTCGATATCCCCGCCGGAACCTTCGACGTCGACTACGCCGTGGTCGTCAGCACTGGGATCGACAACGCGGCTATCAGGACTGCCAACGAGACCATGGCCACCACCCTGGGCGCGGGCCGCAAACCCCTGAAAACGGCTCAGATCGACGCTTACGGCGCCGCCATGCAGAAATGGACCGCCAATCTCTACGCCAACGCGTCCATCATCATCCCGTACGACGACGCCAACGACGACGGCAGGGTCGACTACACGAGCCCCGCCATCCGCGCCAGGACCCTGGGCATGTGGCGCCTCGACGAGAGCGCCAAGCTCTGGGTCCGCCAGCCGCTCGGCTACCCCGACCAGGCCAACAAGCGCGTGGTCCTGCCCGCGAACCATTTCTCGATCTACGCGAGCGTCGGCTCGATCGACAACGACGTCTCCTTGTCCTACGCCTTCCCGGTGCCTTTCAGGCCCAATGCCAGCAACCCCGACCGCTACGGCACCTGGGCGGACGGCATCAGGTTCACCAACCTCCCCTCGGAGGGCAATATCCGGGTCTTCACCATCTCCGGGGAGCTGGTCCGCGAGTTGGAGGTCCTCGACAACCCCCAGCGATGGGACCTGAAGAACCGGGCCGGCGAGGTGGTGTCCAGCGGCGTCTATCTCTGGGAAGTGACCTCCGGCAAGAACAGGAAGACGGGCAAGTTGATGGTGATTAAGTGAACGGCATGAAACCCGTCGTAGGGCGGACATCGTATGCGGCTCGGGTTTCATGCCGTCCTGTCTGCGTTCTCTCATTAAGGCTTTCCTTCCTGGTTCTGCTGCTTTCCGCCCTCGTTCCGAGGGCGGGCCAGGCCGCCGCCGGCCGCACGAGCATGGATTTCCTCAAGATCAACGCCAGCCCCAGGTCGCTGGCGATGGGCGAGACCGGCGCCGGCCTTTCGGACGACGCCATGTCCGCCACGTACATGAACCCGGCCGGCATCGCCCGGCTGGTCTATCCCGAAGCCTCCTTCAGCTACAACCTCTGGGTCGAGGACATCTCGCTGCAGCACTTCTCCTATGCCCATCCCACCCGCACATGGGGCTCCTTCGGCGTGTCGGGGACGGTTCTGCAGGTCAAGAAGTTCGAGGGCTACGACAACTCGGGGAACCGGGTCGGCGACGTCAAGGCCATGGACTTCGCGGTCAAGCCCGTCTACGCCCGCCGCATCCTGGGCCCGGCCAACGACCTGCGCTACGGGGTCTTCCTGGGCGCCGCCTTCAAGTTCGCCCGCGAGGAGCTCGACACCATCAGGACGAACGCGTCCATGGCGGACGCGGGCTGCCTGGCCATGTATCCTCTCGGACCCGGGGTCTTCGGATTCGGCGGCGCCGCCCTGTCGCTCGGCCGCACCAACCGGTTCGACATCCAGCGCGACAAGCCGGCCGCGCTCTACCGCATGGGCCTCAGCTACACCCTGCCCGTGTTCGGCGACCCATTCGTCCTGGCCGGGGACGTCAAGATGCCGGTCTACGACGAGTTCAGCTACTCCGCGGGCCTCGAGTACGGCTTGAAGCGCATCCTCTTCGTCCGGGGAGGGTTCATCTCCCGCCAGGCCCAGGGTCAAGGCTGGCGGGTAGGCCTGGGGATCAAGGCCAAGTTCCTCCAGATCGACTACGCCATCTCCGAATACGGAAAATGGGGCTACAGCCACCTCATGGGACTCTCCGTGAAGTTCGGCGAGCCCATCGACGTGACCCCGGCGCGCACCCCCAACCAGGAGAAGGCGTTCAAGCTCATCCGCCGGGCCAAGGAATTCTTCAAGGAGTCGCGCCATTACGAGGCTGCCCTCAGCCTGAACGAAGCCCTCGATCTCGACCCGAACAACAGGGAGGCCCTGTCTCTGCTGCGCGAGGTCCGCGACGCCTTGGAGAGATGACCGCCAGGAAACCCGTCATGATGAGGATACGACGCGCGGCTAGGGTTTCCTGGCGTCCTGTCTGCGTTCTTTCGTTCAGCCATTCCTTCTTGCTCTTCTTGGCTTCCGCCAGCGTTCCGATGGCGGTAAACGCATACACCTTCCGCGCCGAGCGGCTCTACCACCAGAGCCTTTCCCTCCTCGAGGCCGGCCAGTACGAGAGGGCCCTGGAAGGCTTCATGGACGTCCTGCTCGAGGACCCTTCCTATCCAGGGGCCAAAGAACAAATGAGGAAAGCCGCCAGGGAGGCCGTGAAGCGCGAGTGGCGGGCCTCGCGCCAGGAAAGGGACGCCCTCATGGAGGAGATCCGCAACCTCGCCGGCCCCTCCGACGGCGCCTGGCCCGCAGGGCCAGGGGCCGGCGACATCGCGGGCTGGAAGGCCTCTTTGGACAAGGCCCTCGCCCTTGCCCAGGACCCGGCGGACCTGGAGAAAGCCTTCCGAGCCTACGCCAAGGCGATGGCCAAGACCCCGGTCACCTACAGGGCCATGCAGATGCTCTCGACCGCCAAGAGCGAACTCCAGAAGAAGGTCCTCGAGCATCATCCGGCCATGGGCGAGGACCCGAAATGGAAAGGGAAGTGGCCCGGCAGCATGAAGACGGGAGAACTCGTGGAGGCGGTCCTCTTGGAGCGATACAACACCTTGGCCTGGTCGGAGTCGGACAAGGACATGGTGACGCGTCCGGCGCGGCGGGAGGACGCGCAAAGGATCAGGGAGCTGGCCGCCGAGATCGACGATTCCGAGAAAGCCAAGTCCGGCCTCCTGTGGACCGCGGTCCAAGCCTTCCACCAGTTCAAGAAAGACCGGTTCCAGGAGTCCGCCAAGCTATGGAACAAGGTGCTGGAAGAAGACCCCCAGAACGCAGAGGCCACGTTCTACCTCTCCCGGGTCGAGGCGGCCATGAAGGCGGCCGAGCCCAAGCGGGTCTCCGCCTATGCGCGGCCCGACAAGGTGGAGCCGATCGCGTGGCCCTCGGCGCCTGCCGAGCCCGAGGCCGCGCCCCAGCCGCGCGCCCGCAACGACGCGGCGGTCAAGGCCAAGCCCGGGGCTGCGCAGGGCCGCCGCGCAACTCGGCCCGTCGGCCAGGAACCCGCTCAGCCCAAGCCCTCGGCTGACAAGCCCTCCGGGCGCTCACCGGCGCCGGTGGACCCGGCGGTCATGCAGGAGTGGGGCCAGGATCTCTACCGGAGAGGCCTCAAAGCCTATTCGCTGGGCAAGCTCGACGAAGCCATCGAGTACTGGAACAACTGCCTGGGAGTCTACCCCGACCACCCGAAGGCGAAGAAGGCGCTGGAACGCGCCATGCGAGAGAAAAAATGACACGGCCTTCCGCCCCCTCAATGCTCGCCTCCCCGTGGGGGAGGCTCGCGACATGACCCTCAAGTTCCGGTTCGGTCTGGTGGTCGGCTCCCTGGTCCTGGGGGTGGTTGCGACCACGACCGGGTTCCTGTACTGGACCGAGAGGAGCTTCCTGTTCCGCGAGGCCATGGAGCGCCAGGAGATCTCGCTGCGCTCGCTGTCCCAGGTCGCCCGGGAGAGCCACTTAAGCCAGGACGACCTTATGCTGATCAACTATGTGATCAACCTGCCGGCCAAGAACCCGGACGTCCTCTTCGCCTATGTCGTGGCGCCTGACGCCAAGGGAGCGCCGCAGGTCGTGGCGCACAGCATCAAGGACCTCTCGGGAGTGCCGCTCTCGGTCCTGCCCCCTGCGCCCGCCGGCGCCAGGGTCCTGCGCGAGTCCGTGATGGACGGCTCCAAGTCCCTGGCCGAGGCAGTGGTGGCGGTCTCCCAGGAGAGGGTCGCGGCCTCTATCGAGGCCAGCCTCGCCCGGACCCGCAAGCGCATAGCGGCCGTCACCGCCGCCATGGTCGTCGTGGGGCTGGCCGCGTCCTCGGTCCTCGCCGTCTCGCTCACCAAGCCAGTGTCCAGGCTGGCCCAGGCCGCGTGGCTCCTGGGCCAGGGCAAGCTCGGCACGCGCATCCAGGCCTCCGGGTCCGACGAGATCGCCATGCTCTCCCGGGAGTTCAACGCCATGGCCGCCAAGCTCGAGAAGCTCGACGAGATGAAGAAGGACTTCGTCTCCGCGGTGACGCACGAGCTCAAGAGCCCCCTGGCCGCCATCGATTCCTACCTCGAGCTCATCCTCCACGAGAGCAAGACCGAGCGCGACATGCGCAAGTGGCTCTCGGACATCGCCGTCATCCGCACGCACACGGACCGGCTCTCCCGCTTCGTCACCGACCTCCTCGACCTGGCCAAGATCGAGAAGGGCGCCTTCTTCATCCAGAAGTCCCCCCTCGACGTCGCCTCGACCGCCAGGGAGGTGGTCCGGTCCCTTTCCCCCCTGGCCGAGAAGAACGGGGTCAGCCTGCAAGCCCCGGCCGAGGCCCCGGCCCTGCCCCCGGCCGACGCGGACGCTGAGCGCATCCGCCAGGTCTTCGTCAACCTGGTCACCAACGCGCTCAAGTTCACCCCCCAAGGCGGCAAGGTCGAAGTCATCGTCGAGCCCCAGGAGGGCAGGCTCTTGTGCCGGGTGTCGGACACCGGCGTGGGCATCAAGCCCGGGGATCTCGGGAGGATATTCGACAAGTTCGAGCAGGTCAAGGAGTCGAGGTCGCTGGCCCGCGGCCCCAAGGGCACGGGCCTGGGCCTGGCCATCTGCAAGGCCATCGTGGAGGCCCACGACGGCCGCATCTGGGCCGAGAGCGAGCTTGGAAGTGGATCTCGCTTCTGCTTCACGCTGCCTCTCAAGGACGGAGCATGAAGAAGCTAGACAAAATCTGCAAACTCCTCGACCGTCAGACCAGCATCACGGATGATGCCCTTCAGGGTCCACGGGTCCACCGGGTTGCCACGGGGAATGACGATCATCGTTTCCCCGTTCCACATGGAAACGTGCCTTGGCTCCAGCAGCCCCGCAACTCCGGGCAATGAACGGAATACCCCATTTCCGTCTTTTCCAGTATGGCGTGATAGGTATAACTGGTTTTCATGGCGATCCCATTAGCGATAGTATAACAGACGCAGGCGGTCCCTTCAAGGGATCGTGCCAAGCAGGGCGGGTGCCGGCATGAAGACGGTCCTGGTCGTTGAAGACGAGCCCGATTTCGCCAAGATCGTCAAGCGCATCCTCGAGCCCGAGGGGTTCGCCGTGCATTGGTCCGAGTCCGCGGAGCTTGGCTGGCAGGCCCTGCAGTCGCAAGGCTGCGACCTGGCCATCCTCGACTGGAACCTGCCCGGCATGTCCGGCATCGACTTGTGCCGCCGCATCCGCGAGGACACCCGTTTCAAGGGTCTAGCCGTGGCCCTCTTGACCGTCCGCAACACCAGCGAGGAGCAGATCCAAGGCCTCAAGGACTCCGGCGCGGACCTCTACCTGACCAAGCCCATCAAGCCCGACGAGTTCCTCGCGCGCATCCAGAGCCTGGTGGGGCTATTCGAACGATGAAGATGCCGACAAAAAGCATACCGACCTCTGTCAATGCCATGGTTCCGGAACGACCAAGTCGCGGCAGATCTTTCGCGCAAGGAAATCATCGACCTCGGCATGCCTCGGGACCGCCGAAGTCCTTCCCGTGGCGGGATTTAAGACAATGGAATGGCGACCACCTTCTCGCACGATGCCGCAGCCATGAGATCGGAGATGGCGCAGAAGTTCCCTGCGCTTCATTGCACGGCGATGGAGATGGATTCCTCGATGGCGCTGCGGCCGTGGGCTCTGTGGGCCAGTTCGCGATTGGTCTGCAAGACCAGTTCCAATGCTTCTTTCAGGTTCCTTCTCGCCTCTGCCAGGGTCCTCCCCTGCGTATTCACGCCGGGGACCTCTTCCACGTAACCAACGTACCATTTCCCGCGCCTGACATAGACCGCGGTGAACTGTGCCACCATGGTCATAGTATAACAGCCGTCCCGCATCCTGTCAACGAGAATCCCGACGGGAACACGAGAGGTGCCTTATGAAGACCCGAATCATCGGCAAAATCATCTCAGCCGCCGTCGCCCTGAGCTTGGCGGTCCAGCCCGCGCTGGCTGCCGTACCCCAGCGCATCCTCTACCAGGGCACCCTGCGCCAGTCAGGGGCCATCTATACCGGCAACGCCACCTTCAAGTTCCGCATCACCGACGCCGGCGGCGGCGCCGTTTACTGGAACTCGGGCTCCACCGTGGTCGCCGTCACCGCGGGTCTCTTCAGGTATCCCCTCGGCATCGACCGAAACGGCGGCATCGGCGTGCGCGACGACGACGTCACCCCGGCACCCGAGCGGCAGTTTTACGACGATGACCTGGGCGGCCCGAACATTGGCATCGACTGGTCGAACATCTCCCCCTACGTCGAGGTGACGGTCAACGAGAGCCTCCTCTCCCCCCGCGAGGAGATCCACTCAGTGCCCTACGCCATCTTCAACTCAGCCGCCACCGACATGGTCAACCCGCGCGTTCTACGCGCGGGGGACACGATGACGGGTCAACTCACCCTGTCGGGCTCGACTTTGACCGTCACGGGCAACGCCTTCTCGGTGGGAGTCTCCACCCTCGCGGTCAAGGACGGAAGGTTAGGTCTCGGCGTCACGAATCCCACGGACATCCTGGACATCGTCGGCGACGGGAACTACATCTCCAGGCGGTGGACCGCCGACACCAGCTACGGGGGCATCTTGTTCGGCGAGAGCGCGACCAGCATCGCGTGGATCAACGGGATGGGCAGCAACTTCGCCACGGCGAGCAGGCGCAACAACATGGAGCTCTCGACCCAGGTCGGGGACATCGTCTTTCGCCCCGCCAACCCCTCAGGCGAGAAAGCGAGGGTGACCAGCGCCGGCGACGTCGGCATCGGCTTGAGCAACCCGGCCAGCAGGCTGCACGTGCTCGACGGCGACATACGGGTCTCCACGGGCATCGGCCAGTCCTCCAAAGGGATCATCTTCCAGGACGGCACGACCCAGGCCACCGCTGCCCTGGGCGGCAACCTCTGGGCCGACGTTACCGGCTCGTCCATCGCCAACACCAACTCCGGCAACGTTGGCGTCGGCACCAATGACCCGGACGTCAAACTCCATGTCGTCGGCAACATGCACGTCGACACATCCGGGACCTCCTCCTTGACCCGGAACGTGACCATCAAAAGCGGCGGGGCTCTTCTCGACTGGGCCTCCTACGGCGGAGGCTGGGCCCCGGGACTCATGCTCCAGGGAACGACCGGCGCCGGGGCGGACAGCGCCTCCGAGTTCCTCTTCCTCTCGGCTCTCGATGACACCCAGCCCGCCCTCATCACCTCGGGCAAGGACCTGGAGATCTACACCGGGGCCCCCCTGGGCTCATCGGGAAGCCGGTCGCTCTACCTGGGCGGCGCCGGGAACCTCTTCCTCGGCGTGGACGCCGGCCGCGTCGCCTCCGGCAACAACAACTCCTTTCTCGGCTACCAGGCAGGCTACACCAACAGCACGGGCCAGCAGAACACGGCCGTCGGGACCGGGGCCGGCTACTCCAACGCCACGGGCGCCGGGAACGTCTTCCTCGGCTACCTGGCGGGCTTCAGCGAGACCGGCTCCAACAAGCTCTACATCGACAACTCCAACACCGCCTCCCCCCTGATATGGGGCGACTTCAACACGAACGTCGTCAACGTCAACGGGAGCCTCGGCATCGGGACGACCGGTCCGACCCACAGGCTTGACGTTTCGGGATCCGGCATGATCGTAAGAAGCTCGGTCACCCTGGCCGGGATCTCCTCGACCCCGAACTCGGCGGCTGGGCAGGGGGCGCTCTACTTCGACACGGAGGACAACAAGTTCAAGGTCTCGGAGAACGGCGGCTCCTTCGCGGACCTCGTCAACCAGGCCTCGGCCGGGGGCTGGACGGACGACGGGACCGTGGTACGCCTGACCGGGACCTCGGACTCGGTGGGGATCGGCACCTCGCTTCCCAGCGCCAAGCTCCACGTGAGCTCGGGCACGACCTCGCTGTGGATCGACGGCGACGCATCCACGGCCTTCAGGGTCGGGGTCTCCTCGTTCATCATCAACTCGGACGGCAACGTCGGCATCGGCACCACAGCCCCGTGGCCGGGCTTCCGCCTCGACATCAGCAGTCCCGGCGCCTCCGGGATTCGCATTTTGGACAGCGCCAACACATCATCCCTGCGTCTGCAGTGGGACAACGCGGTCTCCACCGTGACCGCCGCCAAGAACGGCGTCTACGCCACCGGCATCAACTTCGTGACGCAGAACACCGCCGGCAGCCTGACCGACACCTTGGCGCTTGCGGCGGGCAACGTCGGCATCGGGACGGTGAGCCCGGGCGGAAAACTGCATGTTTCTGGCGGGACCATAAGGCTTGACAATACCCAGCAGATCGAATGGGGCGGATCGAATTCAATAATTTATGGCAGCGATGGCAACTATCTTAGATTCAGAACTGCTAACACGGATAGATTGTCAATAGACAACTCCGGCAACGTCGGCATCGGGACGACGAATCCTGGTGGTGGAAGTAGTTCTAATATTTTAAGTATAGCTAATACTGGCGTCTCTCCTACCGCCAATGCTGGTATGAGTCATTTGTATTCTTCAGGTGGTGAAGGTTATTGGATGGATGGAGCGGGGAACATAACCCTACAAACCCCCCATGACTCCGAAACAGGGGAATGGATATTCTATTCTAAAAATATCAAAACAGGTAAAGTACTGAGGGTGGATATGGAAAAACTGGTGAAATTTATTGATGAAAAGTATGGGACAGGTTTTGTTAAAGAATTCACAATTTCCGAAATTGAAGGCGAGTTGAAATAATGGGACTGCCGACATTGCTCTGTTCTCACAGCGCGGGCTTCGCCCGCAACCCAAGAGCTATGCGCCATGAGCCGTGGGCTGTCGTCAACGTTCCTCATAAGGTCGTGGCTCAGGGCTCACTGCTCAGAGCTACAAGAAATATGCGCGCCGTACCCAGTATCTTCCGATACAAATCTTCGCGGCGCGCAAAGAAACGTCAATAAAGTCCCGACGGACAGCAACATGGATCTCATCGTCGAGAACGGCGGCTACGTCGGCATCGGGATAGCGGACCCGGTGACAAGGTTGCACGTCCTGGGCGCGGACGGCGACGGCAACGAGGAGCAGATCGGCTTCATCGCCCAGGAGGTCAGGGAAATCGTCCCGGAGGTCGTCAGCGGCGTCGAGGGCAGCATGGGCATCGCGTACGGCCACAC
>JACQWX010000030.1 GCA_016209035.1 Elusimicrobiota bacterium | reverse complement strand
GGACACCGCCGCCCCGGTCTCGGTCATCACCTCTCCCGCCGGCGGCCTGGTGTTCGCCACCACCACCGTGTCCATCCTCGGTACCGCTTCGGACGACGACTCCGGCATCGCCAAGGTCGAGCTTGGCCTGGCCGACCTGGCTGGGACGGAAGAGCATTGGTACCTGGCCAGCGGCACCGCGACCTTCTCCTCGGTCTTCTCCGGCCTTCAGGACCAGCACAGCTACAGGGTCCGCTCCCGGGCCACGGACGGCGCGGGCAACGTGGAAGTCCCTTTCTCCCAGGTCGACTTCACGGTGAATTTGCCGCCCAAAGACGGCGCGTGCACGGCCTACATCAAGATCCCAAAGGAAGGCAAGACTCTCTGGGGCAACGCCGTCACCATCATGGCCGAGGTCTCCTGCCCGGTTACCAAGGTCCTGTTCCAATACCGGTATGACCTCTCCTCGGAATGGAAGGACGTGACCTCAGCCGACGCCAAGCATCCCTACGCGGTCTATTGGAACATCAGCGACAACATCACGAGCACCGGGACCTACCATCTGCGGGCCGTGGCTTACGACGAGGACGGTCTCGCGGACATCGACATCCCCGAGATCTGGGTGGGTCTCGACGACGCGCATCCCGACATCCGGGAGGACGGCAACCCGGAGGTGGACCCCAACCAGCCCCACCGCAAGGAGGAGAAGGTCGATCCGGCCGTGTCAGCCGAGGTCTCGACCGCGGACGGCACCAAGGTCGTCATCCCTGCCGGGGCCGTGCCGGCGGGCGAGAGCCTCCAGATCGTCTCGTTGCCGTCCCAGAACGCGCCCAAACCCAAGTCCCCGTACGCCATCCTCAAGCCTGCCGGCGTCTATCGCGAGCTGAAGTTCGGCAACGGGACTAAGACGTTCTCCAAGAGCCTGACCGTGTTCCTGCCCGCTCCGGACGAGGACAACGACGGACTTCTGGACGGCACCAAGGTGCCGGTCAAGGACCTCAAAGCCTACTACTACAGCGAGGAGAAGAAGGAATGGGCCCCCACCAGCCCAAAGACGCATGGCGGCCTCGCTGCCGCGGCGCTCTGGGCCCAGCCGGGTCCCGGGGTGTCGTTCGAGACCGACCACTTCACCCTCTTCGGCCTGTTCCAGGAGACCTACCCGACCGCGCCGGACTCGGGCGAGGTCTATGTCTTCCCCAACCCGGCCAAGTCCGGCAATCCCCCCACCTTCCACGTGGAGGTCCAGGCTCGGACCGTGGAGATCCGAGTCTACAGCTTGGGCGGCGCCCTCATGCGCACCAGGACCATCGAAGGCCCCGCGCTCCTGGTGGACGGCAAGTACGCCTTCAGGCACGTCCTCGACCCCGCCGGCCTGCCGGCCGGCGTCTACCTCTACACCGTCTTCGCCCAGAGGGACGGCCTGCCTGATTTTCGCGCCAAGGGCCGGTTCGGCCTCATCCGCTGAGCGCCGTCCTGGAGCGGAAGGAGGGTCAGTCGTCGAAAGAAGAGAGGAATATCCCCAGCGAATCTAACAGGATGCCTGCCAAGAGGATCAGCGTCAAGCACCCCGGCCTTTCCCGCAGGGCGTCTCTGGCGGCTTTCTCTTCCTGCGGCGTAATGGGCAACGTCTCGCGTCTCCTGACCGGCCTTCCACTCGGCGAAATCAACATGGCATTTCCCGCATTTCTCCTGTCCCGGCTGCCGGGGAGCCCCGCAGGAAGGGCATCCTGCCGCAGCCTCTTTGGCGGACTGGTCCTTCTTCAAACCCTCGGCATAATAGGCGCGGAGGTCCTCGCCGCATTGCGGGCATTTTTCGTCCCATTGGCATGTCGTCGCCCGGCACTTCGGGCATTCGTATTTCATGGCGGTCTCCAGGAGTATACCAAAAGTCCTCCGTAGGGGCTTCTGGCCGGAAAAGGATTGTGTGGTACAATTGACGTCAGGTCCCTCCGATGAAGGAAGAAGCCCAGTCGGACCTCTTCAAGCCGTCCCCTGGGCAGGACGGCGCTCTCAAGCAGGACGGCGTCATGGTGCGCGAGACGGCCTGCCGGACCCTGCTCAACCGCTGGGGAGACCGGGACTACTCGTTCAACTGCTACACCGGCTGCGCCAACGGATGCGGATACTGCTACGCCCGGTTCATGCAGCGCTTCCATCCCCATGACGAGCCTTGGGGAGCCTTCGTGGACGTCAAGACCAACGCGGTCGAGGTGCTGACCCGGCAGGCGCGCAGGCTGGCTCCGGGCTCGGTCTTCGCCTGCAGCGCATGTGACGGCTGGCAGGCCGTCGAACTCCGCCATGAGCTGACGCGGCGTTGTTGTCAACTCCTGTTGGACGCTGGATTCAGCCTCGATGTCCTGACCAAGAGCGAACTGGTCTTGCGCGACCTGGACATCTTCCAAGGACGCCCGGTAGGGCTCGGGGTGACCATCACCACGCCGGACGAGGCTCAAGCCAGGATCTGGGAGCCTGGCGCCTCGCCGGTCTCGGGCCGCTGGCGAATCCTCAAGGAAGCCGGGAAAGCGGGGCTCAAGACCCGCGTCATGTTCGGGCCGCTCCTGCCCGGCATCAGCGACACCCCTGAAGCGCTCCTGGAGCTCTTCACCCAAGCCGCGGCGGCCGGCGTGAGCCGCATCTGGACCGACATGCTCAATCCCAGGCCCAGGGTCTGGGACTCGGCGCGCGCTGTCCTGCGCCAGCACCGGCCCGACCTGCTTGAGCATTGGCGCCGCATCCTTTTCGAGCCTGTCGTCCGTTCCGAGTACGAGGCCGGGCTCAGGGCCAGGGTCAACAGCGCGGCGGCCAAAGCCGGAGTGGCCTACCTCTTGTCGTGACTATTTAATGGCTAACATATTAGCCTTTATATTCCTGTCTATGGCTTAATGGCTAACATATTGCTTTTTATCTGCGTGCATGGTATAATGCGGCATGAGCGCGCGAATTCCTTTGCCGCTTGGCCCCGCGGAGACGGGCAGAGCCCTGGCTGAGCGCTTGCGCCTGCTTCGGCTGCTCAAAGGCTGGACGCGGGAAACGATGGCGAAGCGTTCCGCCGTCTCAGCGGCCTCTCTGAAGCGCTTCGAGAACACCGGCATGGCCTCTCTTGAGTTGGTCCTCAAGACCGCCTACGCTCTGGCCCGTCTGGATGAATTCAGCGGGCTGTTCCAGCCGCCGACAGCGCGGACTCTCGCGGAGCTTGAACAGTGCGCCGCCCTGCCGGTCCGCAAGCGGGGGCGTGTCTGAAGAAGCTGCGGGTCCAGCTCTCGCGCGGCCCCGGCGAATCGCTCTTCGTCGGCACCCTGGCCGAGGAGCGCGGCCGGGCCTATTTCGAGTACGCTCCCGAGTTCCTGCCCACCGGCTTGAATCTCTCCCCCTTCCGCCTGCCCTTCGAGGGCGGGCTCTTCGAGCATAAGGACCGTGATTTCGGGCCGTTGCCGGGGCTCTTCGACGACTCTTTGCCCGACGGTTGGGGACTGCTGCTCATGGACCGGCATTTCCGCTCGCTAGGCAAGGACCCGGCCGCGGTCGGTCCGCTGGATCGGCTCGCCTGGCTGGGCACGTGGACGATGGGCGCGCTGACCTACCACCCGCCGACGGAGCGGGCGGACATCGACGCCGGCGTCTTCGACCTGCACGACCTGGCCCGCCGATCTCAAGAGATCCTGGCCGGCGCCGCCGTGGACGTGCTGCCGCAGCTCCTGGCCGCGGGCGGTTCGCCGGGCGGCGCGCGGCCCAAGGTGCTGGTCGGGGTGCGCGGGGACCGCCTGCTCTCCGGCCAGGACGACCTGCCCGAGGGATTCGAGCATTGGATCGTCAAGTTCGCGGCCAAGAAAGACATGCCCGACGCCGGGCCCATCGAATACGCCTACGCGTCAATGGCGGCCGCCGCCGGCATCGACATGCCCCCGACGCGTCTTTTCGAGACCTCCTGTGGAGGACGCTTCTTCGGCGTCAAGCGGTTCGACCGCGACCGCAACCGGCGGTTCCACGCCCACACCTTCGGCAACCTCATCCAGGCGGATTTCCGCATCCCGTCGGCCGACTACGCCGACCTCCTCAAGGCGACCTCGGTCCTGACGCGCGACCACCGGGACGTGCTGCGGGCTTTCCGGAGGACGGTGTTCAACGTGGCGGCGCACAACCGGGACGACCATGTGAAGAACTTCGCGTTCCTCATGGACTCGGCGAGCGGCGATTGGACGCTCTCTCCGGCCTACGACCTGTCGTACTCCGCCGGCCCCGGCGGCGAGCATACGATGACGGTCGCCGGAGAGGGCCTGAACCCCGGGCGAGAGCACATCCTTCGTCTGGCCGAGGCCGCCGGCTTGGCCCGGCCGCAGGCCCTCGCCATCATCGACGAAGTGCGGGCCGCCGTCGCCCGTTGGAGAGGCTTCGCCTCCCAGGCCGGCGTCTCGAAGACCGGCTCCATCGAGATCGAGGCCTCCTTCCCGGATCTGTAGTTCAGAGCGCCTTGAGCCTCTGGAGGAACTCCATGCTGTCCGTGAGCCGGGACCTTGGATCGGGCGTGAATACCTCCGCGAAGACCGTCTCCAGGCCCTTGGGGATGTCGGGCGCCAAGGCCTGCGGCGGCGCGTAGCTCAAGGATTCCTTCATCGCCAGGAAGTCCGGCCCCCGGAAGGGCAGGACGCCGGTCGCCATCTCGTAGAGGCAGACGCCCATGGCGTAGATGTCGGAGGCCGGACAGCAGCCCCCGCGATGTTGCTCCGGCGCCATGTAAGCCAGGGTCCCGCCCGCGGCCTGTCCGGTGAGCCTGGAGAGCGAATCCTTGACGTGCCTGGCCAGGCCGAAATCCATGACCTTGACGAACCCATTGTCGTCCACCATGATGTTGCCTGGCTTCAAGTCCAGGTGCAGGACCTTTGCCCTGTGCGCGAAGTCCATGGCCTGGCAGACATAGTCGAAGATGCCGCGGCATTGGGCGAAAGGCAGGCGCTTGGCGGCCTGAAGGATGGAGGACAGGGGCTTGCCGGTCACATACTCGAAGACCAGGAACACGCCGTCTTCGCGCTGCACGATGTCGTGGATGCTGACGATGTACGGGCAGCTGAGCGCGGCGACGGTCCTGGCCTCCGCCAGGAACCTCTCTAACTCCGCCTTGTTCTCCCGCAACTCGGGCCTGAGCCTCTTGATCGCCACGCCGCGCTTGAGCTCCCGGTCGAACCCGCCGAACACCTCGCCCATGCCGCCTTGGCCGATCTTGCGGCGGACCTCGTACCTGGGACTGACGACCGTCGCCTCCGGGCCGGGGGCGGCTCGCGCGACCTGAGGGATCGTCTCCGCCGAGGAGGCGCTGAGTCCTGCCGGCGGGATGGGGGCCGCAGCGGACCGCGACCGCGCCACATAGAGCACCCCGCCCACAAAGACGATGAACGCGGCGAGCGCGAGCCCCCCGGCGACGGCGAGCCGCTGGGTCTTGGTCAAGCCGGCCGGAGCCTTCCTCGCGCGCTTCTTGTCTTCGGGCGACAGTGAGAAGAGGCCGGAATCGTCCGCGTCAGCCAAAGCGGCATCCAGCATCTCCTGGAAGGCAGGGTCGAGAGACGCGGCCATCCTGAGGCTCGCGAGCATGCCCTCCTTGTCGCCGAGCCCCTTCAAGGCCTGGGCCTTGAGGACATGCGCGACCGCGTCCGTTGGGTCGAGGGCCAGGAGCTTCTCCGCGGTCGCGAGCGCTCCCTTGTAGTCCTTGAGCCGGTTGAGGGCTTCGGCCTTGAGCTTGAGGAGCAGGCGATCGTTGGGGTTGAGCCTCAGCGCCTCGCTCGCGTCGCCGCAGGCAGCGGCCTTGTCTCCCTTTCCAAGGCTCTGCGCCGCGCTCGTGCCGAGCGCCTTGGCTTGCGTCTTGGGGGATTCGGCGGCGGGCTTCTCTTGCCCCGGCGCCTCGGAATCGGAAGTCTCGGGGTCGTCTTCCTCCTCCTGCTCCGGCTCGGTCGTCCCTCCGCCCTCCGTCTTGGTGGCTCTCCAGGCATCCCTGGCTTTATCATAGACTTCCCGTAAGCGTTCAGGGGGAGCCGTGAGCCGCCGCCATTATTTTCCGCTGGACTCGCGTTGTTCCTCTTTGGTAGTCTTGTGGACGCATGGAAAGCGTCCGCCGCATCCAGGGCCGCGACTTGCGCGAGTCGGACATCGCGGC
>JACQWX010000004.1 GCA_016209035.1 Elusimicrobiota bacterium | reverse complement strand
CGCTCTTTCAGGAGGCTTTTGACGCCCCGCTCGGTGGGGAGAGTTTCCTCTCCGCGCACTGGGGCCTGCTTCCAGATGCTCCGACGCTTGTCTGGACGGGACTCTCACCCGCTGGGTCAACTCAGCTTCACGGCGCACCATCCGTCGATTATACCAATATCCGCTCTTGGGGGAAGGCGGTCCGGTCAGTACCAGCGGTGGAAGTTGACGATGGTCGAAACCACCTTGAACCTGAGTTTGTTGTGCAGGTTCAGTGAGGGCAGGTTTCGCAGGGTGAGTCCTGAGTCGACGATGTCCACTCCCTCCTTCTTGTGGTGGCGGAACAAGGAGATGAAGAATTTCTCGCCAAGTCCCTTGCCTCGCTGTGCGGGATCAAGAAGGGCCATCCTCAATGTGGTGAACTTGAGACCGAAAGTCCTGGTCAGGTCAGTGATAGGGGTGATCATGAAGGCCACGGGCAGGGAATCCTGCTCCATGACGACAATATTCTGTATCCCCTCGGCAAAGGCGGTTTCGATCCATTTCCTGTAGAGGGAATCCTTCTTGTCCTCCGGTATGCGAGGGTCGGCGTGGAACCTGTGGGAGGCGAACGCTCCTGGGACGAAATCGAGCATGAAGGGCTGATCGGATGGGATCGCCCGGCGCAGAGGCGCTGGTTGAACGGCCGCCAAGGGGGCGGTGTCAAGAGCGATCTTGCGCAGGTCGACCTTGTTCCAGATCCAGCTCTCGATGTACTGGAAGCCGCTGTTTTCAAGGCTATGCAGGACCGGGAGGTCGAGCGCCGGGATCTTCGCGAAAACGCAGCGGATGGAGTTCTCCTTGCACCAGCCGTCGAAACAACCCAGCAAGGATCCTGCGGCTCGGGCTCCTTCCTGATAGCCTTGTCTTTCGTCTATGATGATGGAGGAGATGACGGCCACTTTGAAGCCGAAGTGGTCCGAATCCCACTTGGAATACCGGAAGAAAAGCACGCCGCGGAGCTCGCCGGTCTGGGCAAGGGCTTGAATGCACCGGGCGGCTGGGTCTTTGAGAGAGGCTTTCAGTTCTTCCGCCATCAACTGCCGGGATGCCGCAAGGGGAAGGTCGGGATCCTCGCAGTAGCGTCCGAAGCGGTATTCCCCGACCAGGCGAACAATGGCGCTTGGGTCGAGGTTGTTGACGATTTGAGATTCGGGGTGACTGGTCATCGGTTATGGCCTTTCTGCGTTCTCTTCCGGCTTTGCCCGCAATGACAGGTTCCCGTAGTGGCCTGGCAACAGCCTGGCATGGCCCAGGAGGCTCCTGGGTTCGAGTAGTCGCAATGCCTTGAACTCGTCTTGCGATACGCGTCCGATCCGGGTATAGCCCTGGGCAGCGCGGGAGTCTCTGATCGGGTGCACCATGAGCTCCTCTGTCCCTTGACTGTGTAGGAAATTGTAGCAAGTTCGGAGTCTGTGGAGGCCGACTGGGTCAAGCGACAAGTGCTTCCGGCGCCGGGACAGGGATGGCGAGAATGCCTGAGGCGTCGAGAAGGCGGCCCAGAGGCCCTGCCGCGGTCCAGATCGGCGGAGACTGGGGAACCCTGGACGCAGGCTGAGCGTTGCGGGCAAAGCGGGGGCGTGGAGGATCAGGCCGCGGCCCAGTCCACCTGCGGGCCCTCATCGATCCCGTCCCATACATCCATCCTGGCGTCGACTTGGGTTTCTTCGTCAGGGCGCTGCGGCGGAGAGCGGGCAGGCGCCGTTTTGGGGAACTCCGTTGGGAAACGCTGGTGGCGGAGCAGTCTTTCCAACTCGCAGTCCTGGGTGATGACCGCCACGGGCTTCATCTCGGCGCCGCAGGCAGGGCACAGGACGGGGTCGATCTCGAATACCTTGCGCATGGCGGCGGCCCAGTTCCGGGCTGCCGCGCTCAGGGCCTTGCGGAGCATGTCCGAGACGGCTGCAATCGCCGCGGGCAACGGACCCTGGCCGGCCAGGAGGTCCTGATACGGGACGGCAGTCCTGGCCGCATGGGTCACCCAAGGCCTCAAGGCGTGCCTGGGCCCGAGCGCCCCAGCGTAGCGTATCAAGTGGAGACGCGGCGGCGCGATGATCCGGGAGAAGCGCCTTAGGAACTCGACCGCGTCCAACTCGATGACCGCAGGCTCGCCCGGACGGGTCTTGGAGGGGCGGTACCAGACCTGCCTCGGGCAGGTAGGTCAGGCGCTTGAGGGAGATCGCCGGCCGCAGGCAGTAGCGGATCAGACGTTCTAAGGCCGGCCGGTCGTCCGCCGCCACGCACACGCTTGCGTCAAGAGAGAACCCTCCATGCAATCGTGAGAGCATCTCCCGGACGGATTCTCCGGGGACAGCGCCGAGCCGGACCACGCGTCGCGGTTGCGGCTGCTGGCCGCAACCACTTCCTCGCGCCGCTGTGTGCGGCGCTTCGGTCGCAGGATGCTCCGGCGCAGGCGCTCGCAGAGATCCGCTATCTCGGTAGGGGATGGTTCAGGCGCCGGGATGAACTGGAGCTTCCCGGTCACGCCGAGGCCCTCCCGCAAAGCGAAGACCCCGTCGGAGACAACCGCGTGGAAGTGCACGTGCAAATTCGCCTTCCCCCCAAACCGCTGAACGACCAGGACCTGCGCCGGGGCCGTCGACGCCTCGATCGGATGGCCGCCCCTGCCCTGGAGCGTCCGTTCCCGGTAGAAGCGGGTGATCTCAGAGGCCAGGAGCCGGCTGACTTCGCCGGCCAAGGCGGGGTTGCGGTGGACAAACCACCGTAAGCGCTTTGGCAGGACCAGGACCCACTGCCGATAGGGGACGCACGGGAGCAGCCCCTCCATGGCTGCCGAGCTCTCGACGACAGCACGTTTCGCATCGCAGCTCGGGCACGCCAGGCGCCTCTTGTGACCGAAGCGTTCGCAGTCGAACGTGAGGAAATGGTTGAGGCAAGCAGCCGAAACCGCAGCTCCAGGGGACGAAGACGCTCTCCCCGCATTCCCCGCACCGGAAGCGCACCACCCCGAAGCGGTGGATCTCAGCGAAACCGGGTGGACGGGGCTCGGCGCCTGCGTCCCGGACCAACATGGTCTCCAGGTGGTCAACCGCGATGCGGTAGAGAGGACTTGCCGCGGCGTCGCGCGGCCGGTAGGCCTGGGCAGGGGACGGCCGTGAGATCCCGGGTGGCACTCATACCATATACGACGCGGACCCTGTTTTTGTTCCCTGCAAAAGCGAAGGCCCGGCCCCTCGTCCGTCCGCCAAAGGGCCGGATCGCCCGATTTCGCCGAAACAGCAGGCTGAGACGCCATCCGGGCCGATGTCTCCGACGTCCCCTTCTTCGTCGACGCGGCGCGCGAGTACGGTTCCCCGGTGCTGGAACTCGGCTCGGGCACGGGCCGCTTGCTCCTTCCCATGGCCCTGGCGGGAGCCGAGGTGGTGGGCTTGGATGCGAGCCCGGACATGCTGGAGCTGTGCAGGCGCAAGCTGGCCGCTCTCGATGAGGGGACCCGCGGGAGGATCACCCTGGTCCAGGGCGACTTGGCAGATCAAGGCCCTGCTCGGCGGGCCGACCCCGAAATTCGACGCCCCTGCGCCCATCCTGAATCCCGGGAGGCGCAGAAGCGCGCCATCGAGCTCCCGTGGGCGGAGCTGCCGGGCGCGGGCAGGCCCGCGGTCTGGCTGGACGCCGGGAGCGGGGAGCGCGTGGTCGAGCGGCGGGGCGCCCTGGAGCTGAGTCTTGCGCCGCGCTCCGCCCGCGTCCTGGTGGTCGGCTGGCGCGTGGCCGCGCCGGGCTCGTCGGAGCAGGTCTCCGGCTTCAGGCCCGGCTCCGCCAAGCGGCGCACCCGACTTCGCCCTCTGACCGGCCCTTTCGTTTTCGTCCGGCTTGAAATTGGTAGAATGTCTGACGGCATGGACGGCAGAAGCCTCGACGCGCTCCGGCGATGGGCCGCAAGACGCATCCGCGCCGACGAACTCGGCCGCGTCGACGTCCGAAAGGCGATCGAGCTGCTTGAGGACGCCTTTCTGTCCGCCCTGCGCCACTCTCCCGCGCGGCGCTCATCCGGGCTGGTTGAACAGCAGCGCTGGTTCGCAAGGACTCGGCCCAATCCCCGCCACTTCCCGTCATCCATCCCCGTGATCACGACCTTGTCCACGCTCCTCACGCCGCGGGCCTGCAAGGCCCGCAGGACCGTCCCCGCAGGCCCGCCCGCGTCCACGAGCCACCACCTCCCCTCCGGGAAGCTCACGAGCGCGGCCCGGCCCTTGGGAAGGCGGAGGAAGGTGACATTCATGACAGGCCTGGCCCGGAGGGCCAGGCCTGTCCCGGTCCAGAGAAGACAGCCGCACACCATCAGCCCGGCCGAGACCTTCCATTTCGGCATCACGAGCATCCCTAAGACGAGCAGATAGTAGACCGCGACCCCCGCGCCGGACATGGGCGCAAGGTCCACGGCGGCGAAGGGAAGGGAGGAGAACCAGAAGCACATCTTAAGAAACAGACGCACCATCGCCGCGACCAACCAAGCGAACGGCTCGCCGGGCTCGACCGCGGTCCAGGCGAAGATGAAGCCCATCCCCATCATCAGGCCCGAGGCAGGCACCAGCACCATGTTGGCGAGAGCCCCTACGACCGCGCCGCGGCCGAAATACGCGGCAAAGGTCGGCCACAGCATGGCCTGGACGATGACGCTCACGGCCAAGACCTGAGCCGACCTCCGGACCCAGCCCGGCCAACGCCTGGGAAGCGCGTCGTTCACTCGGGGCATGGCCACGACCAGGCCCGAGACAGCGAGGTACGTCATCTGGAACCCGGCGCCGAAGAGGTCCCTGGGCCGCAGCATGAGGATGGCCAGAGCCGACAAGGTCATGGCCTGGAAAGTCCCCGGTTCCCTCCCGAGGAGCGACGCGGCCCGGTAGGCGGCCCACGCCAGGAAGGCGCGGGCGTAGGGAGCGTCCGCGCCGACCATCAGCGTGTAGAAGCCCCCAACGGCGCCGACCGCGAGGAACCGCGCAGCCGGAGGGAAGAGCCTTCGGCCGAGGCACTCGGCGGCCAGCAGGACGAACGCCACCTTGGCGCCGGACGGCACCAGCAGGTGCATGACGCCCGCGTCCTGGATGGCCCGGTTGGTCTCCCGGCTCAACGGGCCCTTGAAGCCCAGGCACAGCCCCGTCATCACCTTGGCCTCCTCGGGACCCAGGCTACGCTCGAACCGGCCCTGCACCCAGCGCCGCGCCGCCTCGGCCCACGAACGCAGTCTCCACCCCCAAGAGACCCGGCCGCGCACCACGGCGACCGCCCGCGCCTTCATGATCCAACCCACGCCCCGGTCGCCGAGGAAGCCCCTCTCGTCGAACTCGCCGGGATTGCGGGGGCGGCGCGGGAACCTGAGCCTGCCGTCGAGCCTCACCGCCTGGCCCGGCCGCAAGGACTTGTTGAGCGGCCCGGCCTTGGGAAGGTAGGCGAGCACCTTCTGCCGGAAAGGCAGGCCGCCGGCGCGCTGGGCCTCCACATAGACCCTCTCGCCCAGCCGGTTCTCGGTCAAAGGCGACGCCACCGTTCCCTCGACCGCCACGCTGTAGCGGAACCTCAGGCTCCCCATGTCCTCCGGGACCTCGACCTTGAAGTACCCGGCGTGATGCAGCACCGCCAAGGCTAGGATGTAGAGGACCGTCAGCGCGAAGAGAGGCCTTGCCAGATAGGACAGGGGCACATCCTATATACGAACGAGCCTTAAAAAAATTCCCGACCGACCGCAAGAACGTACGCCCCCTGGGCTCGAAGCCCAGGGGGCGCGCACTGCTCGCCGGGATGACGCTTCGCCGGCCCTTTAGATCCCGCCGTCGACCACGAAGCGTTTCGCCGGATTGTCGTTGCGGACGGCGATGTTCCACTTCTTCACTTCCCCGGACTTCAGCCGCACCTCGTAAGGCACGAACCACCCCGGATACCTCCCGGACTTGAAGGCCTCGCCGACCTGGACCACCGCGAGGCCTCCATAGATGCGTCTGAAGCGCGGGTCCGCAGCGCTGCCGGTGAACTTGCCGACCTCGTCCCAGTCCATGCCGGCGCAAGCCTCGAAGAACGCCCGCGCCGTCTCAACCGGCCCCATCCGGGCATACTTGTCGTTGTCGGCAAGCTCCTTGGGCTCGCCCATCCAGATGACTCCTTTCGGGAGAGCCAGGGAGAACAAGCCGTCCGCGATGGCAGGATCGTACTCGATGTCCGTGATCTCGAAAACCAGGACCTCCCGAGCGCCGTCGCGGACATAGATCTCCAGGCCCTTGAGGCGCTGCGTCCGGCCGTCGAAGCGATACACGCGGCGGTTGTCCGAGTCGGATATCGACTTGTTCTTGAGCCAGTCGTTGGCGTAGTCGCCCTGGGCCTTGGCCTCGACCGTGACGACGAGCGTCTCTTGGACGGCCGCCCCCGGCCCGGCAGACCCCGTCCGCCGCATGGACAGCCTGGAACCCTGCGTCTTGGCCAGTCGTTGCTCGTGCTGGAGCACCTGCTGGACGTCGAGCAGCGGCTTGAGCCATTGGACGAAGCCCGTATCAGGGCCGCCTCGGGCCGCCTTGTCGGGCTTGATCCACAGCGTCGCGGCTTTGCCGTCCATGACGACCACCCGCCCCGGCTTCTCGACCCGCCACTGAGGAGTCGAGCCGTAGCGCTTCCACATGTCCACCTCGACGAAACCGTAGTCCAGCCCGATCATCTCGAAGTTGTCCCGAGGCAGGGTGCGCATCCGGGCCTTGAGATGGATGGCGCTCAGGTTCGCCAGGCTCCTGGCTCCCTGGGCCAGGACCTCTGCCGCCATCGCTGCGTTGTCCCCCTTGAAGACCCACACTCCGAGGACGAGCGCGGCCATGGCCGCGGCCGTGACCCAGCCCTTGCGGCCGGCCGCCGCGGTCATCCAGGCTTCCCACCAGGCGCCGAACCCGACCCCGCGCTCGCGCGCGGCGGCATCCGGCTCCGGCCGCCGTTGGACGCCCTGGATGCCCTTCTCGACAAAGGCGCGGAACCGCGCCTCATGGGCCTGCGGGTCCATCCCCGCGGCCCGGATCTCGTCGTCCAATCGCTCCTTTTCCGTCGTGAGCTTGTCCCCGTGAGCCATGAAATCCGCCACCCCCTTCAGGAAGTCTTCCTTGTCCTTGAAGCGCTCAGTTCCCATGAATCCCCCTAGACGCCCGCGGCCAAGACGCCGGCCAGGCGCCTGCGCAGCTTCTGCGTCAATCGATAGACGTCCTTCTCGGCCAACCCCATGAGCTCGGCCACATGCCTGGGCTTGCGCCCTTCCTTCAGATGGCCGAGCACCCTCACAAGGACCGGGTCGTCCTTGACCGCATCGAGCACGCGACCGCTCAACTCCTCGGCCTCTGGGCCCGCGGCGGACCGCAGTATCTCAGCCTCGGCCGGCTCCTGGGCCTCTGCCGCGCTCCACTCCTCCGGGACCTGCCGGAGTTGCCTGTTGTCCGCCGAGGTCGCCAGGTTCGAGATGAGGCTCCGGATCACCCATCGGAGGTGCAGGCAGATGTCCGGGTACTTCTCCTTGTTCCAAGGACGGCTCCCGTCCATCGTCAGCGCCATCGCCTCCTGAACGACGTCCGCTGGAGACACGCCGGACGCCAGGGCCTCGCTCCTCCCGTCCGAGAACCTCATGCCTCCCTTTCCCGTCCGCCAGGCGTATCTCCGGCTTTCATGGATCGCGTGGACCAGGAGCCGCCTGCTCTCCAGCGAGTAGTCCATCCGCCGGAAAGCCTCTAGAGTCTCTGCTTGCATGGATGCCACCCCCTTCACCAACCCTTACTGCCCGCCAGCCGGAATTCGTCACCGCGGGGGAAAGACGCGGATATGTTACCACGAGCCGGGCTTCACGGGATGAATCCGATCCTCAACTTCCGTTTCTTCGGCGGGGCCATGAGCCGGCGGATGGCATCGAAGACCTCCTTGATCTGCTCCGCATGCCCTTCCAATTCGCCTTCATGGCCGACGAGCCGTTCCTCGATTGCGTCGAGTCTCTTGGCCAACGCCTTGCGCGTCGCCAACACCTCCCTCAACCGGACAAAGGCCCTCATGATGGCGATGTTGACTTGGACGGCCCGCTCGCTCTTTAGCACCGATTTTCACGGAGCCCCAACCGTCACGCCAATATAACACTTGGCGTCGCGACGGCGTGATGCGATCTCCGACGGAACGCGGGCACGGTTGCCCGGCGCCCTCCCAGGCTGAGCGGGGCATTGCATGACGCTTCCGTATTCGTTCTCGCTGGCATAAAACAAAGCGCGGCACCCTGCCTCGGACATCGCGGCTACGCGATAGGCCTCCCATTCTCCGTCGGAGAAATGCGCGCGAACACCTCGCGCCGCCCGTCCGCGGCAATCCGCCGAGCTGTGTTTTATGATTATGTATTGCCGCCGGCGGCGACGCGCTCCTTGGTCTGCCAAAGGAGGTTACGCATGAGCCGGGCGACGTTGACGGGGTAGGCCCCGCCGTCGGGCGGGAAGTTCTTGGCCAGCCAGTCCTTGGGTTGTTCGTGGATCGGCTCGTCGAAATGCTGGACGCCGGCCTTCTTGAGGCGCTCCTCCAGCGTGTCGGACGGGGAGATTCCCGCGAGCTTGAGCGCGTCCTCGAGCGCGAGGAGGTGGAGCGGAGCCTCAATATTCATTTCCCTTTACCTCTGTCGGATACCGCACCCCTTGCGGGTGCGGAGGAGACGCCGTTGCGAAAGATACGAGGGGAAAATTGTAGCGTATGAGGCATGGAATACGGACGGACGAGCCACGCCGTATACGAACTGAAGTACCACCTTGTTTGGGTCCCGAAATGGCGACGGATGATCTTGACCGATCCCGTGGCGCGCCGACTGAAGCGGATATTCGCGGGCATAGCGGAGCGATACGGCTTCGCAATCGTGGAGCAGGAGGTGCAGCCGGACCACGTGCACCTTTTCGTGAACGCGCCGCCCCGGTTCAGCCCGGCGGAACTGGTGAAAATACTGAAGAGCGTGTCGTGGAACCGGCTGATGAAAGAGATGCCCGACATGCGGGAGGTGGTGTGGGGCGGCGCGCTATGGAGCAGCGGATATTTCGTTCGCGCCACGGGCGACGCGGTGACAGCCGAAGTAATCAAGCGATACATTCGTTACCAGCGGTCCCATGCGGAGGGACCCAAACAGCTTCCGTTAAACCTCTAAGATGCCGCCGGCCTCGTGCCGGCGGAGTTTCACTGGTCTGGCGAGGGAGCGGAAGGTCGACGCGAAGTTTCAGGATGGCAGTTGTCTGGGTTGCAAACATGCCCGGCTCTCGGAACGCAACCTCCCGGCTGATTGCAGTAGCAGTCCTTCTTCCATTCAGCGGCTTCCATCCCATGGGCCCCGAATAAGGACAGAAACCGCGGCATGTCGCGTTCTCCGCATTTCTTGACCTTGCCGACGAACATGCCGGCCAGGCGTCCGTCGATGAATTGAAGGCTGTCGTAGAACCCGTTGCGCGCGGATGCCGGACAGCCGGCAAACAGATTTTCCAGCGGGAGGGGACGCTTGCCGCCAAGTTCCGTCGCCGCCACTTTTCCGGCCCGGGAGAGCTTCGTCCCCAGAGCACCCAATGCTATCGTTCCCAGACAGTCCGCAATGGACCGATATTCCATGTCCGCGATCTTGTCCCCGATGAACCTGATGCTTCCCAGGAAAACGCGGCGATTCTCCACTGGGCACCCTTGCAAAACGCGCGAGAGCAGATCCGCGTTTTCAGATGAGGGCGTCTTGACCTCCGCCGCATTCTGCGGAGCGCTTGCGGCTGGCTTCACCAAAGATTGGTCGGACGCCGCAGCCGGCCAACAAGCCATCACCGCCGCCATCAAGAGCGCGGCTCTCACAACTCGGTCACTCCTATCGCTTCAAGGCCTCGCTTGAAGTCCTGGAAGAACCCTTCCTTCGTGTCTGCTCCCCAGAAGCGATGCAGTATCTTCCCGTCCTTGAGAAAATGGAAGGTCGGCGATGCGCCAAACTCGATCCCAGGCCAATCCTGCTCGGTATAGGCTACGTAAGTTCGTGCGAACTTCACCTTGGCGTTTCGGCGCACGACCCCGCCGGGCTCGAATCTTCCCGTGAGGATGATTCCATGTTTTTGCATGATCTGCCGCATGGCCTTGTCCGCCTCGATGTATTCCAGCGTCCTGGCCGCCACTGGGCAGCTATACCATGTCGAGACTACGATCCAGGGGCCGCCCCGAATTGGCAGGTGCTTGACGGTGGCCGTCGTTGAATCGTTCGAGATGTCGTAGACTCTGAATACTTCTTCCGGCAAATCCTTGTCCTCGACGACCACGGGAAGCTTCCAGAGCTTTGCGTCCGGGAATCGGTCCTTGAGCCTCCTGGCGCGATCGAGGAGCCGCGCTGCCAGATACCCCTGAAACAAATCCATGGCATCATCTGCCGTCGTAGCGCCCCTTGCGGCCAACTCTTCGAAGACGCGCTCCTGCCTGTCAAGGTGGGGCGGTGCCCCGCGTGTATAGAACGTCACATTGCCCAGGCCCTGAAAGAGGACCTTGAGCGTTGCTGTGGAGTAGTTTTGGAGATTTGAAGCCGAGAGCTCTTCGTCGCTGAACTTCTCTCCCCAGACGCGCTGCTGGCGGATGTTCTCGTCATAGCCGAGATGATCGTTCCTGGAGATCGTGACAATGCGCGCTGCTTTACTCCTTGCCTGTGTCTCCATGCTTGCGCAACCGCATGCGAAAGCCATCAACGAAAGGGCAGAGAAGCAGGCGTTTCGCCGGCCAGCATCTGAGTACTTCCTCGGCCCGAGATAAGGGCTAGGACGCGCTCGCGCCGCCGCAGGGCGCGTCAATTGCAGGAATCAAAGCACAGATGTCCTTTCTCAGGAAGGCATCCCTTGCCGCTTCCAGAAGGACGATTGCGGCAAGCGGAATCGTCACAATAACCTCCCCCAGTGTCACCACACAATGCCAAGACGTGAAGGGGCGGAGTGATCTTGTATGCGGGTTGTGGATGCGGATTGAGTGCAACCAGGATTTCCCGCACCCGGGCCTCTCCCAGCTCTCGTTTCAGGAGATCAATCTTGACGGAAGCCACTTTGCCATCCACCAACGTCAGGCTTTCCAGGAACTCGAGCTTCGCTTCAGCCGAGGCGCCTTTGAGCAGTTCGGCCATCGCGGCGAGCTTGCGATCCGGATCGGCGTTCTCTGCCTTTGGTTGGCCGGATTGCTTCGAGTCCTCGGCCTGCGTTTTAGCCATCTCCTTGGCCTGGGTCACGATGGTCTTGGCCTTGGCCGCGACTTGTTGGTCTTCGATGGAGCCTGATGCATTTTGGTCGGCAAAGAGCTGGCCGACACAAGCGACGGCCACGGCACAGACGACGACCAAAAGGACTTTCGCTAATTTCATTGCAGACCCCCCGTCAGCAGATTTGCTTCGCCTATTATACCACGAGTTCCGTTCGACAGAACCGAACATGCCCGGGCCGAAACGGGCGGCCAGTTCTGGCATTTTAGCCTATTTGCGGAAACTGAGTCGGCTGTTTTGGCCGATTCAGGCGGGTTTTCGGGGAGATGGCGTTTGGGGCCTTCGAACCGGGCGTTTGAACGGGCGGTTCAAGGGGCGTCTTCCCGACTTATCGCTAATGCCGCCACGGCTTCACCGGTCAGGGACCCCACTCCTGCAACTGGCAGTTCAGCCGGACCTCGGGCTTTCCCGGCTTCTCAGGCTTGATCACCACCACGGACTTCACCAGGCCGATGCCGGGAACGAACAACATCGCCCTCACGGCCGAGCCCTCGGTCTGTAGCCGGGCTGAGCCGAAGCCCGCCGGGGCGTAGGACATCATCGGCTCGTAGGAAACCCCGACGGCCGTCCTCGCCTTTCCCTGGACCGCCTCAGGAAGACGGCTCCGGGCCGGGACGGGATAGTATTTCTGAGTGAAGCGGCCGTGCTCCGTGCTCCAGCGGGCGTCCTGATCCGGAGGCGGCTTGAGCAGCAGAAGCCCGTCACCGTAGATGCCGCTGTCCTTGACCTCGATGACCTGTGGAAGCACCTCGGTCCGCCTCCGCCAGGAAACGCTGTTGGAAACCTCGACCTTCAGCTTTGCCGCGATTCGTCCGTCGGACCTCTTGAGCTTGCCGACGCGCTGGGTGATCTCCAATTGGAACGATTTGTCAGGGCCGGTTTCGCGGCAACGGTACTTCCACCAGCGGTCCTCTTCGAGAGGGAACAACGCGGACAGTTCCGGCTCCTACTGTCGGAAGATTCGCCCTCCGACCTCGGCGCAGCCTCCGCATCTTCCGGCTCCCGCGAGAGCTGCCCGCCGCTGATCGCCTCGATAAAAGCCTCTGGCCACTCTCGTCCGCCGCCCAGGTAGATGGGTACCCTCTTGCCTTCTCGGATGTATTGAGCGAGGGATGTGGCCTGATCCGCGCAGGCTCCGCCGGCTCCATCGAACGTCAGCGTAATATTGCCGACGATATCGGGTGATGTGAAGAGTGAGCTCAGAAAGCCCTTACCCTTTAGCTGAACTCCCAACCGTCCGAGGCAAGCTACCCTCCCCGCCCGGACCACGAGGGGTTCTGCGAGGCCGATCTCCCTGCGCTCATTATCGGAAAGCTTCAGCCAGCCCGAACTCCCGGTCCAGCGGGCACCCGCCACTTCCCAACGCGTCAGCGTCCACTTCCCTTCCGGGAGGAAGCCGACC
Source organism: Elusimicrobiota bacterium (assembly GCA_016209035.1). Classification (GTDB taxonomy): domain Bacteria; phylum Elusimicrobiota; class Elusimicrobia; order UBA1565; family UBA9628; genus JACQWX01. The sequence continues at coordinate 16,649 of JACQWX010000004.1, read as the reverse complement.
GCTACCGGAACCGGGATATAGACATTGAAGTTCGTTTTGATATTGGCCTTGCGGTCGTCGGCGGAACGAAAATCCAGCCTCAGGGACTTGAGATCCATGGGCGTGGCGCGGTTCTTGGTCCGATAGCGTCCGAACTTCTCCGCCTCTTCGGACACTTGAAAAAGCACTACGCCATTCTTGGCCAGAGTCTCCTGGATTCGTTTGAAGGGCGAGTGGGTACAGCCAGCGAACCACCATATGAGAAGCATCGCAGGCAACAACCGGCCACATCTGGCACCTGGGGTACTCCTGGACGCTTTGGACGCTCCTGTAGCCATCGCACCTCCAGACTTATCGCTGTACGGCGAGCGCCCGCAATCCTTGCTGCCGATGACGGCGTCCAAGGCCGCATAAGATTGTCCCCGCTCCCCCCCTGAACGCTTACGAATGGTTGACACAATTGGCTGGCTGAGCTGCTATTTGGCTTGCCCAACATGAGAGAAAGTATAGCACTGTGGTTCCGCATTCGGGCGCCGTCCAAAAAGGGGCAGGGAGTCTCTCGACGGAGGAAGGCCTGGATTTGGCCTGTCCGCATTTGAGCTCCTTTAGAATGCGGCATTGCCTGGGGTCCTGGGGAAGGGGATTACGTCGCGGATGTTGGCCATGTCGGTCACGTACTGGATGGTGCGCTCGAGGCCCAGCCCAAAGCCCGCGTGCGGCACGGTGCCGTAGCGCCGCAGGTCCCGGTACCAGCCGTAGGCGCTCTTGTCGAGCTTCATCTCCGAAAGCCTGCGGTCGAGCGCGTCGAGCCTCTCCTCGCGCTGGGAGCCGCCGATGATCTCTCCGATGCAGGGCACCAGTACGTCCATGGCGGCCACGGTGCGGCCGTCGTCGTTCATGCGCATGTAGAAGGCCTTGATGGCCTTGGGGTAGTTCATGACCACGACCGGCCTTTTCACCAGCTCCTCGGTGAGGTAGCGCTCGTGCTCGGTCTGACTCTGTAGGAGATTTTAGCACGCTTTACTCCTCCGCGCATGCCTTGGTGGCCTGGGAACGCCGAGTTCGGCCGTCGGGCCGCATGCCTGGGCGGTGCCGAGACCGCCGCAACGCCTGGGCGCGGCCCATCCAGGGAGCTTCGCCCGCCTCGTGGGAGACCGCCGGTGCGACCGGCGGCAACGCCGCCGGGGCTCGCCTCCTACGCCGCGGCCCAGTCCGGCTGCGGACCCTCGTCGACGCCTTCCCACGCATCCATCCCGAGGTCGACTTGGGTGTCCTCGTCAGGGCGCTGCGGCGGGGAGCCCAGGCCAGGACCTCAAGCAATCGGCGCTTCATGCTCCCCAATCAGTATGGGTTCGGCTGGAAGGTCGGGACCATCTCGTGCAGCAGCGCCTTGGCGGCTAAAGGGTCTGCCTGGCGGCAGGCGAGCTCGGCCGCTGAAAGCCGGGACTGGAAACCCTCCGGGGGCTTGTTCTCATTGCGCAGGACCATGATGTCTGGATGGCCCGAATCCTCGTGACCGGCCGGGTCCTCGACAAGCTCCTCGGAGAGCTTTTCTCCGGGCCGCAGGCCGATGAACTCGATCTGTATGTCCTTCCCGGGCGTCAGTCCTGAGAGGAGCGCGAGGTTCTTCGCCATGTCGAGGATCTTGACCGGCATCCCCATCCTCAGGACGAAGATGTCTCCGTTTCGGCCGAGAGACAGGGCCTGGAGCACGAGTTGGACGGCTTCCTCCACGGTCATGAAGTAGCGGGTGGCGTCCGGATGCGTCACGATGAGAGGCCCACCCCGGCTGATCTGCTCCCGGAACAACTCCAAGACGGAGCCGGAACTGCCGAGCACGTTGCCGAAACGCACCGCGGCGAACCGGGCATCCCCGGCCTGAGAGAAATGAAGCACCGCCAACTCAGCGGCGCGCTTGCTGGCTCCCATGACCCCGGCGGGTCGGACCGCCTTGTCCGTGGAGATCAGCAGGAAGCTCTCGGCGCGGTGGCGTGCCGCCGCTTCGGCGACGCGGCATGTGCCCAACAGGTTGTTGGAGACCGCTTCCTGGACGTTGCTCTCGAGTTGGGACACATGCTTGTGGGCCGCGGCATGCAGGATGACTTGAGGCTGGTAAAGCGAGAATAGGCTCTCAACCAAGTCCCGGTCGCGGATGTCGCCTAAGTGTGCCGTAATCTCCGTCCCGCGGGCGCATTTCCTGGCGCATGCTTCGATATAGAACAGCGAGGTCGCGTGGTTGTCGAGGAGGACGAGGCGGGCCGGGCGGTAGAGCAGGCACTGGCGGCTCAGCTCCGATCCGATGGTCCCGCCCGCGCCCGTGATGAGCACGCACTTCCCGGTTAGCGCGGTTCCGATACGTTCCGAATCCAGGCGGATCGACTTGCGGTTGAGCAAATCGACGGGCATGACCGTGCGCAGGGGCAGGCTGGCGCCTGGAGACGCCAGCATCTCGGTGAGGCTCGGAGCAATCTTCATTTCGGGCTTGGTCTGACGGTCGCGGATGGATTCCGCGATGGAGCGGACGATCTCCCCCCGCCTTTCCTCGGTCGTGACGATGATTTCCTCCACCGCATGGCTGTCGAGAACATCGTTGAGCGACTCCAGCCCTCCCAGGACCGGGCAGGCGTGGATGCTCATGCCCCACTTATCCTTGTCCTCGTCGATGAAGCCGATGATGTGGTGCCGGGCCAGCGGCGAGTTGAGCATCTGACGGGCGATGCTCTCGCCGAGGGCCCCGGCTCCGATGAGCAGGGTGCGCCTGGAGTCGGCGGCATAGCTGCGGGGCAGGAAGGCAAGGTTCTTGGTCAGCCGGATGGCGAATCGGATGCCGCCGATGAGGAGGAAGGTGATGACCGGATGGATGACCAGCACCGAGCGTGGGAACTCCTGGCCGTGGCGGATGAAGAGCACCGCGGCCCCGGTGACGATGGCGCTGGAGGCGACGGCCTTGATGATGTTGATGAGGTCCGAGAAGCTGGAGAAGTGGTAGATGCCCCGGTAGAGTCCGAAGGCCTGCGCGCCCGCGAAATAGAGGAAGAGCGTGACGCCCGCGGTCTGGGCGATGATGTCGTGGTAGAGGGGGTCGAGGTGGAAGTCGAAACGCAGAAGGAACGCCGTCACCCACGCCCCCAGGACCACCGCGATGTCGAGGAGTATGACGCTGAGACGGCGGGGGTTGACTTTGAGGATCACGGGAGGATGATTATAGCTAATTCGGTGGAGGCGGGATTCCTCCTTCAGTGCTCGACGCCGGCCCCTCTCAGGACCTGCGTCGCGGTCAGAAAGATGATCTTGACGTCCAGCCAGAAGGACCGGTGCTCAAGGTAGTACTCGTCATGCCGGACCTTGTCGGGGATGCTCAGCGCGTCCCGGCCGTTGATCTGCGCCCAGCCGGTCAGGCCCGGCGCGAGAACCTGGATGCCTTTGGAGGTGCGCAGCGCCACAAGGTCGTCCTGGTTGTGGAGGGCGGGCCTCGGGCCCACGAAGCTCATCTCGCCTTGGATGATGTTGTAGAGCTGTGGCAGCTCATCGAAGCTGGTGACCCGCAGGAGATGCCCGATGGGGGTGAGGTAGCGGTCGGGCGTCGCAAGGAGGTGGGTCGCCACCTCGGGGACGTCGAGCCTCATGGTCCTGAACTTGGGCATGCGGAAGAGCTTGTTGTCCTTTCCGACTCGGTCGGACCAGTAGAGGACCGGCCCGCGAGAGGTGAGCTTGATCAGCAGGGCGACGAGCGCCATCAAGGGAGCCAGGAGCAGGCACGCCAAGGAGGCCGCGCAAAGGTCGAATGCGCGTTTCATCGTTTCATGTCCCGGAACCAGTCCGCCGTGGCCTTGAGTCCTGCGTCGGCGCTGTGGGGCGGCCGCCAGCCGAGCTTCAAGCGGATCTTCCGGCCGTCGAGAACCAGGGAGCCGGTCAGGCGGCCGGCGTCTGAGGCCCGGCCCGCCAAGGAGGCCGTGGCCGCGAGGAGGGCCTCTGGGACGCGGAAAAGCCGCGCCGGCCGGCCCAGGGCGCGGGCGATCGTGCGCGCCAGTTCGGGCGTCGAGAGATCCTCGCCGTCCGTCACATGGAAGGTCTCCCCGGCCGCGGCCGGATGGTCGAGGCAGAGGGCCACGGCATCGGCCAGGTTCCCAAGATAGAGGAGGCTGCGCGAGTTCTCAATCCCGGCCAGAGGCAGGGGCCAGCCCGCGTCCACGGCCTTGAAGAGCCTCAGCATGTTGGCCCGCATTCCGGGCCCATAGACCAGTGGAAGCCGCAGGACGACAAGGCCGGCGGCGTGCCGGGCCAGGGCCTTTGCCAGGACCCTCTCGGCCTCGAGCTTCGAGCGGCCATAGGGGTCTGCGGGACTGCAGGGCGTCCCCTCGTCCCACGCCTGGCCGGACGCCGTCTCCTCGCCGATGGCCTTGGCGGAACTGGCGAAGACGAAACGCGCAACGCGCCGGAGGGCGCAGGCTTCGGCGAGCCTGCGGCTCGACTCCACGTTGTCCCGAGCGAACGCCTCCCCGTCATGCGCGCGCGCGGCCTCGGCATGGACCTTGCCGGCGAGATGGACGACGGCGTCGATCCCATCGAGGAGAGGCCCCCATCCGCAGAAGGAGGCAAGGTCGCCGGAGACGAGCCCGGAGGCGCCCTTGGGGATGGCCGCGAGCGCGGCCTCGTCGATGACGCTGCCCCGGACGCCCCATCCCCGCTCCAGGAGCAGGGGGATCAGGCCGGACGCGACGAATCCGTCCGCGCCGGTGACCAGGACCTGCCTCATGCCGGCCTCCCAGCGAGGCGGAGAAGCTCCTCGTAGAGGTCCAGGGTCTGCTCGATGACGCGCTCCACCGAGAATTGCGCTTGCGCGATCTCCCTCCCTCTCCTTCCGAAGCGCTCGCGTTCTTCATGGTTTCTGATGAGCCGGCTCAGCGCCGCCGCCAAGGCCCCGGGGTCGCGGGGAGCGACCAGGAGGCCGTTCTCCTCATGACGCACGATCTCCCTGCATCCCGGGACATCCGTCGCCACAATGGGGCGGGAGCTGGCGGCTGCCTCCAGCAGTACCTTGGGCAGCCCCTCCCGGTAGGACGGAAGGCAGACCACGTGGCAGTGGGCGAACGTCTCGGGCATGTCGTCCCGCCAGCCCCTCCAATCTACGAGACCCTGGTCGCGCCATCGCGCGATGGCCTCCCGGGGGATGGAGGCGGGATTGTCGGGGTCAGAGTCTCCGGCGAGGACAAAGCGCGCCTTGACCCCCGATGCGCGCAGTTTGCGGGCCGCGTCGATGAACTCGCCTACGCCTTTGTCCCAGAGCAGCCTCGATGCCAACAGCACGACCGGTCCCTTGTCCGGCTGGACCCGGGGCTCGGGAACCGCGGGGAACTCGTCAAGGTCCACCCCCGAACCTCTGATAAGACGGGCGTTGCCCGGTTCGATGATGCCGAGGTCCATGAAGAGCTTGATGTCGTCTTCGTTCTGGAAGATCGTCATGGTATTCTTCCCGGACATGGCCCAGCGGTACGCTCTCGATAGGAGCGCCTTCAAGGCCGCGGCTTTGCAGCCGCGGGAGATGAAGGCGAACCCCAGTCCAGCCATGGCGTTGACCACGGCCGGGACCCGTGCGCGTCTGGCCGCGAGGGACCCGTAGAGGACGGGCTTCGCGGCCACATGATGGACGATATCCGGTCGTTCCGCGGCATAGAGCCGGCAGAGTTCCGCGGCCGCCGTGGCCTCCTTGAACGGGTTGAGGCCGGAGCGGCGCAAGCCGATGGGAATGACCCGGATGCCGGCCCGGCGGATCGTGTCCTCGTGACGGCCGACCCTGGTCGCGACAGCGACCTCGAAGCCGCGCTGCAGCGCGGCCTGGGCCAGGGGAAGCCGGTGGGAGCAGAAATACCAGTCCTCGGTGACGAGATAGAGGAGCCTGCGCCTGGGCGCGCCCCCTGCCGCCCACACCTTTCCTGAAGGCGCAGGGGACGCTCGGCCTCCGGCCTCGACCGCGCCCTGGGCCGGCTCGGCCGGGTTCGGGTCCATCGCCGGCTGGGCCCTACCCCCGGACCGCCGGCAACCGCGCGGCCGCGGCCCTGCGCCTGGAGAGATACATCACAAGGCCCAGGAAGACCGGCATGATCTGCAGTTTGAATCTGGCCGCGGTGCCGAGGTTTTGGTAGGATGCGAAGGAATAGGTCGTGGCCCAAAAGAAGACAAGCGCGATGGCCCAGAGCACCATGGGATCGAGCAGGTCCTGCCACCTGGTCCTGAACGCGGCGAAGGCCAGGATGATGACGAAGGTGAGGTTCTCGATGCCGGCCAGCAGGCCGAAGAGGTTAAGGACCTCTCCAGGCAAAGGCCTGAGCAGGGCGGATGTGGCCCCAACAGGGAGGAAGAGCATAAGGTCCCTGAAGCTGTCGAAGGAGCCCTCGCGCAGTTGAGCCGAGCCGCCATAGGCCCAGGATTGGGACGTGACGTCTGCTGCCGTGACCAAATCCTCGTTGGTCTCGATGTTGAATCTCTGCTTGAATCTCTGGTGCGCCCAGCCGAACCCGAAGAGGACCAGGCCGATGAAGACGAATCTGGATAGCACCCCCCTTATCCGCGCCAGGAAGAAGATCGACAGGGGCGCTATCAGGATGGTCGCGATCCAGACCCGGATGAAGGATGTCTCAAAAATCCCGAGCGCGATGAGGGCCAGATAACGGTACTTGTCGGTCCGGTACCAGCCGGCCACTCCATAAACATAGAGTGCGATGCCAAGGAGAATCACCGGGTCCTTCCCGATGATGGAGGACCAGAAGATGTGTGATGGGAACAGCATCATGACGTAGAAGATCCGGTTGTCCTCCTTCTGCGTGAAGAGTACTCCGGCGCGGTAGATGAGGTAGAGCGCGATAAAGCCGATCATGGCAAAGCTTATTTTCATCATGTGGTAGGAGTCCGGGAAGACCCGGCTGTATAGGAACGTCAGCCGCTCTATGTTCTGGGTCCCGTCGCCGATCTTGAACATCTCCCAAGTGAAAAACTCGGATTTACCGCTTTCGTAGTAGGCGAAGGCATCGGTCGGATAGTGGTTCTCGTAGATGAGCATGAAGCCAAGCGCTACGACGCATTTCGCGGCCCACGCCAACATGAGGGGCTTCTTGTCCTTGGCCGTGACAGGCCAGACCAAAATGCTCAGCCCCAGGAACAGAGCCCAGCAAGCGCCAATCAGATAGTCCGTGGCCATGTCTTTCTGTGGGATGTGGTGCCCCATGAGGACGACGATGTCGAGGAAGCCGGCCAGGAAGAAGACCGCGCCGATTGCGGCCAGCAGGACCAGGATGAGAGTCGGGGCGCCGCGGTTCATGGGGACGCCGGCTGTCAGGCTGGGCGCTGGGCCTCGCGGCCGGAGCTGGACTCGGCTTTCTCCGCGTCGCCGTGGTAGCTGTGGTAGTAGTGGTACCGGTCCGGGTAGGCCAGGCCGGTGGGCCGAGCAGCGTTGACCACGGCGCCCAGGACCTTGCAGCCGGCGGCGTGGGCCTTGCGGGCCGCTGATTGGGCGGCGGAGGCGCGGGTCTTGCCGTAGCGGACCACGATGACGGCTGAAGGCGCGTGGCGGGCCCAGAGCAGGGTGTCGTGGATGGGGAGGATGGGCGCCGTGTCCACCACGACCCTGTCGAAATGGGAGGCTGCCCAGGCCAGGAGCGCGGCGACCCGTGGGGTGTTGAGGAGCTCGGAGGGGTTGGGGGGCCGGGTTCCGCAGGTGAGGACCTTCAAGCCCGGCACCTCCGTGGTCTTGAGAAGGGCCTGGACCTCGGAGGCGTTCTGGCCGGCGGCCAGAAAGTCGCTCAAGCCCTTCTCCAGGGGCAGGCCCAGGACCTTGTGGAGGCTGGGCCGGCGCAAATCGCCGTCGATGAGCAGTACCTCCTCGCCCATGGTCGCGAAGGTGACCGCGAGGTTGGCGGAGATGAAGGATTTCCCTTCCTGCTCCAAGGCGCTGGTCACGAGCATGGCCTTGGCTTTTCCCCCCACTCCCGCGAACTCGACCATGGTGCGCAGTCCCCGGAAGGATTCGCCGGAGAAGGTCTGCTCCTTCGAGAGAATGTGCTGGTAGATTCTCTCTCCTGAGCGGCGCCGGCCCTGCGGGATGAGCCCCAGGAAAGGGAGCCTGAGCTTCTCTTCGACGTCTTTCTCCCCGCGCACGGATTGGTCGAGCCCGTCGACCAGGAGCCCGACGCAAAGCGCAAGGGCCATGCCTCCGAACACGGTCAAGGGGATGACCGTCTTGCGTTGGGGACGCGACGGGGAGGTCGGGGCCCGGGCAGGCTCGACCACGCGCACGTTGTTGCCGCGCAGCTGGCCGGAGAGCTCCGCCTTGAGGCTGCCGACGATGCGTTCGGTCTCGGCGCCGATCTGGGTTCGCAGGGCCGCCATGTTGGACTTCAAGGCGATCATGGCCGGGTGCTTGGGCGTCACTTTCTGCGAGAGCTCGGCCGCCTGGGACTCGAGCTTGAAGTAGTCGCCCTTGAGCCCCTGGATGAGCGAGCTGTTGACCACGTTGGGCAAAGACTCGTAGAGCTTGCGTCCCTTGGCCGAGCCGCTCTCCGCCTGGAGGGCCTGGAGCACGTCCCTGGAGATGAAGAGCTGGTGGCTCAAGTTCTCCGCCGTGAAGGTCTCCGCGATCGCGTTGGCGATGCGGCTGGCGGTCTCAGGGTCGCGGGAGGACGCCTTGACGTGCACGAGCCTGCTCTTCGGGACCGGGACGATCCGGACGGCGTCGACCAAGGCGGCGACTCCCGACGGGCCCCCGAACTCCGGGTGGTCGGACATGTCGAGGTCTCGGTGCACCTTCTCGATGAGGGAGTATCTGCGCAGCAGGTTGTATTGGGTCTGGTAATAGTCTTCGTTCTTGCTCTCCACGAACGCGCCGTTGTTGATGTAGATGGCGCCGCTGCCGCGCTCCTTCTCGATGTTGAGCATGGCCGACGCCTCGTAAACGGGGGTGGTCGTCGCGAGGTGGATGATTCCCGCGGCGACCACGGCCAGCCAGGTCCCTGCGATGACCCACCTGCGGCGGCTGAGCCTGGCGATGAGCTCGTTGAGGTCGACTTCGGGCTGGTCCTGCGGACGTTCGGTGAAAGGCATTGGTTATCGGCTCCTAAAAATAGCTCTGCGGCACGAACACGACGTCGTTGGGCTCCAGGGGGAGGTCCTTCTCCTTCTCCCCCCGCTTGGTGATGGCGGAGACCTCGATGGTGATGCTCTGGCTCCGGCCGCCCTGCATCCTGACGACCTTGGTGCGGTCCGGCGCCGCGATGGGCGTGAAGCCGCCCGCCAGGGACACGGCCTCGAGGACCGTCAGCCGGGACTCGACCGGCAAATCGAACGAGCCCGGGGCCTTGACCTCGCCCATGACGTAGATCTTCCTCTGCGCGTACTCGGTGATGAAGATGGTGACCTGCGGGTTGATGACGAATTCCTTGAGCTTGTCGGCCAGGAGCGTCGCGGCCTCGTCGATGGTCAGGCCGCCCACCTTGACCGCGCCGATGAGGGGGAGCGAGACCGTCCCGTTCTGGCTGACCCTGAGTTTGCGCCCGAGCTCCGCTTGCTGGAAGACCGTGATGTCCACCAGGTCCGTGGGGCTGATGCGGTAGTTGGCGCCAGGACCCTGCTTGATCTGCTGGAGCGCGGACTTGATGGCCTCTTCTTCCCCTGCCGGGCCTGCCTGCGCGGGAGAGGAAGGGCTCTTGGCTGGGGCCGGCATCGGGCCTGCGGTCGCGCAGCCGCCGAGAAGGCAGGCGGCTAGGCACAAGGCCAGGAATCGTTTCATTGCGGGGCGCGGCCTTTCATTATACCAACTTGGAGCTTCCCTTGTCCTTGTCCCGCTCCTCGTCCCTGTAGTAATGGTAGTACTGATAGTAATGGTAGTAGCGGTCGTAGTAGCCGTAGCCCCTGCCTTCGAGCACGACCTTGTTGAGCACGGCTCCGGCGAGCTTGATGCCCCCCTCCATCAGCTTCTGCTTGGCCTTGACCGCGAGGTTCGCGTGCACGCCCCCGTATTGCACCACGAAGATGACGCCGTCGAGGGCGCGGCCCCAGAGTATGGCGTCCGTGATGGGGAACACGGGCGTGCCGTCCACGAACACCTGGTCGAAGCGCCGGCCGGCCCATTCGGCGATGGCCCCGAGCTTGGGGGTGCTCAAGAGCTCGCTCGGGTTGGGCGGGACCGTGCCGCAGACCATGGCCTTGAGGTTCGGGAAGGCGGTGTCCTGGGCGATCGAGTCCAGCTCGGAGGGATCCTTGCCGTGGGCCAGGAAGTCGCTTAAGCCCCGCTCCTTGGACAGGTTGAAGGCTTTATGGATGCCGGGCCTGCGCAGGTCGCCGTCGATGAGCAGGACCTTCTGGCCGAGCTGGGCGAAGACGAGCGCGAGGTTGATGGTCAGGAAGGTCTTGCCTTCTCCTTGGACCGAGCTGGTGATGAGGACGCGGCGCATCTCCTTGCTGGCCGAGGCGAAGCCCATCATGGTACGGATGTTCTTGAAGGCCTCGCCCGTGAAGGACTCGGCCCCGGTCATGAGGGTGGAGAGCTCCTGGGCGCTGGCGCCGTGGAATTTGGCGGATTTTGTGACCGAGCCGAGGAACGGCAGGCCGAGGCGATTCTCCACGTCGTCTTGCGAGCGGATGCTCAGGTCGATGTGCTCTAGGACGAGCGCCAGGCCGCAGCCGGCAACGAGGCCCATGAGGACCGCCAGCAAGAGGGTCCGCTTCTTGTTCGGCTTGGACGGGGTCGTCGGGACCTCCGCCGGGTCCACGACGCGGACGTTGTTGCCGAGGAGCTGTCCCGAGAGCTCGGCCTTCATCACCTGCACGGTCCGAAGCGTCTCCTCGCGGATGCGGAACTGGATGGCCGCCGTCTCGGCCTTGAGCCTGACGCGCTCGGGGTGGAGCTCCGTGTAGCGGCTCGAGAGCTCGCCCAGCCTGGTCTGGAGCCTGGCCTGGCCGGATTTGAGCTCCTGGATGAGGGGGTTGGCGAGCACGCTCGGCAGGGACTGGTACCTGTCTTCCAGCTCCGAGCCTCGCTCGATCTTCTGCTGGAGGGTGGCGAGGATGTCCTTGGCGATGAAGAGCTTGTTCTCTAGGTTCTGGGCCACGAAGGTCTCGGCGATGCTGTTGCTGACCCGGGTGGCGAGGTCGGGGTCGAAGGAGCTCACCTGCACGTTGACCAGCCGGCTGCGGGGGACGGGAGAGATGGTGACCGCGGGCAGCAGGGAATCCACCCCGCCGGCGAACTCCGTGGAGGAGAGCGCCTGGGTCTCGTAGACCTTCTTCATGAGGCTGCGGCTCATGAGCAGGCGGTACTGGGTCTGGTAGTAGTCGTCCGCCTTGGACTCGGACACGGTCGTCTCGCTGCCCGCGCGGCCCTTCTCCTCCTTCTCGATGAGGATGAGGGCGGCGGCGGTGTAGACCGGCTTGGCGGTCAGGACGTAGATGAGGGCCCCGGTGGTCGCCAGCCCCGTGACTGCCGCGATGGTCCAGAGGCGCCGGGCCAGGGCGCCGATGACTTGCGAGAGATCGACGCCTTCGGATTCCTCGGGGCCCTGCGCCATCAGAAGAAGCTCTCGGGCACGAAGATGACGTCGTTGGGCTTGAGCTGCATGTCCTTGCTCTTGTCGCCCTTGGTGATCTGGCGGACGTCGACGTGAAGGGTCTCGGACTTGCCCTCCGCGTTCCGAATGACCCGGGTCCGCTCCTGGGCCGCGTACTGGGTGAAGCCTCCCGCGAGCGTGATGGCCTCGAGCACGGTCATGGGCGTCTCGCCGGGGATGGGGTAGGAGCCGGGGGCCTTGACCTCGCCGAGGATGTAGACCAGGCTGGTGCTGTACTCGGCCACGAACACGGTGACCTGGGGGCTCACCAGGTACTTCTGCAGGGCCTGGGCCACGGAGGCCTCGGCCTTCTGGGTGTCCATGCTCCCGACTTCCACCTTGCCGGCCAACGGCAGGGTGATGGAGCCGTCCGGGCCCACCCGGACCTTGCGGTTGAGGTCAGGCTCTTGGAAGACGCTGATCTCGAGGAGGTCTCCCGGCCGGATCTTGTACGCGGTGTGGTCCGCGCGGACCTTCTCGAGAGCGGCCTGGACGGCTCGGTCTTCCTTGGAGCCGGACGCGTCCTTCGGCCGGGCGCCTCCCTTGTCGCGGGCCGCGGCTTGCCGCTGGGACGGCCGCGCGGCGGTCCGTTCGTCCGGGGTGTCGGCGTCCGCGCCCGGGCCCGCGGCCGAGGAGTCGCCTTGGCCGGTCCCGGGCCTGGGCACGGTGAAGGTGACCCCTGAGCAGGCGGCCATCGTGATGGAGATGAGCGCGCAGAAAAGCGGTCCGGCTCTCATGGAGATCATCATTAAGGATTATATCAATAATGTCGGGCAGCAGGCGCTGTCATGAATCATATTGCATGTACTTGACAAATATGGCAATTGCATGTAATATATAACAGGCCCATTGAACGGCCGACCCCATGCCGACCCGCTCCTTCGAGTTGCGAGAGTTCTTCCACCTGGCCTTGCTCCGGCACCTGCACGCCCGGCTGTCCTCCCGCTGCGCCTATGCGGTGAAGGGAGGGATATGCCTGCGTTTCTTCCATCGCTCGCCGCGCCTGTCGCAGGACATGGATCTGGACGTGGCGTCCGGTTTTCCCGTCCTCAAGCTCCAGGAAGCCGTGGATTCGATCTTGGGCGGCCGGGCTTTCGCCTCGGCGCTTCTCCAGCAGGGAATCACGGGACTTAAGGTCCGCAAGCCCAAGCAGACGGAGACGACCCAGCGCTGGAAGGTCTCCCTCTTCCTGGGCGCGGGAGAGCCCGTCCCCACCAAGGTCGAGTTCAGCCGGCGGCATGGCGGCATCGACTCTGCCGCGGCCGTGCCGGACGCCGAGCTTCTCTGGCGTTACAGGACGGCGCCCTTCGCGGCCCGGTTCTACGACGGGACGGCGATGGCGGTCCACAAGCTTGCCGCTCTTGCCGCGCCTTCGCGCTGCGCCGTGCGCGATCTCTTCGACATCCACCACCTGCTGAGCGTCGTCTTGGTCAAGCCGCGGGACGTCGCCGGCCTGGTGGATCCGGATACGGTGGCCGGCGCCGCGGACAAGGTCGGCCGCTTCACCTACGGAGACTTCAAGGAGCAGGTCCTGCCGTATCTGTCGGAGCGGATGATGGACCTCTACCGCCGGGCGGAGATCTTTGAACGGCAGAAGGCCGAGGTCGAGCAAGCCTTGCTGGAGATGCTGGGATGAGCCTTTCCGCCGCTTCGCTGCTCAGGCTCATGCATCAGCACTCCATGCGGGTCTTCACGACCGCCGACCTCATCGCCATCTCCGGCATGGCGCCCGCCGCCGCCACCAAGGCGCTGACCCGCCTTTCCAGCCAGGGCCTGACCGCTCGCATCAAGAAGGGCGTTTGGGTCAGCAAGCTCGCCGAGGGCTTGAATCCGTATGAAGCCGTGCCTTTTCTAAGAGCGCCATGGCCCGCCTATGTATCGCTCCACAGCGTTCTGGCCGACTGCGGCGTGGTCGAGGAGATCCCCCAGGTCGTCTATGGCGTGTCACCTGCGGCGCCCAAGCGCTACAGGACTCCGATCGGGGAGTTTCACTTCCACCACCTCCCCGCGAGGCTGATGTGGGGCTATGATGTCAGGCGCCAGGGCCTGGCCGGCTTCTCGGCCGCGGAGCCTGAGAAGGCGTTCCTGGACCTGGTCTACTTGGCGCTCGTCCCCAGGTGTCCGTTGGCTTTCCCGGTCAAGCGCGGCAGGAAGTGGAATTTGGACGTTCCGAAGTTGCGGCGGTACGCCGGGCGCTTTGGATTCCCCCCGCTAGATCGCTGGCTCGTGGAGAACCGCCTCATCTGACTGCGGAGCCAGCGAGCAGCCGCTTCCACTACGGATGATTGCCGGGAGAAGAAACAGCCTCGCTTGACGCAGAGCCGGCCTTGCGGCCGGCGGAGTATGCGTAATACAGCGGGAGGAAGCTCAACCTCTGTTCGGGCAGTTCGGCGTGGGGCCGGGAGGAGAACACCCATCCTCCAGCCAGGGCGGGATAGGATCGCAGGAGCATGTGCAGGCTGCGCAGGCGTCCGGCCGCGCCGCTCTTGACCTCGATACCGTGGATCCGCCCGTCGACCACGGCCAGGAAATCCACTTCGGCGCCGCTTCCCCGAACCTCGCGCGACCAGTAGAAAAGGTCCGCGCCCTGGCCGGCCCGCAATTCCTGGCCGACGAACTGCTCCGCGGCCGCGCCTCTGCGGACATCCAGAAGGTCCCCGCGCCTGAGATCGTGTTCGACGCCTCCTCCGCATAGGTGCCGCCACAGGCCGATGTCGAGCAGGAGCGCCTTGAAGCGGCGGGCCGAGGCGGCGGCTCCCAGGGGGAGGCCGGAGGGGACTGCGGAGAGGACCTTGGTGAGCAGGCGCGCCCTGGTCAGGAGATCGAACGTCCGCCGCTTGGTCGTGTGGGCATGGTCCTCCGCCAGCCGAGTGTAGAATATCGGTTGCCGAGGCTGCGCGCCGCTCCTTCGAGCACCATTTCCAGGCAGTCCGCGTCCGCCCGGGGCGCGTACTTGAGGAAGTCCTGGCGGTAGGCCTCGCGAAGCTCGGCTTGCACGTCCAGCGCGGAACGGATGGAATGCGAGATTCTTGAAGCAGTTGCGTCCGAATTCGACTATTGAATGAGTCTTGCCCACTTGCCGCGCGCCACGGACGATGAGTGGTTTGCGCTGTCTGGAATCCTTCCACTCTCGGAGATGACTGTCTATGAGCCTTTGCATGTTGCCGCTCAAGAATCAAGTCTACGATGGTACTTTCTCGCCCGAGGGGTCGCTACCCGGCTATTCGCTGGACTTGCGGCTGCCGAAGCCTTCGCGCTTGAGCAGGACTTCCTGCCGGGCGAGCTTGAGGTCACGAGCGGCCATCTCGCGGACGAGCTCTTTGAAGCCGATGCGGGGCTTCCAGCCGAGCTCCTTTCGGGCGAGGGTCGAGTCGCCCAGGAGCGACTCGACCTCCGTGGGCCGGAAATACCTCGGGTCCACGGCCACGATGGTCCTGCCGGTGCGGGCGTGGACGCCCCGCTCGGAGAGGCCCTTGCCCTTCCAGCGAAGGGGCAGCCCGAGTTCGCGGGCCGCGGCTTCGACGAACTCGCGCACGGAGTGCTGGACTCCGGTGGCGATGACGAAGTCGCGGGGGTAGTCTTGCTGGAGCATGAGCCACTGCATCTCCACGAAATCCTTGGCGTGGCCCCAGTCGCGCTTGGCGTCGAGGTTGCCGAGGTAGAGGGTGTCCTGGAGCCCGAGCTTGACGCGGGCGAGGCCCATGGTGACCTTGCGGGTCACGAAGGTCTCGCCGCGGACCGGAGACTCGTGGTTGAAGAGGATGCCGTTGCAGGCGAAGAGACGGTAGGCTTCCCTGTAGTTCACGGTGATCCAGTAGGCGTAGAGCTTGGCCACGCCGTAGGGGGAGCGCGGGTAGAACGGGGTCGCCTCGTTCTGGGGGCTTTGGCCGATGTTGCCGAAGAGCTCGGAGGTGGACGCCTGGTAGAACCGGGTCTTCTTGGCGAGGCCCAGGATGCGGATGGATTCCAGCAGCCGAAGGGTCCCGAGGGCGTCGGCGTTGGCGGTGTACTCGGGCTCCTCGAAGCTCACCGCGACGTGGCTCTGGGCCGCGAGGTTGTAGATCTCGTCGGGGCGGATCTCGCCCACGAGCCGATGGAGCGCGGGCGTGTCCGTCATGTCCCCGTAGTGGAGGATGAAGCGCGCGCGCTTCACATGGGGGTCCTGGTAGAGGTGGTCGATGCGGCCGGTGTTGAAGGAGGATGAGCGGCGCTTGAGGCCGTGCACCTCGTAGCCTTTCTTCAGGAGGAGCTCGGCGAGGTACGCGCCGTCTTGGCCCGTGACGCCGCTGATGAACGCCTTCTTGCTCACCGGCTCAGAAGGCCGCTTTGAGGCCCACCGAGGTCTGGTTGTCCTTGTAGTTGTACTCCCACGTGAAGATGGAATGACGCCTCATGTGCCGGTAGTCCGCGGACGCGGTCAGCCAGTTGGCGAACTTGTAGGTGAGGCCGAAGCCCGCGTTGTAGGTGTCGTCCCTCCTGCCGGCCGTCAGCCCGCTGGCCAAACCGGTCGCCGGGTTGACGGTGGCCGGGATGGTCTGGCTGTCGGAGTACTTGTCGATGGTCGCGGAGCCGTCGGCTTTCATGCCCAGCTTGCCGATCTCGTGGCTGATGGCGAGCGCCGCGGTGTTGGAGACGTAGAACCGCACGCCCGTGCCCTCGGAGAGCCCGCGCATGGCCGCGAGGTCGATGGAGGTGCGCTCGCCGGGCTTGTAGTTCAAGCCCACCCCGACGGTCCAGTTCGTGGTCTTGCTCGACTGTCCCACGGTCGCCCTGTCGTCGGACTCATAGGCCCGGTGGGAGAAGCCGGTCTGCATGCGGCCCTTGAGCTTGGCGGTGAACTCGCCCTCGACGCCGAAGTCGGCTGTCCAGTCCTTGTGGTTGACGCCCCTGCGGCCCGCGGAGTAGCGGGTGAGCCCGCGGTGCATGGCGCCGAACACCTTGGTCTTGGGCTGGACCTTGTAGCCGGTCTTGAACCCGTAGGACTGCTCCGAGTGGTCGAGGATGGCCGCGAGGTCGGGCCTGCGGTATTTCACCCGCGTGTCCTGGGCGTCCGCGCCGAGGAAGAACTTGTCCCCG
>JACQWX010000029.1 GCA_016209035.1 Elusimicrobiota bacterium | reverse complement strand
GCTGCCTCGGCGCCCAGTCGTCATGACTCCTCCTAGTCTAACAGACGTTCCGTGGTTGTGTAAATTCACGGTCGAGTAACAACGCGTAACCCCAATGTTACTGGTGTCAGGCATTGCGCAATTTGCGCAATGCCTGACACCATCAAAAGAGCTATTCTAGAGGGGGCTCATATGGAAGCGCTATATCCGCTGCTCAAGGGCGTTTCCCGTTCTTTCTACCTTTCATTGCGCATTCTGCCGGCCGAGTTGAGGCCGCAGATGTCCACAGCCTATCTCCTGGCGCGAGCCGGCGACACGGTCGCGGATACCAAGGTTGTGCCCAGGGAGAAGCGGCTCGATGTCCTGCGGAAGATGCGGGAGGGGGACTTCTGGCCCGTCCACGGCCTCGCGCAGAACCAGGCCCTGCCGGCCGAGAGGGAGCTCCTACGGAGGCTCGATGAAGTCGCGGTCCTCAAGGCCTCGTTCCCTGCCGCGGACCGCAACCTTATCGACAAGCTGCTCGACATCATCATCACGGGCCAGATCTTCGACATCGAACGATTCCCGGGCGAGGATGAAGGCTCCCTGACGGCCCTGTCCGAGGAAGCCGAGCTGGACCGCTACACCTATCTTGTGGCCGGGTGCGTGGGAGAGTTCTGGACCAAGATGTGCGGCCTCCATCTGTCCGCGCTCAAGACATGGGTCACGGACGAGACGCTGGGCTTGGGCGTGCGCTTCGGCAAGGGGCTCCAATTGGTCAATGTCCTGCGCGACGTTCCCAGGGACCTTCGCAACGGCCGGTGCTACCTGCCAGTGGCCGAGCCCGGGGTCCTGCTCGACCCGAGCCGCTTCGACGTCATCCGGCCGCTCTATTCCCGGCTGTTGGATTCGGCCGTGGAGCGCCTGGAGGCCGGCTGGCGCTACACCTTGAGCATTCCCCCTTCGCTGTGGAACCTGCGGTTGTCGTGCACCTGGCCCATCTGGATCGGCCTGGAAACGGCCGCTCTCTTGAGGCAAGGCAATCCGCTCGACCCGAGCCGCGTCATCATGGTGCCCCAGTGGAAGACGAACTGGCTCCTGGCGCGGTCGTTTATGCTGTGCAGGAGCGACCGCCTGCTGGACGCGTCCTTTCAGCGCATCGCCGACCGCGCTCGCCGTAGCGGGAGGGAACGCGGCGCATGAACGGAGCCATCCTGGCGCTGATGTTGACCGGGATTTCTCCCTCCTTGTTCGGAGCCGAGGGCGGCCAGGCTCCGGCCAAGCCCGCGCAGTCGCGGTCCAAGCCAGGCCAGGCGCGGACCAAGGCCCCCCTCGTCCCGGAGCTGAACGTGCAGATGGGACACACGGGCCCGATCAACTCGGTGGCGGTCAGCCCGGACGGCCGGTTCCTGGCCACGGGCTCGGACGACCACACGGCCAAGTTGTGGGACATGGCGACCGGCAGGGAGATCCGCACCCTCAGGGGCCACGTGAAAAACGTCGAGACCGTCTTGTTCACGCCGGACGGTTCGCGCCTGGTGACGACCGGCTCGGATATGATGGTCGACGTCTGGGACCTGGCCAGGGGCACGACCACGAGCCGATACGGAGGAGGCCTCTTCGGCCCCTGGGTCGGCTCCGTCGCGGGCCTTAGCCCGGACGGACGCAGAGTGGCCACCGGATTGGGCGACCCGCTGATCTTGGACCTTGCCACGGGCAAGACCCTCCTGACTCTCGGCCGGCAGGAGAAATGGGTCAACGACTATGCCTTCAGCCCTGACGGGAAGACGCTCGCCACGGCAGGAGAGGACCACAAGGTCAAGCTTTGGGACGCGGCCTTCGGCAAGGAGCTCAGGACCCTGGAGGGCCACACCGGACCGGTGGAGGCGGTCGCGTTCAGCCCTGACGGCCTGCGCCTGGCCACAGGCAGCGACGACTTCACGGCTCGCGTTTGGGAGCTGACGTCCGGCTCGGGCGGCGGGGCCGTCGTGCTCGAGAACTCGAGGGTCTACGGCGACGGGGGCAAGGGAGGCAACTCGGTCGAAGACGTGGCCTTCAGCCCGGACGGCAGGCTCTTGGCCGTGGCCACGGGCGGCTACAAGACGGTGAAGCTTCTGGAAGCCGCCGGCGGCGGCCATGTCCGGACCCTGGAGGGGAACGACATCTCCGTGGATGCGGTCTCCTTCTGTCCGACCGGCAAGCGCCTGGTCTCGGGAGCCTGGAACAACACCGCCCGGCTATGGGAAGTCGAGACGGGCAAGGAACTGATGGTCTTCAAGGGCCGCGCCAAAGGATTGACCTCCGTGGGCGTCAGTCCGGACGGCAGGGTCCTGGCTTTGGAGCGCGACCATGGAGAGACGGCCCTTTGGGACCTCGGCGTCGGACAGGAGGCTCGTCGGGTCAAGTACGGGGACTGGCGGGGGCCTTGGGCCTTCTCGCCGGACGGCAGATGGCTGGCGACGGAGGCGCTGTTCCTCGAGCACGGCGCGATGCTCTGGGACGTCGCCAGCGGAGCGGAGGGCAGGAAATTCAAGCTCGGGGCCGTCGTGTCCGTCGCCGCCATCACTCCGGACGGGAGCAAGCTCTTCGCCGCGGAGTACCAAGGGGCCGCCAAGACCTGGGCCCTCGAATCCGGCCGGGAACTGCGGACCTTCCCGTGCGATGGCAGGTCTTGGTTCAACGTCGCCTTCACCCCGGACGGCCGCTACATGATCGTGCCGAGCTCGACGACCGCGAGGATGACCGATTTGGACACCGGCGAGGAAGCCCGCGTCTTCCGGGGGCATGGGGGGGAGGTGACGGAGGTGGCGGTGAGCGCGGACGGAACTCGGCTGGCCACCACCGGGATGGACAACCGGGTCCGGGTCTGGGACCTGGCCG
Source organism: Elusimicrobiota bacterium (assembly GCA_016209035.1). Taxonomy (GTDB): domain Bacteria; phylum Elusimicrobiota; class Elusimicrobia; order UBA1565; family UBA9628; genus JACQWX01. The sequence continues at coordinate 73,591 of JACQWX010000029.1, read as the reverse complement.
CCGGCCGCGAGCTGTGGGACGGCTGGGCCGGCTCGTCCGAGGCGAGCGTGCTCGCCTTCAGCCCGGACGGCCTCCGGCTCCTGACCCAGGCGTACGGCGACAAGGTCGCGGTCTGGGACGCTGGAACGGGCCGGGAGCTCGGCGAGCTCAAAGGCCATTCAGCGGCGGTGTGGGACGCGGCCTTCCTCCCGGGAGGCAAGCTTGCGGTCACGGCGAGCATGGACGGCACGGCCAGGCTCTGGGACGCGGCGTCCTTCAAGGAGCTCGGCCGCCTCATCTCCCTGGATCAGGGCTGGGTCGTGGTGACCCCGGAGGGGTTCTTCGACGGCTCGCCGGAAGCCTTGAAGGAGGTGTTCTGGACCGTCGGTTTTCAGACCTTCCCTCTTGAGGCCTTCTCGGAAGGCTATTTCGTGCCGGGGCTGCTCGCCAAGCTGGCCGCGGGAGAGAAGCTCGCCGCCCCCAAGGTCCCCGAAGTGACGCAGGGGTTCGGCCTGCCGCCCAGGGTCAGGATCGTCTCGCCCGCGGACGGCTTTGCCAGCGAGGCCGAGGACGTCGATATCACGGTCGCGGCCGCTGACCAGGGCGGGGGTGTCGACGAGATCCGGCTCTACCACAACGGGAAGGCGGTGGGAGAGGATGGCCGGGACGTCCGGGTGGTCGCCGCGGGCGAGAAGACCCGGGTCTTCAGGGTCACCCTGGTGGACGGAGAGAACCGCTTCCGGGCCGTGGCCTTGAGCAAGGACCGCATCGAGAGCAACCCGGCGGAGGCGGTGGTGACCTGCAAAGGCCCGCGCAAGCAGGCGACCCTGCACGTGCTGGTCGTGGGGATCAACGAATACCAGAACCCCGCGCTGAACCTCAACTACGCCGAGCCGGACGCCCGCGGCCTCGAGGATTTCCTGGCGGGCGCGGCAGGCGGGCTGTTCAACGGCGTGAGGCGCCACGAGCTCTTAGACGCCGCCGCAACCAAGGCTGCCATCCGGGCCAAGCTCGCGGAGCTCAAGACCGCGGCTGAGCAGGACGTGGTCGTCATCTACCTGGCCGGACACGGGACCTCGCTCGGGAACCTCTGGTACTTCGTGCCCCACGAGGTCGTCTACCCGGAGCGCGAGGAGGAGGTCCGGGCCAAGGGCCTATCTTCTGACGAGCTCCAGGCCGCGGTGCGCGCCATCGGCGCCCAGAAGGTCCTCATCCTGATGGACGCGTGCCGCTCGGGCGGGGCGCTGCTCGCGTTCGCCGGCCGCGGCCTTGAGGACCGGAAGGCCCTCTCCATGCTCGCCCGCGCCGCCGGCGTCCACGTGGTCGCCGCCTCGAGCCGCGACCAGATCGCGGCCGAGGTCAAGGACCTGGGGCACGGGGTCTTCACGCACACGCTCCTGGAAGGCCTGCGGGGCGCCGCGGACGGCGCGCCCAAGGACGGCATGGTGACGGTGCGCGAGATACTGAGCTACGTCGAGAGCGAGCTTCCCGCGGTCAGCCGCAAGTACAAGGCCCAGCCCCAGTACCCGGTGGTGGACAGCCGGGGCATGGACTTCCCGCTTGTTCCGACCAGATAGGCGGCGGGTCAATCCAGGTCGAACCGATTGGTGCCCGACCAGGCAAGGCCCTTGTTTATGGAAAGCACTCCCCTCGCAAGCGTGGGGGGCCCGTTTTTGCTGTTCAGGTGAAGCCAATCCATTGCTAGGAGATGCCACGGTAGCCGTTGGCGGTCCAGAAGTTCCGGTCTTTGACGTAGAGCTCCTTGCCGCCGGGGCAGACCAGCTTTCCATTGGCCGGATTGAGCACAAAGCCATCGGCATCGAAATAGCGCTTCTCGCGGCCCGTACGCCCGGGGAGAGCCTTGAAGCTCCTGTGCCGCTGCGCCGTCGTAAACGCCGGGTCCCTCTTGCGGAAGTTCTTGTCCGGCACGTAGGCGTCGATTTCCCGCTCGAAGAGCATCTTCATGCTGTCTTCCGTGTGGAACCCGCTGTCCGCGAGCACCTTCGCTTTCCTATAGATATCCTCCTCGCCCAGGGCCTGGAACGTCTCTTCCACCTGCTGGACCATCGGCTCTAGAAGCTCGGCATCGTTGCCCTTCCCGAACGCCTCCGCGGCCACGATCACCTGGTGCTTGGCGTCCACCAGCTTCTCGATCGCCTCCTTGAACTTCGCCCTCCTCTTCTCGAAGTCCTCCCGCGTCCCGCTCCACTCCTTCGACGCGTTCGACGACATCTTGCGTCCGTCGATGGCGAACATCTCCTTGCCGATCAACCCCAGCTCGTCGCAGCACACAAGCACGTTGGCGAAGAGCGCCAGCGTCGCATCCCCCAATTCCCGGATGAGCTGCGCGATGGTCGTGAAATGAGGCCGCGTGTTGGCCGACAACGCCATCATCACCGCGTTCTCGCGGCAGGCCGCCGACATCTCCCGGCTCGAGATCATCCCGCGGCTGTAGGCGTAGAGCACGATCTTGAGCATCACCCGCGGGTCGTAGGCAGGGGCGCCGGTCTCGTCGTTCTCCCGCCGGCCATCGAGCGCCGTGAAGTCGATCTTGTTGTCCACGACGTAGCTCGGCGCGTACTCGAATGAGCCCGGCAGGATCTGCCGCTCGAATTGGATCGGGATGAACTGGCCATGAATCGCTCCCCCCGAGCCCTCAACTCGTCTTGCAGCAACCGCCATTCCCGTCCCTGAAGAGACCGAAGCTCCCGCAGGGCCGCCCTGCAACCCTGGTAGCGCCGCCAGGCCTGGCGCACCCATCCAGCATCCTCCTTCCGGATGAATTTGGACGTCCGGCGCCCTCAGCCGCGCGCCCCAGTTGCCGACCGCATTACGCGGTCGGCTCTAGCGATTGTTAGGTCCCCGCTCGACGAACCTGCCCATCACGTACTTATGAATGACGCTGGCCATAAGGGTTTGGTATGGAATGCCTTCCTCGATGGCCTTTTGCTGCACGCCTTCCAGGTCATGTGGCGTAATTCTTATGTTGACCCTCCTGCTCTTTTGAAGGGCCTCGCGTACATAGGACTGATACCGCCCTATTTCCGCCTTCCGATTCTTGACGGATTTCCATTCGCCCCGGTCATAGGACCGAGAAATCTCTTTCTCCTCTTTAGTCAGTTTAGCCATTCAACTGCCCTCCACCCAGGAATCGTCTTGTCGCCTGTCTGTTCGGGATGATCGTTTTCAGGAAGATCTCTGTTTCGGTTTCTACAAAGGGCACTAGATGGGCGTAGCCGCCGATTTTCAAAATGAAGATGCGCTGATTCGGATAGCGTTCCCGATTTCGATGGTTAATGATGTCCAGAACATCGCCACCTTCGATTTTGAGGGCTGCCGGCTCGAATCCAATGCCCCGATTGGCCTTGAGCCACTCATTCTTCTGCTCGTCCCAGCGGAATGCCTTCACTATGACCTAGTGTACCACATCGTGTGCCTATTGTCAACGGATAGGTGGACCATATCAGACACAATGGTTGCGTAAAAGCGAAGACTCGCCGACCTTTGAGCCGTGGGTTGTGATACCCTGTGACAGGATCATAGTGCCACACAAATTACCAGACGACACAATCTGAGATTCCATCCTCGCCCCCGTCGAGAAGCCAAATTCCTCGACGGAGGATTTTGACTCAGGTGGCGTCAAGTGGATAAGCATAAGATTCGATTACGGTGGCGCTGGCGCCTGCGGGTCGGGAGGAAGTGCGTCCATACGGGGCGATAGGAGGGGACCTGGAGGCGGTGGACAAGTTGTTTCGGAGGCTGAAGGCGGAGCATCCGAGGCTTGCGGTAGCGTACGAGGCGGGGCCGTGCGGATACGGGCTGTACCGGCACCTGAAGGGACGAGGGATTGATTGTTCGGTGGTGGCACCGAGCATGATCCCGAGGCGGCCTGGGGAGCGGATCAAGAACGATCGGCGGGATGCGATCAAGCTGGCGCGGAGCCATCGGGCAGGAGACCTGCGAGCGGTGTATGTGCCTGGGCCTGAGGACGAGGCGATGCGGGACCTCACAAGAGCGCGGGAGGACGCGGTGATCGCGAGCAAGCGAGCGCGTCAGCAGGTGGGGGCGTTGCTCTTGAGGCAGAACATCCGGTATCCGAAGGACAAGAAGTGGACGGTTGGGCACAAGGCGTGGATCTCGAGGCTGAAAATGCCGACGCCGGTGCAGCAGATCGTGTTCCAGGAATACATGAGCGCGGTGGAGCGGCTGACGGAGGAACTCCGTCAGGCAACGACGACGTGGCGCATGGCGTCCGTCGTCGAAGCGCTGCAAGCGATTCGTGGCGTCTCGCTCGTGGCCGGGGCCTCGATCATGGCGGAGCTGGGCGACGAGACGCGCTTCGACAATCCGCGGCAACTCATGGCGTTCGCGGGGCTGGTGCCGAGCCAGCACACGGGGGCGCATCGACGGCTGGGAAGCATCACGAAGACCGGGAACTCCCACGCGAGGCGGATGCTGGTGGAGCAGGAGCGACCAACGTCAATGAGCTCGCGCCCCGCTTGAGGATCTGGTTCAGGAGGAACTTCCGACGACAAAGGAGGACGGCGAGCTGCGTCCGTTTGACATTACGCAACCATATCAACGCTGCGCTCAGCTGCGCGCGCTATCAGCTCCTATGCGCGCGTCAGCTGAAGCGCTTGTTAGCCCGGCAGTTTCAAGATTGTAGGGGACGCGAGGCATAAGGTTCAGGCGTCGTAGATTCGGCTGCGATGCCCAACGGTCAGGACAAGAACAATCAATTCTGTCTTCCTGATCTTGTAGAGGATACGCCAGTCGCCAACCCGGTAGGACCAGCGATCGCTTAAGAGCCCAGTCAGGCGCTTGCCCAGCTCGGGATGCTCGGATAGCCTGAGGATAGCCTTCCGTATCCGTTCCTTGACGGCCTTGTCGAGATTGCCGATGCGGTCCGCCGCCTCCTGGGTGTACAGGACGCGGTATGTCATTTAAAAATGTCTTCGTGCTCTACGAGGCGCTCGGCGCGCTCATCTCCTTCTGCCTTGAGAAGAGAAAGCATGAGCTTCTTGTCGGCAAGCACTTCGAGGGTTTCCAGCTCTTCTGGCGACACGAGCACGGCTGAGGCGGTGCCATTGCGGGTGATGACAATGCGGTCTCGCTTCTTCTTGCCAATGGCTGCGACCATTTCTGGCAGATGCGCCCGAACATATGAAACGGGGACGATTCGGTCCATGGTTTGAGTCCTCCGTCTATATTGTACATTATATTGTACAATCCTGCCAGGCCCAGTGACTCGGGCTACGACAGGATAAGCCGCCGCTGCCGCGAAGGGCCGACCGCATACGCGGTCGGCTCAATTCTTTGTTAGGTGTCACCAAGTTCAAGCCGTGCATTCTTCTTGCGGCGGTAGCTGAATATGCGCCGCTCCTTCTTTTCTTTGATTACTTGGCCAAGCGGCCTGCTACTCCATTTCGGGATTTTCTTTCTTCGATTTCTTTCTGGATCCAGCCTCTCTACTATGGCCGAATCCATTGTTCCCTTCGCAGGGTTAAGGTCTTGCTTCACTTTGTGCCGGAACGTCTGCTGTGCCCTTCGCCTCTTTCGTGGCCAAGACTTTCGAAAACCATGTGGATACTCCGCCAAAAGGGGATGATCCCTTTTTAGGCTCAGGCGCTTCTTCTCCTGTGGAGTTTTAACGATGCTCATGTGTACACCAACGCCTGGCCGAGCTGCGGGCGCTATGCAGCGGCCGCAGCGGGTTCGTTGCCTCGTGTTTCATGGCGTTCTCTCTTTGCGCCCGTCAGCTCAATCCGATGTTATGCGGCTGTCCAATTGGTATTGCTTTCGGCACCGACGCTCTATTGGTTGAGATTGACATCATATCGTTGGCTCGGCTGGATTGGGCAAAGTCGCGTATCGAAGAAGACTTTCGTCGGTATCGCGTCCGTGCCGATTTGGATGGGGTCCATGAGGGCTCCGCTCTATATACGATCAAGGCGCGATTTGGTTCCATCGGTCAGAGCGCTAGAGACGGTAAGTGACCCGGTTATCGTCGATACAGACCTTGCCGGTCCGCAGAAGCGCCTCCAGGATGTCCGCGGCCGGCGGGGCAGTCTTGCCCGCGCCGTGCTGGTTCTGAAGATAGTTCTGGAACCGGACCTTGGTCGAGGGACGCTGGTTCGCAGGCAGGCGTTCGAGCGCGGCAAGGACAAGGGCTTCGACGCCGCGGTCGGGACCCCGGGTCTGGGCTTGGGAGGCTGGCCGTTGAGCTGCGGGCTGGGGTTTGGCGCGGCGGCGTCTGCCTCGTTGCGGCTCTTGCTTGGCGGGCTGCTTGGCGCGGTCGCATTTGCCGAGGTTGTCGACCCTGCGGGTCTCGCGGCCGTTGTCGCTGATGTAGCGGAGCAGGGCGTCGTAGCCCTTGTCGCGGGAGAGCACGGTGAAGCCGATGGATTTGTCGGATTCGGCGTCCATGCGGCCGAGCATGTAGCTCAGGTGGAAGTCGAGGTTGTTCTTGCCCTCGCCCCCGATCTTGACCCACTCGACCCGGGAGCCCAGGCTCTGCAGGCGTTGGACGAGCTCGAAGTCGAGCTTGTTCTGGCTCCTGCCTACGAAGATCAAGATCTTGTCGAAGGCGCCTCCGCCTTCCTCCAGCTTGACTTTCTGCGTGTTTTCGAAGTCGATGAACAGATAATGAAGCACTAACTGATTCCTCCTTGATGGTTTGGTTGATTCAGGCCGTCTGACAGGGCCCGGCTTTGCAGTGAAAGAGGGATGCAGGAAGACTGAATACTCTCCATATTCTACCTTTTTTTCGCGGCTTTTGCACCTAGAAACTCAAAAAGGGCGTTCTCGCTGGCCGGCCTGTCGAGGAACCGGCGGACGAGGTCCGCCGGCGGGATGGTCGCGCCCGGCTCGAGCACGGCTTCGCGGAACTGCCGGGCCAGCGAGGGGTCGGGCCCCGCGCCCGCGTCGAAGCTGGCGAACAGGTCCTCGGCCACGGCCCAAGCCCAAAGATGCGCGAAATGTCGGCCGCCTTCTTCCGCCAAGGGGGCGAGGCTCGCAACCGGAAAGGCGCCTGGCATGGCGGGGATGAGGCCGATCTCGGCCGAGAGGCGTGCGTGCTCCTTGCCGATGTCCGGGACCTTGGCGGTGTGCAGCCGCCGGTCGAGTTCGGCGGCCGCGGCTTGCCGGAGGGTATCGAGCGCTGCGGTGGCGCGCCGGCTGTCGGCCAGGCGCCTGCCCAGGTCGGCGGGGATGGGGGCGCCGTCACGGTAGTGCTTGGAGACCAGGGGCAGGCCCGACTCGGACCAGGCCCAGCGCTCGAACACAAGCCCCGGGACCTCGGAGAAATCCCAGGAGGTCTCGGCTGAGGCGAACCTGGCGTAGCGGGTGCGGCTCACGATGAGGTGGATGGCCTTGCCGAACTCACGCAGTAGAGCGTCGGCCTGGTCGAAGGAGAGGAATCCCCGTCGGCCCGGGTCCGGGGGCAAGTCCGCCAAGAGGGCGGCCACGGCCGGGCGGCGCAGACCTTCGGCCAGGCGGCGCGGACGCACCAGACTGCGGGCCGAGATGCCGGGCTGTTTCCCGGGCCGGCGATGGAGGTCGGTGTAAAGGAAGCCGAGCACGGCCCCGGGGCGTCCGTTCTGGTCGGGCGCGTCCGATACTTCGTAGAGCCGCGCGGCGGGGTGCCAGGCTCCCGCCGGGCTTACCTCGCGCAAGCGCAGCGCGTAGAGGCGGCCGGCCAGCGAGAGCGCGCCCTCGACGAAGGCGCGCACGGGGAGGAACTCCCGCAGCCGTTCCTCATCGAGCCCGCAGCAGGACTCCCTGAGTCTCCTTTCGTAGTAGAGGCGGTCCCAGGCCTGGATGACGCGATCGCGGCCGGAGGAGGCGCGCTCGTCGGCGGCCTTGAGGTCCGCCATGGACTCGAGCTGCCGGCGCGCCAGGGGTTCGAGCCCGGACGCGAGCCGGTCCAGGAACCACTCGACCGCCAGGGGATTGCCGAGCATGCGGCCCTCGAGCATGAGATGGGAGAAGGACGGGTAGCCGAGGAGCCCGGCCTCCTCCCTGCGCAGGGTCAGCAGGCGGTCGAGGACCGGGAGGTTCTCCTTGGCCCGGCTCTCGCGCAGGGTGGCGAGGAACCGACGGGTCGAAGGGGCCCTCGCGAGCGTCATGACCGGGGAGTACTGGTCGAGGGACACCCCCACTCGGCGGCGTCCCTGCTCCGCAGGCAGGCCCTCCAGGAACTCCGCGGGCAGCCCCGCGAGTTCGTCGGTCGAGACATCAAGGTGGTCCGCGGCGTCGGCGGCCGCGATGTTCTCCATGAAGGAGGTTTCGAGGTCCGCGATCTGGGTCCTCAAGCGCGTCAGGCTCTCGCGGTCGCCCGGTCTCAACGCCGCGCCGCCGGCCTTGAAGTCCTTGAGCTGGGTCTCCACCAGGAGCTCGGGCTCTCCCGCCAGGGGCGCCTTGAGGTCCGTGTAGCGCAGGACCGCGGCATGGAGGTCGGCCCGGGAGAAGGTTCGCTCTTCGAACTGTCGGAGCGCTCGATCGCAGGCGAGGGCCGCGTCGCGGACCGCGCTCGTGGTCGAGACGAACCTCAAGAAAGAGAGCGCGGCCGTAGCCTCGCGGCAGTCGGCCAGGGTGTTCTCCACGGCCTCCGGAGTGTTGGTGAAATCCGGGCTCCCCTCCGACACGCTGAGCACGGCCGCCAGCGCTGACTCGGACCGGGAGATCGCGTTGCGGCACTCCTTGACGAGCCGCTTGGCCGGCGCGGCGAAGTCGAGGCCCGAGGGCGAGCGTCCCTGCGCAGGACAGACGGCAGGCGGGACGGCGGCGCAGAGGCCGCACAGGAGGGAACGCAGAAGGAGGGATCGCACGGTCACGAAGGGATTAAAGACCATTACGCGGCAGGACGGCAAGGAACCGGCGGGCAACGCGGTCTGTCGGCGCGGATGGGCGAGTCTGATTCTCCACGTTCGTGCGGATACGGTGGCTTTTGTCAAGGGCTTGGGGGCGCAGGGGCGGGGTCAGCGGCTGCCGAAGGCGGCGACCGGCCGGTCCTCGCCCGCGACCCCGTCGCCGGAAACGCTCGGGGCGCGGTCGAGGGCGGAGCCCGATCGTCCCGGCCGCCTCTCGGAAATGGCGTCGGCGGCCGGGGCGCGCAGGGGGTCGTCGGCGAGGCCGATGAGGTAGAGGGCGGGCCGCAGGTTGGCCGCGAAGGTCGTGGCGATGGCCGGGACGCCCGGGTAGAAGCCGCCGTCCCAGAGGGACTTGGGGGAAAGCTCGAAGGTGAAGGAGAATATCCCGCGGACGGCCCAGGCCCAATCGGTCGTGTCTCCCGAGGCGACGTAGAGGTCGCTCGACTGCTGGGGCGTGTAGCCGTTCATCTTGGCCATGGCGTCTGCCATGCTCTTGTAGGCGGCCAGGGCCGGCGCGTCGGGGATGGGGCTTTCCGTGTGGCCCCACGGGTAAAGGATGAGCTCGCTGAAGGTGTGGTAGGTGAGCAGTATCTTGACGTTGGTCCGGGCCTCGAGGAAGGCCTTGACGGCCGCGGTCTCGGGCTCGGAGAAGGCCGCGGTCCCGCAGTAGGTGTCGGACCTGGGGTTGGAGGAGGCGCCGCTCTCGCACCAGTGGAAGCCGTAGTTGCGGTTCAAGTCCACGCCCACGGACTTGTCGGAGTTGGCGCGCATGTTCTTGCGGTGCATGTGGTAGCGGTCGCCCTCGATGTCGTACTCCGAGCCGTCGGGGTTGACCAGCGGGATGACGAAGATGTCGCGGGACTCGAGCAGGGCCGCGATGTCGGGCTTGTCGCGGTTGTCGACCAGGTGCTTGGCCAGGAGAAGGGGGATCTCGGTCGAGAGGTGCTCCCGGGCATGGTGGGTGCCCAGGAACACGATGCCCGGCTTGGAGCTGGGCGCAGGTCCCCTGGCGCTGGAATTGAGGCGCAAGGCGGGGATGTCCCGGCCGAGCAGGCTCTTGCCGATCGAGAAGGCGGATGCGAGCTTGGGGGCGGCAGCCGCGAGCTCGTTGAGGAGCGCAGCCGCCTCCGCGTAGTTGTGGTAGGCGCCGTCCTCCTTGGGGAAGTCCTTGGCGTTAAACTGCTTGAGGAGCGGGACGGCCGCGAGGACCTCGATGCCCGCGGCTTTGAGGGCGTCCACGGTCTCGGGGAGCGCCACGCCCATGATGGCGCCGCCGCGGATCTCCTCGATGGCGAACCCCGCTTCGGAGGCGAGCGTGCGGCTGCGCTTGTCGGGCGCGAGCGCGGTCACCCAGAGCCGGTCGTCCACCTCGGCCGCAAGAGAGCGGGAGGCGGTCGTCATCCTGCCGAGATCGATCTCGAAAGGCTTGCCGCCGCCGTCGAACGGCGCGTCCGCCGACGCCCATGAAAGCGCGGGCGCGCAGAGGAGGACGATGAGAATCTCGGCGGGGGATCTCATGCCGTGGTATTATAGACCATACCTCGGAGGGCGTCAAGCAAAAAGGGACTTTAGTCCTAGATGCGCCTAGGCCCAAAGTCCTATTTCTCTTTCTTGAACCTGACGGGGAGCGGGCCTGCCGGGACGGCCAGCAGGGCGTACGGCGAGGTCGCGGTCTCCCGGGGCCGGTCGCCTGGAGCGGGCACGGTCTCGCGGTAGCGCACGACCAAGGCGGAGGGGGACGGGGACGCTCCGAGTATTTCAACGCGAAAGCCCGTGGTGGGCCGGTGCCCCATGAAGACCGCCGCGACGCGATGGCGGGAGAAGTCCACCCGCGGGATGGGTTCCTGGGAGAGGCGCGTCCAGAACTTGCGCCACGCGTCCGCGTCGCTCACGGTCCGGGTGCCGGCCTCGTGGGAACCCGAGTAGGACCCGGACCAGCCGGCGGGGGCCTCGCCGTCGGCGAGGGGGCCCGCGTCCTTGGGGGGCGCGGCCAGGAGCTTCGCCGTGTTCCCCGAGATGGGCACGGGACGATGCCCGTCCCCTATGAGGGCCTCGCGCAGCGCCTTGAGCTGCTCGATGTAGGCCTTGAAGCGCGCTCGTCGCTCGTCGACGGTGACATGCTCGACGGGCGCGAGGGCCCGTTCCGTGAACATGGAGGGGTCGTCGTCGGCGTCGACCAGGATGCCCACCGGGGGTTGAGGACTCCCCTTGGGAGGGGCGGTCCCGTCCGGCAGGATGAGCGTGGTCGGGTCGGGGCTCGTGTCCGGAGCGATGTACCCTCTGTCCGTCACGGATGCGGTCGAAAATGCCGGCAGGATGTCGGGGGTGAGTTCCTTGAAGTCCGACGCGGGAGGGCTCGTCAGCTTGCGTGCCGCCAGGATGACGAGGACGCCCGCCAGGCCGGCGGCCAAGCCGATACCGAGCCGGGCCGGCAGCGGGCCGCGCTGCATCGGTCAGGCTCCGAACTTCTTGGCGAGTTGGCGGGCGACGAAGGGGGTCACGAACTCGTCCACGGACGCCCCGAGCCGCGCGACCTCCTTGACCATGGACGAGGACAGGTAGGCATAGTTCTCGTCCGGCATGAGGAACACGGTCTCCACCGCGCTCCAGAGGCGCCGGTTCATCGCGGCCAGCTGGAATTCGTAGTCCATGTCGGAGACGACGCGCAGGCCCCTGATGAGGACCCGCGCCTTCCTGGCCTTGATGTAGTCCACGAGGAGGCCGGAGTAGGTGTCGGCCTGGGCGTTCGGGATGTGGCGCACCGCGTCTTCCACCATCCCGAGGCGCTCGGCCACGCTGAAGGTGTGCTTCTTGGCCGGGTTGTGCGCGACCGCCACGACCACCGAGTCGAAGATGCGGCTGGTCCGCTGGACGACGTCCAGATGCCCGCGGGTCAACGGATCGAAGCTGCCCGGGTAGATGGCGAGCCCCCGGCCGCCCGGAGAAGAATGCCGTTTGGTCACGGAGCTAATCTACCAAATTACTGGGCCCAGAGGGAGTCCACGGCGAGGCGGATCTTGCCGATGGCGTCGCGCGGCCGGTCGCGCTTGGCGTTGGCGGCGAACCGGGGGTCGCCGGCGAGGCCGTCGAGGAGCTTCTCGAGGGCGGGGATGGCCTGCTTGGCCCCGATGGCGGCCAGCCCCGCCGCGGCCTCGGCCACGACCTCCGGGTCCTCGTCCCACAGGTAGCGCTCGAAGACCGAGGCGGAGTCCGGATTCTTGACCATGGCCAGCGCTTGCAGGGCCATGACCTCTCCTACGGGACCGGGCTCGGCCCGGAGCGCCCAGGTCAGCATGGGCGTGGCCGACTCCTTGAGCGCGATGAGGTCCCCGGGCTTGTCCAGCAGGGCCTTATAGAGGAGCTTGCGGCCCCGCGAGCCCGGAGGGTAGTGGTTGAAGAGCCGCAGGAGCACGCGCGTGGAGGGGAGGGTCTTGGCCCTGGTCAAGGCGAGGATGGCCAAGTAGGCGTTCTGCCAGTCCTTGCCCTTGGGATGGTCGCCGAAGCCCTTGATCCAGCCCTCCAGGGGGCCGGCGTCGTCGCAGCCGTAGCGCGACGCGCGCGAGAGGACCTCGCGCAGGGCCGGTTCCGGGAGGGCTTTGTCCTCGAGACTCGAGCAGAGCGCGGCTTCGATGACCTTCTGGGTGACGCAGGCGCCTTGATTGTCCTCGCAAAGGCCCTTGAGCAAAGGCAGGTAGGACGCGGCGGCCGAGCGCAGTTCCCCCGGGGCGCCGCTGTCCGCCAGGACGGCTTTGACGGGGTAGAACACGGAGTAGTGTTTGATCAGCGACAGGAAGGTGAGCGCCCAGAGGCGGCTTTTCTCAGGCCGGATGGGGTCCATGGCGATGCCTGCCAGGCACGGCACCGCGGCCGCCCCCAACCCGGTCACCGGGGCCTTGTACTGCTGGACGACCTTGTCGACCCGGGAGATGGTCCGGGCGTCGTGCCGGGCCTGCTCGGCCACCAGCGCGTCGATGCGCAGGAAGATCTGATTGATGGTCTCGCAGGGGGTGGGCGGGGCGGCGGGGCGGGCGACCCGCGCCGGAGCCGGGGCGGGCGCGGTCGGCGCCGCATTCTGCCTTGCCGCCTCTCCCAACGAGGCCGAAAAGAGGAGCGTCGTCAGCGCGAGGGGCACGACCCTCGACCCGGCGCGGCGCGGCATCCTCAGCCTCCTACGGCCGAGGCCTCTTGGGGTCCGGCGGAGAAATACTTGGCCGCGGGGTGGTGGAAGACGAGGGCGGAGACGCTCGCCTCTGGGTCCATCATGCAGCCTTCGGTCAGGGCGATGCCCGCGTGCCGGGCGGGATCGAGGAGCGCGAAGAGCTTCTTCTGGTCCGAGATGTCGGGACAGGCGGGATAGCCGAAGCTCACCCTCAGGCCCCGATACTTGGCCTGGAACTTCTCGCGCAGGGTCATGCCGGGAGCGTCGGCGATGCCCCAGATGGCGCGCAGCCTCTCGTGGAGGAGTTCCGCGAAGGCCTCGGCGCTCTCGATGGCCAGCGCCTGGATGATGTGCGATCTCAAGTAGTCCCCGGCCTTCACGCGCTTCTCCGCGAGGGCCGAGACGCCGTGGCCGGTTGTGACGGCGAAAAGAGCCGCGTAGTCCATCCTGCCGCCGGACTTGGGGGCGACCCAGTCGGCGATGCAGAGCCTCTCGGGCCCGGCCTGCCTGGGGAAGGCGAAGGTCTCGACGACCTTGCGGCCCGTGGCGTTCTCGTAGAGCAGGATCGAGTCGCCGTCCGAATTGCACGCGAAGAACCGGTACACCCCGCGGGGCTTGATGAGGCCCTTGGCCGCGATCTCGGCCCGCACGGCTTCGACCTTGGCCCGGAGTTCCGCGGCCTTGGGCTCGCCCCCGGCGAACGACTTCTCCACGCTCTTGAGGCCCAGGTGCTTGCCGTAGAGCATCACCGGGTTGATGTAGGGGAAGACCTGTTCGATGGAGACGTCCGACGCCAGGTGGACGTTGAGGTCCGGCGGGACCGGGATGTCGGCCGCCGGGGCGCGGTCGAGGGCGGAGCCCGAGCGTCCCGGCGGCCCTTCGGGGATGGCGCTGGCCGCCGGGGCTCGGTCAGCGGAGCCCGGGGTGCGGGCCGCGGCAAGGAGCTTCTCGCGCTTGGCCGGGTCCGAGAGCGCGTTCATCAGGTCGAGCCCCTTCATGGCGTCCCGCGCGTAAAGGACCGGGCCCTTGTAGCGGGGCGCGATCTTCGTGGAGGCGAACTTCGCAGAGAGCGCGGCGCCCCCGATGAGCAGGGGGACGCCGATGCCGGCGTGCGCCAGGTCTTCGGCCGTCGTCGCCATCTGCTCGGCGGACTTGACCAGCAGGCCCGAAAGGCCGACCGCGTCCGGCCGGTGCTTCTTGACGGCCTCCACGAGGGATTCGGGAGGGACTTTGATGCCGAGATCCACGACCTCGAAGCCGTTGTTCTTGAGGATGATGTGCACCAGGTTCTTGCCGATCTCGTGCACGTCGCCTTTGACCGTGGCCAGCACGATCTTCCCGCGGCTGGCGGACTCGGAGCGGTCCATATGGGGCTCGAGGAGCTCGACGGCCGCCTTCATGACCTCGGCGGACTGGAGGACCTCGGCCACGATGAGCTCGTTGGCCGCGAAGCGCCGGCCGACCTCTGCCATGCCCTTCATGAGCGGGCCATTGACGAGCTCGAGGGGCCTGAGGGTCGAGAGCAGCTCCGTGATGGTTTCGCGGAGCCCCTCCTTCGAGCCTTCGACGACGCGGCGCGCGAGGCGTTCCTCGGGCGTGAGGGGGGCGCCGGAGGGGCCCTCCTCCGGCCGGGCGCCGCCGGCAACCGCCCGGACTGCCTTGAACCGCGCCGCGAACTCGGAGAGCGGGTCGAAGCCCGCGGGATGCGCGGGGTCGCCGGGGCCCTTCCAGGACAGGAGGGCCAAGGCTTGCTTGCGGTCAGCCTCGCCCAGGGTGGAGTAGCGCGCGAGTTTCTCGGTGTTCACGATGGCTAGGTCGAGTCCCGCCTGCACGCAGTGATAGAGGAAGACGGCGTTGAGCACTTCTCGGCCTGCCCCCGGCAGGCCGAAAGAAACGTTCGAGATCCCCAGGATGGTCTTGGACCTTGGCAGCGCCTTCTTGATCAGCCTGATTCCTTCGATCGTTTCCATCGCGCAGCCATAATATCCCTTGTCCCCGGAGGCGGCGGGGAAGACCAGGCCGTCGAAGTAGAGGTCCTCGGGGGCCATGCCGTGCTTCTTCACGAGGATGTCGTGCGCCCGCTGGCATATGGCGACCTTGCGCTCGCGCGTGACGGCCATGCCGGCCGCCTTGTCCTCGTCGATGGCGCCCACGACCAAGGCCGCGCCGTGCCGGCGGGCGAGCTCGGCCGCCTGGCCGGGCTCGCCCGCCCCGTCTTCGAGGTTGACCGAGTTGATGATGCACTTGCCGGGGCAGAGCTTGAGCGCCGCCTCCACGACCGCGGGGTCGGTGGAGTCGATCATGATGGGCAGCCGGACCTTCTTGAGGAGGTGACCCAGGAACGCGGTCATGTCGAGAATCTCGTCGCGCTCCGGGTTGGAGAGGCAGACATCGAGGATCTGCGCGCCGGACTTGACCTGGCGACGCCCGGTTTCCGCCGCCTCCTCGAAGGCGCCTTTGACGACGAGCTCCTTGAACGCCTTGGAGCCCAGGACGTTGGCGCGCTCCCCGACCAGGACGGGCCGGTTGCGGCCCTCGATCACGAGGGCCTCCTGGCCCGAGACCAGGGACACCCTCTTGCGGCTGGGCCGGCGGGGAGGGACGCCCGCGGCCATGGCCGCGACCAGCCTGATGTGGGCCGGGGTCGTGCCGCAACAGCCGCCCACCAGGTTGACCCAACCCTGGGAGCAGAACCGCTCGATGGATTTGGCCAGCAGGGCGGGGGTCTCGGAGTACTTGCCGCGCTCGTCTGGCAGGCCCGCGTTGGGGTAGCACAGCGTGGGGAAGCGGCTCAAGGCGGAGAGCGTGCGCAAATGGTCCGTCATGAAGTCGGCGCCCGTGGCGCAGTTCATCCCCAGGGCGAGGAGGTCCCGGTGCTGGAGGGAGGCGTAGAGGGCGTCGATGGACTGGCCCCCGAGCATCTTGCCCGAGTTCTCGATGGAGACGGACACCATGACCGGGACGCTGCGGCCGAGCCGCTGGAAGGAGTCGTCGACGCCCGCCAGGGACGCCTTGAGGTTCAGGGTGTCCTGCTGGGTCTCGATGAGGAGGATGTCGCACCCGGCGTCCACGAGGTCGAACGCCCAGCCGGCCGCGCCGCAGCGCGCCTCGTCGTAGGAGATGCCGCCCGTCACCGAGATGGATTTGGTGCCCGGCCCCATGGCGCCCGCCACGAACCGGGGTTTCTTGGGGGTCGAGTGCTTCTTGGCGGCTTTGAGCGCCAGTTCCACCGCCGCCCGGTTGATCTCGGAGGCCTTGGCCGCGAGCCCGTATTCCTCGAGCACCCAGGGGACCGCGCCGAAGGAGTTGGTCTCGATGATGTCCGCGCCGGCCTGGAGGTAGGCGTCGTGGATGGAAGCGATGACGTCCTTCTTGGTGAGGGACAGATGGTCGGTGCAGCCCTCGAACTCGGGGCCGCCGAAATCCGCGGCCGCGGGGTTCCTGGCCTGGATCTCGGTGCCCATGGCGCCGTCGAGCACCAGGATGCGGGTCCGCAGCAGTTCGACGAGCTCGTCGCGTCTGCCGTTGTCGGCGGCCGTCTTCTTGGTCACATGCCCCAGTACCACTTCACCTTCTCGTCGTCGACGGCGGGCTTGGCGGCCCGGGCGCGCATGGGGTCGATGATCGCCTTGAGCAGGTTCTGCTGCTTGGCGCCCAGGGTGAAGGAGATGCCGTACTGGTTGGAGCGGATGCTCCCGACGCGGATCACGCGGGCGACATGGCCGGCCACGACGATGGGGATGTTGCCGCGGGCGATCTGGAAGTGGTAGAGGGCTCCCTTCTCGAGCCCCATGACGCACTCGAGGAACGCTCCGCCCATGCTGAGGTTGCGCAGGCGCCCAACCCCGACCCGGGTCCTGGCGTCATAGGACCACACCGCGACCCGCAGGTCGCAGGAGAAGCGCTCGTACACCCGCTTGGCCTGCCTCTCCTCGCCGAAGGCGCGGCGCAGGCGGATGGGGTTGTGGTACGAGCTGGGGGAACTCGAGCTCCTGAACATGAGCTATATTCTACGAAATGCGCCCGCCCCCCTACGACCGGATCATCACCAGGGCCATCTTGAACCGCTCGACCGCGCGCAGGGCGTGGGGCTTGTCCGCGGGCATGATGATGAACTGCCCCGCCTTGACCCGGTGGGGCCTGCCGTCGACGCGGATCTCGGCCTCGCCGTCCAGGACTTGGACCAGCGCGTCGAACGGCGCGGTGTGCTCGCTCAAGCCCTCGCCCTTCTCGAAGGCGAAGAGAGTCACCGTCCCCTTCTCGCGCTCCACGATGGTGCGGCTCACGACCGAGCCCTTCTCGTAGGCGACCAGCTCATCCATCCTGAGGACGCGGCCCCGAAGGTCCTCTTTCGTCTTTCCGGTCTGAACGTGTGCCATGATGACCTCCTCACTCCTCCTCGCAGACGCATAAGCGGCCGAGGGCAACGCACCCTCCGGCAGCCTGGTTCAGGTCGGCCGAGACAGGGCCTCTTCCTTCTCCCGGAACCTGCCCAGGATGACCCAGGCCTCGATGCTTTCGTAGACGGCACCCACCCACCAGAAGATCTTCATGTAGCGGCGCACCTGGCCGACCGACAAGCCGGGCTCTCCGCCGGAAGGCATGAAGGATTGCAGGGTCGCGTCGGATATGTAGTAGGCCGATACCAGCCCCGCGATGATCATGAGAAAGGTCAGGGTCTGCAAGAACAGATACCCCCCCTTGGTGAGTTCGATGAATCCATAGCATTTGACCGTGACATCGCCGACGGGCCGTTGAACTCCGGCGGGCTGATCCGATGCGGCCTGCGCGCGGGAACGCTGTGCCTGTTTCCATTTATAGAACACGATGAAGCAATTCGGGCACTCGGTGGCTTGGTCCGCAACCTCGGCCTGGCAATTGGGACACTTCACGAGGACCTCCTGTCCCGTAGCGACTGGACTGCACGATTATAGTGCATTTTTCAGCCTGCGACCCTCAATTGAGCGTCTGTCTGAACCGCTTGTAGCTGAGAGCGGCCGTGAAAGCAGCCATCGCGGCCAGCGCCCCGACGTGGGAGGCGAACACGCCGGGATCGCCTCCCTTGAGCATGACGTCCCGCACCAATGTCACGAAATACTTGAGGGGGTCGAGGTAGGCGACCCACCTGATGGCGGCCGGCATGTTCTCCACCGGGAACATGATGCCGGAGAGGAGGTTCGCGGGGAACAGGAAGATGAAGCTCCCCATCATGGCCTGCTGCTGGCTGCGCGCGACCGTGGAGATGAGGGTCCCGACGGACACGGTGGTGACGACGAGGGCCGCGCTCGCGACCCCCAGCATCCAGAGCGGACCTCTCAGGGGGACGCTGAAGAGGAGCGTGCCGGCCAGGAGCACGAGGAAGCAATCCACCATGCCGAGGAGGATGAAGGGGACGGTCTTGCCAAGCAGTATCTCCCCGGATGAGAGGGGGGCCGCGGTCGAAGGGGACCTCCCGTCCCTCGTCGCTGTAGCGCACGCGCCCCAAGTCGGGCTTGAGCAGCCCGGCCAGCACGCGCATCAGGGTCGTCTTGCCCGCGCCGTCCGGGCCGATGAGCCCGTTGAGCGTCCCGGCCGGGAAATCGAGCGACGCGCCGGCCAGGGCCTGGTTGCGGCCCAGCCTCTTGGCGACGGCCGAGGTCTCGATGCCGACCATGGGGTCGCCGCTATCGCGGCAGGCGCGCCTCGACGGTCATGCCGGGCTTGAGCACGCGGTCCTGGTTGGGGACAGGAGACCTTCACCCCGTAGACCAGGCGGGTGCGCTCCTCCCGGGTCTGGGGTTGGGGGACGTAGACCATGGCACAGACTTCGCTCAAGTCCGCCAGGGTGAGGAGCCTGGCGCCCGGGGAGACCGACTCGTCGGCTTCGTGGTAGACGGCCAGGACCGTGGCGTCCAGGGGCGCCTTGACCGCGCACCAGTCGAGCCTGAGCTGGGCGTCGTCCCGCTTGTACCGGAGGCGGTCGTAGGCCTCCTCTGTCATGGCGCCGTCGCGCAGCTTCTGGGCGCGCTTGAAGTCCCGTTCCGCGATGTCCGCGGCGAGCTTGACGTCCTCGCAGGACAGCCGCACCATGACCTGGCCGGCCTTCACGGGCCGGCCTTCCTTGACATCGAAGGAGGCGATGGTGGAGCTGAGGCGCGAAGAGATGTCGATCTCCGTGGCCTCGACCGTGCCCGCGTAGAGGAACTCCCCCTTGCGCAGGAGGCTCCCCGCCGCGGCCGCCAGGACCAGCAGGACGGCGATATTTCGCGGCTTCATGGGGTCACTCCTTCTCCGCGAGGCTCGCCAGGGAGGCGAGCTGCATGAGGGCTTGGGCATCGATGCGGGCCGCCTGGACTCGGGCCTCGATCTCGCGCAGGTTGGCGGACTGCACCTCGATGAAGGTGACCCGTCCCGCCTTGTAGGATTCGTAGGTGAGGTCCGCCGCCTCCCGCGCTTCGGACACGGCCTGGAGGCAGAGCGTCTTCTGCGCCTTGAGGCCGAGGAGCTGGTCCTTGGCTTTGCGCCAATCGCGGGCGAGGTCGCGCCGCGCGGCCTCGGCGCGCTCGTCCGCGGCTTCTGCCTGGCGTTCGAAGGAGGCCGCTTCCCGGCGGGTGCGGCCGAACTCGAAGAGGGGCATGCTGGCGAAGACCCCGACCGTGTTCTGATGGAAGGCTTCCAGGACGGGGCCGTTGGGATATTCGAGGCTGGTGCGGCCGGTGAATCCCAGCCTCGGCCAGAGCCCCGCGCGGGTCCCGCCGGCGGAGAGCTTGTAGGACCGCGCCGACTCCCGCAGGGCCGCGACGCCCGGGTGGCCCGCGTCGAGGGCCCCGGCCTCGACCGCGGCCAAGGACTTCAGCGAATCCTCGAGGGGGTCGAGCGCGATCAAGACGCTGGCGGGCTCGACGTCCTCGGGCAGGGGCGCGGTCCTGCCGTCGAGAGGGAGGGAGAGGTCCTCGGAAGGCTCTTTCCCGGTCAATGCGTAGAGGTCGCGCAGAGCGGCCGCGAGGTCGGACCTGGCCTGACGGAACTGCCGCAGCCGAGCGAGCACCTCCTGATGGGCCGAGAGCGAGTCCAGGCGGCTCGATGCCCCGGCTTGACGGCGCTTCTCGATGTCGCCGTACTGCGACTGCGCGAGCTTGAGCGAATCCGCCAGGAGCCGGACTTGTTCGAGCGCGAGCTGGGCCTGGAAATAGGCGAGCCGCGTCTTCAAGCGCGCCTGCCTGCGCTGGGCATCGACGTCCTCTGCCCGGGCGCGCGCCGCGGAAACGGCGGCCAGCCAGGCGTCGCGCCGGGCGCCCTGGTCCCAGAGCGTCCAGCTCAGGGAGGGGCCCAGGGAGTAGTTGTGATGGTCGCCCAGGGACTGGGTGCGGCCCGGGATGACGGAGAGCGAGGGGACCTCGCCGGCGAACTTATAGGAGGATTCGGCCGTCAGCTCAGGCCAACGGCCGCTCCAGCGGCTCTCGCTGCGGCTGACCGCGGCCTTCCATTCGGCCTGCGCGGAGCGCAGAGCCGGGGAATCCGCCTCCGCGGAGGCGACGGCTTCGGCCAGGGTCGCCCGGAGCTCTGGAGCGGCCTGGGCGCGGCCAAGGGCCGAGCCCGGGGAAGCGACTATTAAAGGAAGAGACAGCAGCAGGGCGTTCATGCGGCCTCCTTGGCGAGGGCGGCCAAGGCCCAGTCCACCCGGGAAGCGATGGCCGCGTCGGACACTAGCATGGGCTCGATGAAGCGCATCGCGAGCCCCAGGGGCTTGCGGCTGGATACCCGCTCCAGAAGGCCGAACCCGACATTGGGCGCGATGGCGCCGCCGGCCAGGAACGCGACCGTGTTGGGCAGGGGCGCTTTCTTGAGAAGACCACGGCCCCGGCACTCCCGGATGAGCCCGAGGAGGATGCCGATGTGGCGCGGGAAATTGGCGGTCACGAAGCTCGTGACCTCGGCCTCGCCCTCGATGACGTCATGGAGCAGGATGATGAAGAGCCGCCGGTTGTCCCGGGCGAACCTGCCCAGGGCCAGGAGGGCCCTTCGCAGGCGCTCGAGCGGGGGGGACCCGCCCCCGGATTCCACGCTGAAGCCCTTGAAGAACTCCTCGTAGATCTCCTGGAGCACCATCCGGGCGAACCTGCGCTTGGTCTTGAAGTGGTAGTGGAACATGCCGGGGTTGACCCCGGCCTCGGCGGCGACCTTGCGGACGCTCAAGCCCGAGATGCCGGTCTCCGGCAGGAGCTTTCGTCCCGCCTGGATGAGGAGCTTGTCCTGGTTGCGCGACGGCCTGCTCATGGGCGCGCCTCCTATTGTGATTAGCCGATAGTATAATTATACAAGCGACCAGCAAGATCGTCAAGGCCCGGCTAGAAACGCCGGAGGGAAACTCCCCGAAGGAGCCGGCCGCGACGGGAGTCCTTGCGAAGCCCTCGGACGAGGGGAAGCGCGTCGCCACGGAGTCCGAGGCCGGCCTGCCCCGCAGCCAAGGATAGGCGCGGGACGCGTCGGCCGAGAGCGCGGGCAGGGCCGCGGCCACGAAGACGGCGAAGAGTGTCCCCGGCGGCATCTATCGCGTCAGGCGGCGGAAGCTCTTGTTCTTGCGCAGGCTCTCGAAGTCCGGATCCTGCCGGGCGCGGTCCTTGTTCTTCTTGTCGTAGCGGACCGCCTCGGCCAGCTCGTCGAGGGCGTCCTCCGGGTAGCCGGAGAGGGCCAGGTACGCGGCGTGCTTGTAGCGGGCCTCGGCGTCGCGCTGGGCGCCCGCGGCCGCGAGCGCAGACTCGGCGAGCGCTCCGGCTAGGTCGCCGCGGTCGAAGAGACGGTTGGCCAGGTCCAGGTGAGCGGCGGCGCGGTTGACGCGCGCCCTGGGGTTGAGCATCCGCGCGAGGACGAAATGGAAGAAGTCCCGGTCCGAGGAGCCGGTCCAGCGGTAGACCAGGAGCGTGCAGGTGCCCATGGGCGAGTAGTGTATCTGGTGAAGGCGGAAATCCGCGACCGGCCAGCCCGAGGGCGAGAGCGCGCCCAGGGACCGGGTGGTGAGCAGGACCTCGTCGATCTCCGGCCAGCCGGAGGGAGCCGCCGGCACGGTCTCCGAGGAGCCGAGGAGCGCGTAGCCCGACTTCTTGAGCTTGTCGACAGCCTTGCGCGCCTTGCCCTGGTCCCAGACGGCCTTGCCTTCCGCGTTGATGACCCAGTCCGTGACGGCGGTCTTGGCCGGCTGCTTGAGGGAGATGGAGCCGATCTGGATCGAGATCGGCTCGTTGAAGATGCCGGCGCCCAGCCCGGGGTACCCGTAGTACTCGACGGCGACCGAGCAGCCCTTGGACCAGCCGATGATGGAGAGCCTTTCGCGGTCGACTTGGGCAGCCAGCGGAAACGCCATGGAATTCAGGAGGAGAAAACACTTCAGAAAACGGCTGAATTTCATGGCGTTGAACGCTCTCCTTTCGGCAAGGAATGATTGGCCGTCCATCATGCCAAATCGATGCAATTCCATTTCTCCTTATAGAGGCTCAGGAGCCTCTCCCGCAGGGGCTGGTTCTCGGCGGCCAGCAGGCGCGGGTCTCCCTGGAGGACCTCCTCGGCGTCCTGCCGGGCTTGGCGCAGGAGCCCGGCGTGGCGGAAGAGGTCCGCGATCTTCAGGGTCAGTTCGCCGTGCTGGGCAGTGCCCATGAACTCGCCTGGCCCGCGGATCTTCAGGTCCTCCTCGCCGATGCGGAAGCCGTCGTAGGTGGCGACCAGGGTCTCGATGCGGAGGCGCGCGTCATCGGTCTTGGGGTCCGCGACGAGGCAGCAGGTCGAGGCGTACGGTCCCCGGCCGATGCGGCCCCGCAGCTGGTGCAGGCTCGCCATGCCGAAGCGGTCCGCGTTCTGGACGACCATGACGGTGGCGTTGGGCACGTCGATGCCGACCTCTATGACGGGGGTCGCCACCAGCACGTCCCAGAGCTTCTTGCCGAACTCGGCCATGATCTTCGCCTTGGTCCTGCCCGGCATGGCGCCGTGGATCAGGGCGACGCGCAGGCCCGCGAGTTCCCCCGCGCGCAGGCGCGCGTACTCGGCCTTGGCCGATTGGAGGTCGAGGTTGGCGGACTCCTCGATGATGGGGTAGACGATGTAGGCCTGATGACCTTTGGCGACCTCGGCTTTGACCGCGGCGAGGGCTTCCCCCTCGCTGCGGTGAAAGGTTTGAGCGGTGCTCTTGTTGGGGGGCATCTCGTCGAGCGTGGAGACGTCGAGGTCGCCGTAGAGGGCGAGCGCGAGCGTCCGCGGGATGGGGGTCGCGGTCATGACCAGGAGGTCGAGGAGCGCGCTCTTCTGGCGCAGGGTCGTGCGCTGGCGCACGCCGAAGCGGTGCTGCTCGTCGATGACCGCCAGCCGGAGCCTCGGGAACGAGACGTCGCTCTCCAGCAGGGCGTGGGTCCCGACGAGGATGGCGACCTCTCCCCGGCGGACCGCCTCGATGGTGCGGTCCCGTTCGCGTTTACTGAGCCGGGAGGTGAGCATGGCGCACCGGACCGGCAGGCCCTTGAGGAACTGCGACAGGGTGACCATGTGCTGGTCGGCGAGGATCTCGGTGGGGACCATGAAGGCGCCTTGGCAGCCGTTCTCGACCGCCAACAGGAGCGCCGAGAGGGCGACGACGGTCTTGCCCGAGCCGACGTCGCCCTGCAGGAGCCTGGTCATGGGGTAGGGCCGGCGCATGTCGTCGAAGATCTCGTTGATGACCCGCTTCTGGGCGCGGGTCAGCTCGAAGCCCAGCGCCTCGCGGAAGGGGGTGAGGAGGTGGCGTTTGACCTCGTAGGTGAAGTTCTTGGCCAGGCCCCGCGTCTGCCGGCGCTTGAAGATCCAGGCGAACTCGAGGAGCAGAAACTCCTCGTAGGCGAGGCGCGTGCGGGCCGCCTCGAGCTCGGCGAAGGACCTTGGGAAATGCACGGCGGAGAGGGTCTGCGGCAGGGACAAGAGGCCCCGCTTGTGGAGAAGGGCGGGCGGGAGGGGTTCCCGCAGCGATGCGATCCCGGCGGCGACGGCCTGGTGCGTGAGTTCGCGCATCAGGTGCTGGCTGATGCCCTCGGTCAGGTGGTAGAGGGGCACGATGCGTCCCACATGCAGGGAGCGCCGGGGGTCCGTCATGAGGTAGTATTCTTCCGCCCGCACCTCGCGCACCCCGAGGAGATCCCCCTCGGCGCGGCCCACGATCCAGAGGTCCGCGCCCGGCGTGATGTCCTTCTTGAGGGTGGCGAAGACGTCGTAGCGGAAACTCAGGTGCTTGAACCACAGCACGTCCACCTTGCGGTCCCCGGTGGCGACCCGCGCTCTGAAGATGCCCAGGCGCGGGTTGGTGCGGATGAGGCGGGAGCTCAGCACGCGGCACTGGAAGACCACCGGCCCGACCGGAGGCTTGGAGAGGTCCGTGCCGGCGCTGCGGTCCTGCCAGTCGCGGGGGAAATGGTACAGGATGTCCTGGGGGGTCTCGATGCCCAGGAGGGCGAGTTGACGGCTGCGCTTGGGGCCGACCCCGGTCAGGACGCGGCTCAAATGCTCCCCGAGCGGCTTGGGCCCCCCTGATTGAGGATGAGGCGCGCTTTTAGTATAATGACGGTAAGGCACCATCATGGCATTCAAATGCGCAATCTGCGGTAAAGGCCCGGTCTCGGGCTTCAGCTACAGCCACTCCCATCGCGCCACCAAGCGTGTCTTCCGGCCCAATCTGCAGCGGCAGAAGTTCGTCCTGGACGGCCGGACCGTGACGGCCTATGCCTGCTCCGTCTGCATCAAGTCGGGGCGCGTGGTCCGTCCCTCCAGATAATACAGAATGTGAGGAACCCTCTCAACGAGGGTGGTGCGCTCTGGCTCTGGCTGGGCGCGGCGCTCTTGTCGTGCCTCCCGTTCCTCCTGCCGCTCTATAACCCCGATCTCTTCTGGCACCTATCCGCGGGACGGTGGATGGTCGAGCACGGCAGGCTCGTCCGCGAGGATTTCCTTTCCTACACGATGCAAGGCGCTCCTTGGGCCGACTTCGAATGGCTCTCCCAGGTCTTCTATTACGGCGTGCACGCGCTCGGCGGCATGGCGGGCCTCTGGCTGCTCAAGGCCGCGCTCATGGCCGTCTCTGCCGCGGTCCTCGTCGGAACCCTGCGGCTCCACGGCGTCCCCGGTCCGGCCCTGGCGGCCGCGGTGGTGGCTTGGTCCGCCGGGAACCTCCCGCGCGCGGACCTCAGGCCCGATCAGTTCTCCGTCATCGGCTTCGGCTTGCTCTATCTGGGGGTGGAGAGGGTGCGGCTGCAACGCCGCCGGGTCGGCCCCCGCGGGATCGCCGCTGCGTTCGTGGGATTCGCCCTGTGGACGAACTTCCACGCAGGCTGTCTGTTCGGGTTCCTGCTGCTGGCCTGCTGCGTCCTGGCGGCCGCGGCCGAGCGCAGGTGGTCCGAGGCGATAACGCTTGCGGGCGTGGCCGCGGCCGCGTTCCTAGGGACCCTGGTCAATCCGAGCGGCGTTGGCCCGTATCTCGTCATGCTGGAGCATTGGTGGAGCAGGGCGGACCTCTCGAGGCACATCCAGGAGTGGTCCGCGACCACCTTCTCAAACAGGTTCCATCAGCCTTTCTGGGCGATCCTGCTCGCGTTCCTGGCGGTGGTCGTCGTCCGGCTGCGCTCGGCACCTTGGGCGGCTTCCCATATTCGCCCAAGGCACCTGGCGAGCGGAGGACGCCCGCGCCAGGGCGCATCAAGGCCTGCGACGGCCCGGCATCCGGCGAGGTTCCCGTCAGGGCCGGTGCTGGCGGCCCTGGCGCTGGGCTTGGGCGCGGTGCGCCATGTCCGCGTGGGAGCCTTCTTCGTGCCCTTGGGCGTTGCGCTCATCTTCCAGGTCGCGCACGAGGCCGGCTGGCTCGCGGCGGCCAGGGCCTCCAAGGCCCTGCTGGCCGCGGGGCTGTGCTACGCCGTCTTCCTCGGGTGGGGGATCGCGCCGCGCCTCGTCTGGCCCGGATTCTTCGACGGCCGCTTCGTCCCGGTGGCTGCGGCCGAGTTCGTGGCGGAGGAGAGGAAGGCCTTCGAGGGTCTGCGCCTCTACAACCCGTGGGAATGGGGAGGCTACCTCGGCTGGAGGCTCGGTCCCTGGCACAAGGTCTTCGACGACGGCCGCTACATCTTCCACGGGCACCTGCCCGAGATCGGCGAGGCGGTCAAGTCCGTGGAGAAGACCAAGGATTACGTGGACAAACAAGGGTTCGACGGCTTGTTCCTGCGCAACATCAAGTCCTGGTTCGCCACGCGCAAGGCCTACCGCGACGGCTCGACCAAGAGGTTCCTCAGGCCCTGGTACCTTTTCACCTTCCCCAAGGAGCGCTGGGCCCTGGTGTATTGGGACGAGGCTGCCCTGCTGTTCGTGGACCGCCGCAAGGCGCCGGTCCAGTGGCTCGCGGAGCACGAATACCGCTGGGTCCGGCCCTTCGACGACGACGCCTTCGCCGAGGCGCTCGAGCGCAAGGAGATCCCGGCCGACAAGGTCGCCATCGAACGGAGACGTCATGATGAAGAGGTCGCCCGCCTGCGGGCGACGCGGCTATGAGGACATACCTGGTCGACGGCTCGAACGCGGTGCGGCGGCACGACTATGACCCGCGCTTCCCCGCGGTCGAGGAGCGCAGGACCCTGACCTGGCTCTCGCGGCTCGACCGACTCTCCGGGGGCGCGTTGGGGAAGTTCCAGGTGGAGGTCTTCTTCGACGGCCGGGCCAGGGACGTGGGCGGGCCCTACGCGGGCCTGCGCATCAGGTTCTCCGCCGAGGCCCGGGCCGACGACATGATCCTGGGCGTGGTTAGGCTCCTGGGGTTCTCCGGCCGCGGGGCCGTGGTGGTGACCGAGGACGGCGCCCTGGCGGACGAGGCGCGCTCGGAGGGCGCGCGCGTGCTTCGCTTCTCCGAGTTCGAAGACAGGCTCCGCTCGCGCAAAGCGTAGATGGGTCCTATTTCAGACCCCGATGTCCTCGTTCCAGAGCTCGGGCCGGCGCCTGATGAAGTCCGCCATCATGTCCCGGCATCCCTTGAGGTCCAGGTTGACGAGCTCGACGCGCTTGCGG
Organism: Elusimicrobiota bacterium; assembly: GCA_016209035.1. Taxonomy (GTDB): domain Bacteria; phylum Elusimicrobiota; class Elusimicrobia; order UBA1565; family UBA9628; genus JACQWX01. The sequence goes on along the minus strand of JACQWX010000029.1, from coordinate 46,546 downwards.
GAGTAGCTCTCCGGGCCTTTGAAAGTCCGGTTCTCGCCCATCACCACGACCGGGATCTTGTAGAGCACATGAACCTCGGGTGGTCGGGCTTCATGGGGTCTAGGCGGCGATCCCCTTCTCCCTGAGCCAGCGGCGGATCTTGGAGCGGGCGCGGGCGGATTTGACCACCTTGAGCCAGTCCCTCTTGGGGGTCGAGTTCTTCTTGGTGAGGATCTCGACGATGTCGCCGGACTTGAGATGGGTGTCGAGCTTGACCATCTTGTTGTTGACCCGGGCGCCGACGCAGGAGTGGCCGATGTCGGTGTGGACCGCGTAGGCGAAGTCGATGGGGGTGGCGTCTTGGACCAGGGCCTTGACGTCGCCCAGCGGGGTGAAGACGAAGACCTGGTAGAGGTCGAGGTCGGTCTTGAGGCTGTCTAGGAACTCCCGGGGGCTGTCGAGGTCCTGGAGCCACTCGATCCACTGGCGCAGCCAGTTGAGCTTCTCCTCCAGGTGCGCGTCCTTGGATGCCTCCCCGGTCTTGTAGCGCCAGTGGGCCGCGATGCCGTACTCCGCGGTGCGGTGCATGTCCTCGGTCCGGATCTGGACCTCGATGCATTCACCCTTGGGACCTATGACCGTCGTGTGGAGGCTCTTGTAGAGGTTGAGCTTGGGGTGGGCGATGTAGTCCGTGAAGGTGTCCGGCACGGGCTGGAAGTGGGTGTGGAGGAGCCCGAGCAGCGCGTAGCAGTCGGCGACGGTGTCGGTGATGAGGCGCACGCCGAGGGCGTCTTGGATATCCTCGAAGGGCTTCTTCTGGCGCTGCATCTTCATGTAGATGGAGTAGAGGTTCTTGGTGCGCGCCAGGACGCGGTGCGGCGAATCCGACTTGGAGAGGGCGTGCTCGAGCATCTTGCGGAACTCGGAGAGCATGGCCTCTCTGGCCGGCAGGCGGGCGAGCACCTTGGCCTCGATGTCCTGGTGCTCTTCGGGGTGGAGGACCGCGAAGGAGAGGTCCTCAAGGTAGCCCTTGATCTCGAACATGCCGAGCCGGTGGGCCAGCGGGGCGTAGAGGGAGAGCGTCTCGTGCGCGATGCGCTCGATCTTGTCGGGCGGGAGGTAGGAGATCGTCTGCATGTTGTGCAGGCGGTCGGCGAGCTTGATGATGATGACGCGGATGTCCTGGGCCGTGGCCAGGATCATGCGCCGCCAGTTCTCTGCCTGGGCGTCGTCGCGCGAGGAGAACTGCACCTTGTCGAGCTTGGTGAGCGCGACCACCAGGCGCATGATCTCCTCGCCGAAGGACTGCCGGAGCTTCTCGGCGGTGACCGAGGTGTCCTCGATGACGTCGTGGAGGAGACCCGCGGCTATCGTGGGGAGGTCCATCTTCCAGTCGAGGAGCGACTCGGCCACCGCCAGGCAGTGGACGAAGTAGTCCTCGCCCGAGGCGCGCGCCTGCTCGGCGTGGGCCTTGATGGAGTAGTCGAAGGCCTTCTCCAGCATCTGGGTGTCCACGTAGGGGGCGTAGGAGGCGAACTTCTGGAGGATGGCGCGCTTATCCATGGCCGCGCGGAAGGAACTTAAGGAGGCTGACCCCGGCGAGCGCCAGGGCGAAGAACAGGATGGAAAGCCGGTCCTCGCGCCGGTGGACCAGCGGCAGGACGTCGGTCGCCCCGATGTGGACGAAGCTGCCGGCCGCGAACCCGAGGAGGGCCGCCTCGGCCCGGGGGGGGAGGTCCGCCAGGCCCAGGCTGCTCAGCGCGCAGCCCAAGGGGGTGGCCGCGGCCACGAACGCCAGGGTCGTCCAGGTCCGGGCCGCCGAAAGGCCGGACTGGCGCAGGAGCGACGTGAGCGTGAAGCCGTCGGCGGCCTTGTGCAGGACCACGGCCGCGCCGACCGCGACGCCCGCCGCCTGGCCCGCGCCGAACGACACGGACAGGTTGAACCCGTCCAGGAAGGAGTGCAGGGACAGGGCGAGCAGGGCCGCGGCGCCGAGGTAGTGGACCCGGCACTCCTGGAGGTACTCCGGGCAGGTGTCGAGCATGGCCAGGGAGCCCAGCGCGTAGAGAAGGCCGAAGGCGCCCAGCGCGGTCCAGCCCGCGAGGGCGCGGTCGAGCGCGAGCCCCTCGGGCAGGATCTCCGTGAAGGCCACGGCCAGGAGGATGCCGGCGCGCACGGCGAATAGCCGCCGCATCCCTACGCGGGTGACGACCGCGGAGGGGACCATGCCCCCCACGAAGGTCATTCCAAAGGCGAGCGCGGCGATGAGGACCAGGATCACGGGACGCGCCTCGCCCGCACCATCTCGTTGATGATCTCCCGCGCGGCTCGGCGTGCCGTGCCGGGCTTGCCCAGCATGGGGCGCAGGGCCGTGAGCTCGCGCCGCAGGGCGGCGTAGCGCTTGGGGTTCTCCAGCAGGCTCAGGGCCTTCTTGGCCGTGCTCTCGGCCGTCGCGTCGTATTGGACGAGCTCGGGGACCAGGCGCCTCCCGGCCAGGATGTTGACCATGGCGATGTGCCGGACCCGGATGAGGGCCCGGGCGATGAGGTAGGTCGGCCAGGAGAGCTTGTAGACGACGACCATGGGGATGCCCAGCAGCGCGTTCTCCAGGGTCGCGGTGCCCGACGAGCTGATTGCGAAGTCGAGCCTGCTGCGCTCGGCGTAGTCGGACTCGCGGATGACGGGGACCGCCGCGGCGGCCGCCGCGGCGTAGTGCTCGTCCGCGAGGGATTCCGGGGCGAAGACGCGGGCCTCCATGTCGGGGAAGTGCCGGCGGATGCGCCGGGCGGCGTCGAGGAACAGGGGCAAGTGCCGCGCCACCTCGGCGGGGCGGCTGCCGGGCAGGAGTCCGAGCCGCAGCGTGGAGCCGACGCCGTGGTGGGGCCGCGCGTCAGGGATGACGTCGATGAGGGGGTGGCCCACGAAGAGGCAGGGGACTCCCGCCTTGAGGTAGAGCCGCTCCTCGAAGGGGAAGATGACCAGCATCTTGCGGATGAGCCTCTTCAAGACCGCGACGCGGCCGGGCCGCGTCGCCCAGACCTGGGGGCTTATGTAGTAGTACGACGGGATGCCGAGCCCCCGGGCGATCCGCAGCACGAGGCTGTTGAAGCCGTAGTAGTCGATGCAGACGACCGCCTGGGGAGAGCGCCGCAGCATGAAGCGCTTGAGGCGCAAGGCGAGCTTCGCGAAGAAACCGAGGGACTTGAGGGGCTCCCAGAAGCCGGTCAAGCCGCGGGAGGAGAGGTCTTCGAGGAACTCGTCGGCGGCGCGCTTCATGCAGGGGCCGCCCACGGCGGCTGTCTTAAGGCCCGGCTCCTCCGCCCTGAGCTCCCGGATGAGATGGGAGCCGTGCAGGTCGCCGGAGGGATCGCCGGCCACGACGATGCACCAGGAGTCGCGAGCCCCCCCCGCGGGGGGGCGAGCATCGGGGGGGCTGGCCGCCGCGGGCGCCATGCCTATGGCAGCAGATCCTTCCCCACGTCCTTGGCGATGGCCTTGAGGTCCTGCATCCAGCTGGGGACGAGCGGCCGCACCGCCCGGTGGCCGGAGACCTCGTAGCGCTCGAGCTCGTCGGAGATCTGGAGCGCCAGCTTCAAGGCCTCCACTCCGTGCTCGCCGCTCGGCCAGGGCTTGCGGCTGTGGCGGACGCAGTCGATGAAGTGGACGAGCTCGTTCCTCAGGGGCTCGGCCTGCGTGAGCTTGGGGCGGATGACCTCGACGTCCCTGAGGCTCTTGATCACGGGCACCTTGCGCCGGTAGATCTTGAGCGTCGTGTTGGCGTAGTCCAGGGAGATGTAGGAGTCCTTCTGGAAGATGCGGAGTTTCCGGCACTTCTCGAACGTGATCCGGCTGGCGGTGAGGTCCGCGATGCAGCCGCCGCGGAAGCGCACCCGCACGTTGGCGATGTCCTCGTGGGGCGAGATAAGGTGGGCGCCGACGGCCTCGATGGCCTCCACCTCCGAGCCGACGAGGGTCAGCAGGATGTCGAGGTCGTGGATCATGAGGTCGAGCACTACGCCGATGTGGCTCATGCGCGGGTCGTAAGGGCCCAGGCGCTCAACCGTGATGAAGCGCGGACTGCGGACGTAGGGGATGGCCTCGAGCACCGCCGGGTTGAACCGCTCCACGTGGCCGACCTGCAGGACCGCATGCTTGGACTCGGAGAGCGCCAGGAGCGCCTTGGCCTCGTCGAGGGAGGAGGCCAATGGCTTCTCGATGAGGCAGTGGCTGCCGGCTCCGAGGATGGCGGCCCCGACCTCGAAGTGCAGCGGAGTGGGCACCGCGATCACCGCGGCGTCGACCTTGCCGAGGAGGTCCCGGTAGTCGCGGACCGCGACGGAGCCGGTTTTCCAGGCCGCGAGCTGGGCCCTCCAGAGGTTGACGTCGCACACGCCGACGAGGTCCACCTCGGGGAGCTTGCTCAGGATGCGCGCGTGGTGGCTGCCGATCTTGCCGGCGCCGATCACCGCGAACTTGATCTTGATCAAGGCACTCCTTTCTCATCCATGGCCGCCACGGCGAGGCCTTGCTGGTCCGCTTGACGCACGAAAGCGTCCATATCGAAGATCATGGTGGAGCCGGCCTCGATCGCGACCGCGCCGGCGTTGGCTTCGGCGAAGACCGGCAGAGAGTCCAGCCCGAGCACGGGGAGGTCGAAGCGCGGGTCCTGCCCGGGCTTGGCGACCTTGACGATCACCAGGGGGCGGTTCGTGCCCTGACGGTTGAGGATGTCCCGCGCCCGACGGACGCAGGCGTCGGTCCCCTCCATGGCCTCCACCGCGATGACGGCGCCGTCCAGGACGGCGACGGTCTGCCCGATGTCGAATCCGGCCACGGCCTTGGCGGCCTTCCAGCCGAGGGCGAAATCCGCGCGCTGGGCCGCGTCGGGCTTGCGTCGGGTCAGAACGCCCGCCGGGGGGATCAGATGAGAGAGGAACGTCGCGGATGAGATGAGCTGGATGCCCTCTTTGGCGAACTCATCCGCGACGGCCCTGAGGATGGTGTCCGTGCGGCGGTCCGCTATCCGGGCGAGGAGCTTGACCGCGCGCCAGTCGGGCAGGAAGCCGCCAAAGAGCGAGGAGTGCTGGACCTTGCCCGCCATCACGGCCTGGGTGACGCCGGCCTCCTTGAAGATATTGATGGGCGCGTCGATCTGCCCGAGCTTGAAGAACTCGACCTGGTCGACCAGGGTAGCGAGGGACCGGTCCGTCACCCCATCGAGCGCCAGGGCCACGACGGCGACTCCCTGGCGCCGCGCCTCCTTGGCGAAGAGGAGGGGGAAATCCCCGGACCCCGCGATGAGGCCGAGCTTCTTCAGAGCGTCACCTCTTCCTCCACCGGGGCGCCGGTCGGCGGGCGGGTCACGCCGCGCTTGGAGGTCTCGACCTGGGCGACCATCTCGAGGACTTCGGGGGGCGGGCTGCCTGTCTTGAGCTTGGCTGCCGCCTCCTCCACCCTTAAGCCGGAGAGGAAGAGCGTCCGGTAGGCCTCCTTGACGGCGGAGACGACGTCGCGGTGGAGCCCGGCGCGGCGCATGCCGATGAGGTTCAAACCCCGCAGCGTCGCGCGGTCTCCCTGGCACATGCAGAAGGAGGGCATGTCCTTGCCCACCTTGGAGCCCGCTCCCATCATGCAGTAGCGGCCGATGCGGACGAACTGGTGGACCCCGACGAAGCCGCCAAAGACGGAGAAGTCGCCGACCTCGACGTGCCCCGCGAGGGTGGCGAGGTTGGCCATGATGACGCCGCTGCCGAGGCGGCAGTCGTGCGCCACGTGGGTGTTGGTCATGAAGAGGCAGTTGCTCCCGATCACGGTCTTGCCGCTCGCGGCAGTGCCGCGGTTTAGAGTCGCGCCCTCGCGCACGATGTTGTTGTCGCCCATGACCAGGAGGGTCTCCTCGCCGGCGTACTTGAGGTCCTGCGGCGGGGTGCCCACGAAGGCGTTCGGATGGATGCGGTTGTCGCGCCCGAGGACGGCGTACTCGACCACGCCATGGGCCCCTACGACGCACCCCGGACCCAGGACGGTCTTCGGGCCGACGACGGCGAAGGGGCCCACGACCGCGGCGGGGTCAATCTCGGCGGTTGTGTCAACAACCGCCGAAGGATGGATATTGGCGTTCATGGGAATGGACTCCTCGATATTTTTGCGAGAATGCTACGCATTCTCGCGAGGCTCAACCAACGCGAAAGTCATCTCCGCTTCGGCGACGAGCTTGCCTTCCACGAATGCCTCCCCGCGGAACTTGCCGACCCGGCCCAGCCTGAGGACTTCGACATGGAGCTTGAGCACGGTCCCGGGCAGGACCGGGGCGCGGAACTTGGCCTCGTTGATGCCCATGAAGTAGGCGAGCTTGTTCTTGTGCGCCGGGGAATCCTTGGAGAGGAGCATCGCGGCCGCGGTCTGGGCCATGGCCTCGACCACGAGCACTCCCGGCATGATGGGATGCTCCGGGAAATGGCCGGCGAAGAACGGCTCGTTGACGGTCACGCACTTGGTGCCCACGGCCTTCTTGTCCTCCTCCAGGATTTCGACCTTATCCACCAGGAGGAAGGGGTATCTGTGCGGGATGGCCTTGCGGATGGCGGAGATGTCAAGTTCTCTCCTCCCCCCCGCGGGGGGAGGAGAAGCCGGGGGGGTCGACGCCGTTTCTTCAGTCATCTAGACCTCCACCTTCTCCGTTTTTGTCTTCGGCTTCCTCATCGCCTTGGCGGCCTCGCAGAGCCTCTTGGCGAACTCGACGTTGTGGCCGTGGCCGAGGCACTCCGCCTCGACGCGCATGTCGAAGAGGGGCCTGCCGGTGAGCGTGAGATCCCCGACGAGGTCCATGACCTTGTGCCGGACGAACTCGTCGGGGTAACGGAGGCCCTCGGCGTTGGTCATGAAGCGGTCCTTGGCGATCACGATGGCGTTGTCCAGGGAGCCTCCCTGCGCCAGCCCCTGGGATCGGAGGTAGGCCACCTCGTGCTCGAAGCAGAAGGTGCGGCTGCGGGCGAGCTCCCCGACGTAGGAGTCGCGGTCGATGCGCACCGTGATCGCCGACCTGCGCAGCATGGGGTGGTCGTGGAGGAGCACGGCCTTGACCTCGAAGCCCCGGGCCGGGAACGCCCGGTACTTGGCCTTGCCGTCCTCGTAGCGCACCTCCTGGGAGAGGTGCAGGACCCGCTTGGGGGCGGCGAGGTCCTGGATGCCGGCCTCCAGCAGGGTCTTGACGTACGGCATGGACGAGCCGTCCATGATGGGAGGCTCGTTCGCCGTGACGAGGATGTCGATGTTGTCGATCCCCAGCCCGGTGAGGGCCGAGAGCACGTGCTCGACCGTGTGCACCTTGGCCTCGTTCAAGCCCAGGTTGGTGCCCCGGACCGTGGTGACCACGAAGTTGAGCCTCGCCGGGATCATGGGAGTGCCGACGAGGTCCGTGCGGAAGAAGCGGATGCCCACGTTGGCGGGGGCGGGCCTGAAGGTGACGGTGGATGCGTTGCCCGTGTGCAGTCCGATGCCGCTCAGGGAAATCGCTCTTTTGACGGTCGTCTGTGCGTCCATGGTCAGCCCTCCCGGACCTTGGCGTGGTCCTCGTGCAGCCCGAGCTTCTTCTTGATCGCCTTCACGGCGTCGTGGATGTCGGGGAGCCTGCCGAAGAGCGCCTGGAGCTTCATGGCCTCCCGGTGCGGGCGCGAGGGGATGCCGAAGTGGACCTCGCCCTTGGGGATGTCGTGCATGACCCCGGTCTTGGCCGTCACGATCGCCCCGTCGCCGATCTTGATGTGGCCGACCAGGCCGGCCTGTCCCGCCAGGATGACGCGCTCCCCCAGGGTGGTGGAGCCCGAGACCCCGGTCTGGGCCACGATGAGGCAGTCCTTGCCGGTCTTCACGTTGTGCCCGAGCTGGACCAGGTTGTCGATCTTGGTCCCGGGGCCGATCACGGTCGAGCCGGTGGTGGCGCGGTCGATGGCGGCGTTGGCGCCGATCTCCACGTCGTCTCCCACCACGACGTTGCCGATCTGGGGGATCTTGCGGTGCCGGCCGGTCTTCTTGTCCGTTGAGAAGCCGTACCCGTCCCCCCCTATGACGGCCCCGGGCTGGACGATGACCCGGTCGCCGATGACGCAGTCCTCGCGGATGACCACCCGGGGGTGGAGGAGGCAATAGCGGCCGATGCGGACGTTCTCTCCGACATAGCACTGGGCGCCGATGACGGCGCCCTCGGCGACCAGGGACCCCCGGTCGACCACGGCGAAGGGGCCGACGCTCACTCCGGGGCCGAGCCTCGCCTGGTAGTGGACGCAGGCCTTGGAGTCGATGACGGGCGGGGGCTTGGGCCGCTCGTCATGGATGAGCCAGAGGACCTGGGAGAAGGCGTACTGGGGGTCCTCGACGAAGATGCGGTTCTTGGCCTTGCCCGGAGCCCCCGCGCCACGCCCTGGCGGGCAGACGCCGGGCGCGGGCAGGCCGCTTTCCCGTTCGGGTCGAGGCGGCACGCCCGCGCCAGAAACGCCGGGCGCGGGCAGGAGCAGGCACCCCGCGTTGGATGCCTGGGCCGAAGCCGCGTATTTCGGGTTGCCCAGGAAGGAGATGTCCTCGGGGCCGGCCTCCTGGAGGCCGGCGGCGCCCGTGACTACGAAGGAGCCGTCTCCCTCGAGCGTTCCCGCGACCAACTCGGCGATCTCGGCTAGGGTCTTGCGCATGAGAATGTCCTCTAAAATCTGCTCCCTAGACTAATCCTGTGGCTGTTCCCCAGCCCCCCAAAGGGCGTCATGGAGTAATCCAGGCTCATCCCGTAGGCCTTCACCCCGAACCCGGCAGCCAGCCCCATCAAGTCGCTCGTCTTGTACGCCCCTGAGATGAGCCCATGAGTCGAAGCATACCCCATCCTCAAGGCCAACTGGGGAACCACCGCAAGCTCAGTCCCAAGGCTCACCTCCGAGCTTCCGGCATAGGGCCTGTTCCTGAAGTCCAGCCCGAAGTTCAAGCCGAAAGGAAGATTGTACCCAAGTCCGGTCGCCAACACCAACGGCAAGTCCGAGCTTTGCTCGTGCAGCCTGATGCCGGGCCCAAGGTTCAACACCGCCAACCCAGCCGCCAAGCTCCCTGGCCCCATCCTGCCCAGGTCGTACCTTGAGCCCAGGTCGAAAGCAACGGAATAGCCCGTGTCCGAGCCGACGTTCGTCCTGACTAACTTGACGTTGACGCCTAAGCCCAGCCTCGGGAGCACCGTCTTGGCGTACGATACGCCCAATGCCATGTCCGAGGCCGTGAATCCACCATTGGCCCTGCCCTGGGAATCCCTGCCATCCAGCGAGCCTTGGCCCAGGTACATGATCCCAGCCCCGAAAGTGCCGTACTTCGTCGGCTGGCCGTAGCCCATGAAGCTGTAGTGCGTCTCAGCCACCAAGTTGGCGTACATGGCGCCCGCTTCGCGCTTGGTCAGGCTCGCCATGCCCCCGGGGTTCCAGGCCATGGAGTTCAAGTCATCACCTGCCGCGGTGTAGGCGCCTCCCATTCCTACTGCACGGGCTCCCACCCCTATCTTCAAGAACTGGGCGGTCTCGCCGGCCCGGGCGGGCAAGCACGCGACCACGAGCGCCACGGCCACGAGCGCAAGGCGCGGTCCAGGCCGGAGGCCCTGGCCTTCCAGGAGATTGGAGGGCCAGGTCCCCTGCGCCGTCAGGAAAGGCGTGGGCGGCAGGGGGCGCGACGGATGGATGACTTTCATCAGCGGATCACTCCTGCTTTTCCGGTCTTCCGGATGGGCTTCTCACCGGCCTTGGTCGCGGTGATGACGTAGATGTAGACTCCGGAGCCCATGCGGCCCACGTTCCAGACATAGTCGTAAGTGTACTGGTCGCCCTTGCCGTTGCTGTCGTCAAGGACCCTTGGAACCCCGAAGAAGTCGTTATGTACCATGCTCCCGGCTGCGTCGTAAATCTGCACCTGAACCGAGTCCGCCATGCCCACCTGCACCCGTATTGTAGGATTTGTCCCCCTCGAGGGATTGGGGAAGGCATAGTGGTCGTGATAGCGGAAGGCGGGATCGGGGCCCAAGCCTGCCATGGCCGTTCTGGCCAAGGAGAGCTTCTTGTCTTTCCCTCCCGAGCTTGCAACCAGCTGAGGCAGGGTTTCTCCGGACTGGACGATGTTGGAGGTGCCGCTCAAGGCCACAGTCTTTCCAAACAGGTGCCCTCCGATCTGGCTGTTGCCCGCGATGAGCAGCGCCGCGTGAGGCGCATAGAAGAGTCCCAGAACCCGGGCCCCGCCTCCGAAGAACGCGCCTTGGCTCCCATTGGAGAATACCACGAACTGGGAGGCTCGTCCGTCCGCGTTCAAGGCTCCGCCTCCCTCGACCTTCACGGGCCCGCGCACCAGCAGGCTCACGGGGCCCTGTGTTCTAAGGCTTGCGCCGCCGTTTATCTCAAGACCCTCCACCACATAGACGCCCGTGCTGAGCGTCAAGGTCTTCTGACCGCTTATGCTCAGCGCCCCGTTCTTGAGGAAGCTCTCAGGAATGAGGATGTTCGAGCTTGAAGCCTGGGCCAACTGCTCAATCAGCGCCAGGTCGATCGACTCGGCCACGAGCGGGGAGGCCCCCTGGATGATATTGCCGGAAACCGTTGCCTGGCCCTTCAGGGTCACGGAATAGGCCGTGACGTCCCCTACAACCGCCACGTTCCCCGAGAGGTCCACGTTGCCATTGGACTGCACCAGCCCTGTGATGTCCGAGGTCCCGGAGCCGGAAATCCCGTCCACCCCCGCAACGGCTCCCAGCACGAAGTCCGCCACCGCCACGCCTACGGTCTTGCGCGTCTCGGCGTTTTGCGCGCGGTCTACGGCTCCGTACTCCAGGGTGTGCATGCCCTGGGGAAGCGTGAAGGAACTGACGTAGACCTGGAGCGGACCGCCGTCAGCCCGGTATGTGATCTCCGCGGCTCCCGATGCCACGCCGCTCGACAATGGGTCCTGACTGGTGAGGGTTATGGGCGTGTCGGACGCTATGAGGTCGAAGCCGAAGCCCCTGAATCCGGGTTCGCCGAAGCTGACCGAGGTCTCGGGCGGGGTCTGGTCCACCGCGATGAGCATGACCTTGGCCTGTTCAAGGTTCTCGACTTTGTCTTGGGACTGCCATTCGACCAGATGCAGGCCCTCACCTGGCAGCAAGAAGGGACCTTGGGTTGCGGTCCAAGGGCCAGGGTGGCCTCCCAGGCCTTGGCCGATCCGGTAGCGGGTGAGAAGCACGCCGGAGGCTGTGTTCCGCGACACGGGGTCTTGTGCCGCGAGCGCGACCCTGGTGCCGGATGCGATGAAGACACGGGCCTGCTCAGGCAGGCCGGGCAGGAAGGATGCGACACCCAGGAATGAGATATCGGTCACCGGCGGGGTCGAGTCCACACTCACCTTGAACACCCTGGAAGTCTCGGCGTTCTCAACGTTGTCGAACCCCTGGTAGACGAGGGTGTGGGTGCCCTCAGCGACAATGGGGGAGTCCAACCAGAAGACGCTCGTGGTCCCGCCGTCCAAGGCTGCCATGATCCGGTTCAAGCCTGAGGCAACCCCGTTCGACATCGGATCCTCGGACCTCAAACCCACCAGGGTGGAAGACGCGATGAATAGCGGCCCGCCGACCGTGCCGGCCTGGCCCGCGGACAGGAACCTTGGGCCCGTGAGGGTCGTGGACGATATGGGAGGAGTCGCGTCCGCATGCACCGCTGTCGAGACCAGGGTCTCCAGGTTCGCGACGCGGTCCTGCGAGCGCCATGCAATCGTCCGAACGCCTTCTGCGAGCGTGAAGTCGAACGCGAACCTGGAAAGCGGGCCGGAGTCGATCGAGAATTCCGTGAAGTCCACCCCGGCAGCTATCCCGCCCGCCACAGGATCGCCCGCGTCGAACCGGTAGGCGGTGGTGGTGGACGCAAAGACCTTGTCCTGAGTCCTGAACTGGCGCCCGCCCACATACGCGAGTGAAGTCAGAGGCGCGGTATTGTCCAACCCGACCTCGCCCGTCTGGAAAGCCTCCGTGTTGCCCACCCGGTCGAAGGCGTAGAAGGATACCGTCTTGATCCCGTCAACCCCGTCAAGCCTGAAAGCAGCGGTCGAGGTGGAGAAACCAAAACCTGTGCTCACATGGACTTGCTCCAGCCCGGAGTTGACTTCCCGGGAAACCGGGTCCGTGGAAATGACGACCAAAGGCGCGATGCTGGAAACAATGGTCAGCCCCATGGGGCCATGACCCTGCCCGGGGACCACCTTGGCCTGGGGCGTGCCGATGGCAAGGATCGAGACAGGCGGGGTCGCGTCAACCAAGACGGTCGTGCTAGCCAGGACCTCGAGGTTGTCCACCCGATCTCGGCTTCGGTAGCCGAGCCTGTGGACGCCTTCAGTAAGGCTGAATGCCGCGCTGAAAGCCTCGAACGGGCCGGCATTGTCCTGGAACTCGGTCAAGCCCAGGCCCGAGGCCGGCCAGCCTGCCGCAGGGTCGGTGGATACGAAGGCCAAGGCCGTATCCGAAGAGGCAAAGAAGCTTTCAGGCTCCGGCGCGCGCGCTTGCCGGCCTGCCAGGACAGCCAGGCTGGTCAAGGGAGCAGTGTCGTCCAAGGCTATGGCCGTAGACTTGAGGACCTCGGCGTTGCCCACGTTGTCCGTACCGAACCACTCGATCTGGTGCGGTCCCTCAGGAAGAGGGACCGTGAACCGCGCGGCGAAGATCTGGAAAGCGCCCGAATCCAGTCGGAACCTCGCTTCCCGCACGCCTGAGGCCGCGCCCAAGACCTCAGGATCGATGGAAGGCAAACCAAGCATGGTCTTCAAGGCCACGAACACGGGCCGGCCCTCTCCTGGGTCGAAGCTCGGGCCTCCGATGGCCAAGGCCGTCGCGGGCGCGGTGGCGTCCACGTAGACCGTGGAATTCTTGAGAAGCTCAAGGTTCTCCACGTTGTCCTGGCTCTGGAAGCTCACGAGCCGGATGCCCTCGGTCAGGCTGAAGGCGGAAGTGAAGGCGGCCAAGGGGCCATGGTCAAGGCCGAAGCGCGTCCAGGCCACGCCTGAGGCCACGTCCTTGGCCGCAGGGTCTTCGGCGGGCAGGGAATAGGTGAAGTGCCCAGGAGCGAAATCCCTGGCCCCGGCCGTGAAGAACTCTCCGCTTGGCTTCATGGCCGTGATCGGCGGCGTGGCGTCGGATCGCAGGCTCAGCGTGCGGATTACCTCGACGTTGCCCACCCGGTCGACAGCCCTGAAGAAGACCGTGTGCCTGCCCTCCGTGAACGTCAAGCTTCTCGTAAAAGCGCTGAATGGCCCGGTGTCCATGGCGACTTCGATCAGGCTCAGCCCAGAGCCAGGGACGGTGCTAAAAGCCAGACCAGGGTCGAGAGCCGAGAAGGAAACCGCGGTGGCCGGGGTAACGTAATGCTTCCCCTGCGCATCCATAAAGGAAGGCTCGCCGACCTGGGCCGTGGTGGTCGGTGGTGTCCCGTCCACTTTCAGGGAGAGGGAGCGCTCGGTTTCCACGTTTCCCAGCTTGTCCACAGACCTGTACCGGACCACATGGACGCCCTCGGCCAATGTGAGCGGGGCGCTGTAAGGCTCAAATGGTTCGCCGTCCACAGCCGCCTCGGTGCGCTCGACCTCTGAGCCTGCGTCAACGGCGATCAGGCCCAGTCCGGCCGCGTGAGACGCATACGTTGAGCCGTCCACGCCGAAGAATACCGTATCCTGAATGACGGCCTCGGTTTTGGGGGGCGTATTGTCGAGCTTTAGGACCCTCTCCAGGAGAACCTCCAGATTCGCCACATGGTCCTCGCTCTGGTATTGGATCCTATAGTTCCCGTCAGACCCGGAGAGGCCAAACTGCGACAGCGGGCTGCCTATCACAAACGCGCCGTCGTTGATCTTGTAGCGCGTCAGCGCCGCTCCCGAGGGAAGCGTCCCCGGGTCATGAGATACCAAGGCGACGGTGGCCTGCGAGGTGACGAAATCCCCTGAGACAGGGCCTTCAAGGCTCAATGTGGTCTCCGGAGGCGTCTGGTCCAGTAAGACCGTGGTAGAATGCAGCACCTCCAGGTTCTCCACCCGGTCCCGGCTTTGGAACTCAAGGACATAGGCGCCATCCGGCCCCGCGAGGCTCAAGCTCAATGGCATCCGCACGAAGTCCCCGCCGCCGATCCGATAGCTCGTGAACTCAACGCCCGACGCGACACCGCCTGCCACCGGGTCCTCCGCGACAAGGGTCAGCAGCGTCCTGGAAGAAACGAACCCGTTGAAGCTGGGCGTGGAGAGGACAAGCCCGGTCAACGGCGGGGTGTCGTCCAAAGCCACGGCCTTGGACCCGAGCGCCTCCACATGGCCCACCACATCCTGGCCGAAGAACGCCAATGCATGGATTCCGTCAGGTTCCGTGGCCAGGGTGAAGCTCGATGAAAAGACCTGCCTGGAGGCCGGACTTAGGTTGGTGAAGGTCGTCCTGAATATCCCATCCACGGACAACGCCTGCCAAGCCACCCCAAGCCCCTGGCCGTCGCCCGCCAGGACCAGGTCGTCCACGGAGCTTAGGTTGATCATGGTCCTGGAGCTTACAAATTCCGCTCCCCCGGGCCCGCCCGGTGCCTGTGGGGCGCTGATTGTCATGAGCGTCCGCGGCGCAAGGGTGTCGTGGATCACCTCGAACGCCCCGGAGTAATGGGCAGTGGAGTTCATGACGAAGTCCGCCGCCGAAACCTTGAGCCGCCATAAACCGTCATCCAAGTCCAGCGGGTCAAACGTCTGGCCCGTAGTCGCGGGGACAAACCCGGGCCGGTTCCCGCGCGGACTGCCTCGATCCTCCAGCTGAACCAGGGAAGCGTAGAATCCTGGAGCCGGGTCAACGTTGTCCGTCACCCCGAACCGGACCTGGATCGTGCTTGCGCCGGCCAAATAGACCTCGCCTCCATTGGGCGATTCAATGACGACCGAGGGCGGGGTGACGTCCAGCATGAAAGTCGCGGCCGCGGCCGCGAGGTTTCCGGCCATGTCCGTCACGGACGCATTGATGGTGTGGCTCCCTTGGGCCAGCGAGGCGGCCGGCACGAAACTGCCCGAGGATGTCGTGACCACGGCCTGGCTGGTCACGTCCAACCCGTCCAAGGCAAGCCTCACCGAGGTCAAGTCGATCCCCCGCCCCTCGTCCGAGTAGAGCGCCGCGATGGTGGGCCGCGAGGTCGCAAGCGTGCTGCCGTCCACCGGGACGAAAGCCAGGCTCGGCGCCGTGGTATCCGGAGCCAGCGATGATACCAGAGCGGTCTTGAGAGACTCGACATTGCCCACGTTGTCGCGGCTGCGGAACGTCACGGTATGTGTACCTGCGGCCAGGGTGAATGTGCTGGCATAGACCTGTTCAGGCATCTCGTCGATCTTGAACAGGGTCTCCGAGACACCGGAGCCCGCGTCTTGAGACGCGAAGGATAAGATGTCGGTGGAGATGATGACGGCCTCCGCGGCACCCACAGCCGTTCCGTTGACCAGAAGGGACGTAGCCGGCGCGACAGCGTCGACGAACACTTGGCTCGACCTGGTGACTTCCAGGTTGCCCGCATGATCCTGGCTGCGGAACTCGATGAGGTGGCCGCCTTCAGCCAGCCCGAATGTCGAGACAAAGACCGAATATGGAGCAGTGGCGGCGGCGGCGTCCACCCTGAACTCGGTGAAGGCCACGCCAGACGCGGTTCCGCGCACCACGGGGTCAAAGGCGTCAAACCCAAGGGCTGCGTCTGAGGAGACAAGGAGCCGGGCCTCAGTGTCCACGAACCGGCCGCCCCCAATCACCCTGAGACTGGTAAGGGGCGGCGTCCGGTCCGGAATGGGGCCGAATATGCCGAAAATCGAGGTCACCCTCCCAATCGGCACGCGCAGGAATCTTCCCTGCATGTCCAAGGTCTGGCCCGGAACTTTCACAAGGTCCGCAGGCGGGTGGAAACGGTAGATGCCAAGCTGGGCCTCAGCCAGCCCAAGGTCTGCCAGGGTCTTCGTGGAATACCTGAGGGTAAGGCTGGCCAAAGGAGAGAATTCCGCGCCGGGAGGGCCTACGTCGTACAGGTTGCTTGCCAGCTCCAGGGTTTGGCTGGAGGCTGCGGCCAACACGAAACCTCCGGCGGATGAGGTGGTGTCGATCAAGACAACGGCAGGCTCGATGTTCGACGCTATCATCAACAGCTCAGGATTGCCGTTGATCATAGCGGCGCTTCTTACGATGAATGGGGTGCGGACGACGGCTGTATTGGATAGGGCGGACGGATTGCCGGCGGAGTCAAATGCCCGCAATGCGAAGTAGAAGCTCGTGTTCCCAGCCAGCCCGGCAATCCTCAGCGTTTCGGTCGAGCCGGCCGGTCCAGGCGATGGCGTCGTGACCGTGGAGGCTTCGAGATACTCCGAAATGTTCGTGATGGGCATCGTAGAATAACGCAGCTCATAGCTCGCGGCTTGGCCCGTGCCGCCATCCTCCCCAGGAGCCGTCCAGGAAAGGAGCACCTCGCCCTCCATGGTTGCCGTGGCGTGCAAGTTCATGACCGTGTCGGGGAGAAGATCCGGAGCGAATATCTGGACACGCTGATTGGCTCTGTCCGCGACATAGACCCGTCCTCTTTGCAGATGGATGTCCAATCCTCTGGGCGACGCCAGTTGGCCTTGACCGGAGCCGGGAGAGCCTATTTGCCCCACCAATGCGCCGGTGCTGCTGAATAGATGAATGACGTTGAGACTCCTGTCCGCGACAAGGACATTGCCATAGATGTCCGTGCTGAGACCGTCGGGCTCCGCCATCGGGCCGGAGATGCTCCCGATGAATTCGCCCGCCGATGAGAATTTGAGGATGCGGCCCGGGTTGGTGTCTGTCGCAAAAATGTGCCCGTTCCGGTCAGACGCCAGTCGACCGGGGCCGGTGACGAACTGACCGCCTCCGCGCTCGCCGAACGCCATGATGAACTCAAGAGACGGGGAGAACTTGAAGATCTTGCCCTGCGCCGAATCCGCCACATAGATGTTTCCCGCGGAGTCAAAGGCGGCGTCGGAGGCGTTGACGAAGCTGAAGCCCCCGAAGGTGCTCGGAAAGTACTGAACCGAACCCTCGGTTGTATAGAAACCGACATGGTATCCCGCGGTCACCAGGAGCTTGCGGTCAAGTGTCGGGTTGATGGCCAGCCGAACAGGACTGACCCCGACATCCATGCCTTGCGCGTCAATCGGGAATTGCTGAAGCAGCGCGCCATCCGAGGAGAATCGCCATATCGTTGCTTTGTATGGGCCGAGGTTGGCCACGTACACGTTGCCGAAAAAGTCGACTGCCAAATCGGTCAAGCCGAAGAACCCGTCAGGCTCAGGACTTTGCAAGGCCGTCAGGAACTTGTGCGCCGGGTTGTTGACGACATTTGGCGGCCTGCGCACCACATTGAATGACACTGTCCGCGGTATGTCGAAATTGCCGGTCTTGTCGCCGCTCTGCCATGTGAGTAAATGCAGGCCTTCCGCGAGCGGCCGCTCCTGGCCAGGAACATCCAGCCTGACGCAGTCCCAACCATGCAGAGGCTCTGGACATGGCGAGGTCTCAGGCTTACGTTCCAGCTCTACCGGCATCCCATCCAGGGCCGCGGTGACCGTGCCGACGCCGGCGGAAAACGGATTCCCAGGATCATGCGCCACAATGGTGAATTCTGTCTCCGGAAATGCCAGATCGCCGGGCAGAGCGATGCTCTCAGGGCCGAACATCTGGGTCACTTGGTTCTCATCGAAGAAGAGGGCGGAGCGAGGAGGCGTGAAGTCCAAATAGACATGAACGAGCCTGGCCGGCTCTACGTTGCCTGCATGGTCCGTGCTTCGGTATTCGATACCGCGATATGGGAATCCGGCCACTACGAATTCAAGCGCAAAGGGCGTGGTGAACCGCTGGAAAGGACCAGTCTCATCCAAACGATATTCGGTGAAAGCGACCCCGGAGGGAGCGATGCCAGGATGCGCCGAGTCAACGGATTCAAATGAGAGCAAGGTGGTCGTAGTGACAATCAAATTGCCGTCCCCGGTTGCTCCGGATGGGCCCAGAACCAGCAGCTTCGTCAGCGGGGCCTTGATATCCGTGGTCGGGACTGCGACATCGAACACTTCAACGCGATTCTCGCTGGTATCGGTCGCAAAAATCCTGCCCGTCCACCGGTCGATCCCGACGCCTTGCACCACGTAACTCAAGAACTGCCCAGGCGCAGTCCCAGGTTCGCCGAATTTCGCAAGAAAGGTTCCTGAAGGCGCGAAGACCTGAACACCCTGTCCCCCCGTGCAACTGTCGCCTACATAGAGGTTGTTGAAGATGTCGAAGGCCATGCCTTGGGAGCGGCTCAGGTTGCCTAGCGTTGAATTCGGGTCCCCGAAACGCTGAAGCAGCGTGCCATCGGCCGTGAATTTGAAGACTGCTCGTCCGACGGAAACATAGACCATCCCGGACATGTCAACAGCGATACGGCCGATGCCCCCCTCGGGAATGGACCAAGAACCCAGGAGCCGACCGGTCTGGTCCGTTTTCAAGATCAAGCGCAGACCCTGATCTCCAATATAGACATGTCCCGCCCCGTCACAGGCTACGCCGACTGGATAGCTGAGGGTGAAGGTCGAACCGCCGATACCGGGCCCAATTTGCCCAAGAAGACCGCCCGTGCTGGTGAAAATCTGGACGCGCCGGTTCGGGTTGTCAACGGCAACCACGCGTTGTTCAGCGAAGCCTGCGCACACATTGATCGCCCATAAGCCGGAGAACTGCCCTGGACCGCTGCCATAGCTGCCCCACGCCAGCAGAAAACCCCCTGCGGGGTTGAATTTCTGGATTCGCGCATTCCCAGAGTCCGCCGCGTAGACGTTGCCCTCCTGATCTACGCTAACGTCTGACATGAAATTGAACTGCCCTGGCGCGCTTCCCTGGCCGCCGAATGAGAACCTGAAATCAACCCGCCCGGTCTCCGTGATATCCCCCGGAGGCCGCGACACACTCAAAGCGATTGATCCCGGTACCTCGGTATTCCCGACGTGGTCCACTGAATAATAGAGGACGGTGTGAGTTCCTTTCGAGAGCGCGAAAGGAGCGGTGAAGACGGGGTTTCGGCAACTCCCTTGCGGAAAGGAAGGGTCAGGCGGCCAAGCAGGCGCACCCCCGATGCAGTTCTCAGGAGCCGTGTCAATCAAGAAGATCGTCCTTCCAACCCCTGAGCCGACACCGACAGGTTCTGGATCACTGGCTGTCAAGGTGATGTTGGACCCCTCAAAGAGTTCAATCATCCCGCCCACGACCCTCGAGCTTCCCAACACTTCCAATGAGGTTGCGGGAGCGATTGCGTCGACTACCACCGCAGCCTGACGTTCCGTCTCGACATTGTTGAGGTAGTCCACGCTGTAGTACCGGATCGTATGCATCCCGGGCTCGACCAGGCTGAAGGCCGCGGCAAAGTTGAAGAAAGGAGCGGTATCCACGGACACCATAGTGTACGCCGCGCCCAAGCCCGCGCCGTCCCCAACCGTCTCCAGGTCGTCGGCCACCGTAAAGCTGAAGGTCGTCTTGTCAGTAACGAAGACCGGGGCGGCGCCGAATCTGGGCAGTCCCACGACAAGGCCGGTCCTCGGAGGCATGTTGTCCGCGGAACTCGTCCATGCCGCCCCGAGGTCCGTGAACCCAGTCTCCACCAGCCCCAGGTTCCTCGCTTTGGCCCGGGCATAGTAGGTCGTGGCGGACGCAAGCCCGGAGAATGTGAAGCTGCCGGCCCTGATCCAGCCGCTCTGGGCAATGACCGGCGCTCGCTCAGGAAGGGTCGAAAGCTCGACCCAGTACTCGGTCCCGGCAGGGTTGCTCCCTATGGCCCAGGCAGCGGTCAGGCTGTTCGTGGACAGGTCAGCGAACGGCTGGGCAACTGGCGGGGTAGCCAAGGTCGTCGTGCTCCCAAGGACCGCCATCTCGGACCTGGCCCCAGTCTCAGGGTTGCGGGCAAAGCCGAAGAGAGTGTAGGCGGTATTGGGCGCAAGACCAGCGAAAGTGAAGCTGTTCTGGAAGGAACCGAAGAACGGGCTTGAACTCACGAAAGGCTCGGCCAAGTCCGTGTTCACGACCACTTGATATTCGATCGGAAGGCTATTGTTGCCGATTACCCAGGAGACTCCCAACGCTTCCGAGCTGACGGCCACGAAAGCACTTTGAGCCGGAGGATTGGGCAGGGCATATGCAGTCGCGCCGTTCGATATGCCGGACATCGCGCCGCCCGTGTCCTGGGTCCAGAGCCTGAGATAGTTGGTCGTATTGCCGATCGCGCCGGTCAGGACATAGCGTTCGATCCTGCCTGGAGCGGTCGAGGTGGCGAAGACCACCAGGGCCGCCGCGGGCGCGAACGATGCGCTCTGGTCAACCTCGTGCTGGATCAAATACCGTCCGCCCAGTATCGCTCCTGTCTGGCCGTCCTCGCCAGGAGCGGTCCAGGACAACGCGAGCTCACCCCCACGCTGGCCGGTCGCAGCCGCCAGGTCGGCGACGGCGCCGGGCGCCTGCTCCAGGCCCGCGGCGCTGAAGTTAAAAACGTAGGCCGTCGCGCTCGATGTCAGGTCAATGACGTTGAGCCGGCGCAGTACGGACCGGTCTGACTTCCGAAAGTGTTTGGATATCCAGCCGTTGGCGGGATTGAGCGCCTTTCCGTCCGACCGCGTTACGAACACAAGGCTGACTCCGGCCGGCAACACGACCGGGACGGAGGAATGGGCCCATACATTGGATCCTACCGGCTGCGCGAACGAGAGCGTCAGGCTCGCATTGGTCCCTGCCAAGGTTCCCGAAACGGCCGCCGGAACCTCGGTAACCTGGATCGGTGTCGGCTGGTCGGACTCCAGGATGTACTCAGCCGCAATGGTTCCTCCAGAATCCAACAGGGCCTGCATCCCCTCGCCCCTGGGCTGCCCCATGTTGACCAGGAAGTCCGGCACGCGGTCCCTTCCAGGCAGGTCCACGAGAACGTCCTTGAGCAAGGTGTAGGTCGTCACGCTCTGGATAAGGGATGTGAGGGCACCCCCAAGCTCGGCCGCGTGGGTAAACGTCGAGGTGAACTCGATGAACCGGCCTGAGAGCGTCGTAGACATGATCCAGGATGCTTGGCCAACACCCCCAGGAGCCACGTCGCCGAAAGGAACAAGCAGGGTATCAGGAATGGTATTCCCAGCCACCACCGTTCCCAGGAGCTTGAAGTCAACGGCCAAACCCTGCTTGTTCTCGACTATCCTGGGCTGGGCTGAGTCGATCTGGAAGTTCCTGGCCGTGCCATAGCCTACGTTGGTCACCCGCACGCCCAAGGGGAAAGGCTCGATGGGCTCAATCTCAACGGTCAGGGGCTCGTCAGAGAACACCTCGTAGGGCAGGACGTATTCGAGCTTCGTGGAAGGCTGAGGCTTCACCGTAATGAAAGCGTCAAAAGTGCTCAATAACTGGGGGATGCCGTTAGCCGTGTAGGAGATGTTCGCCCGGATGGCATAGCGCAGCCCCAGCGGATTGCTCCCGCCCGCGCCGGTCGAAGGGATAATCAGCCAGTGGATATCCGCCGTGCTGCTGGACTGGACCACGCCGGTGCCGTCTATGGCGTTGGTGTTGCTGAGCGAGCTGATCTTGACGAAGAAAAGGATGTCAGCCGGATTGCCGTCGATATCGGTGATTGTAAAGTTGACGAAAAGATTCTGTAGGGGCTGAGTCGTCGAGTTGTTGTTAAGCAGCAGGCGGGCGTCGAACGCCTCCCTCTCCAGCGTGGCTTCCTGCTTGATCTCCAGCTTGACAACCGCGCAAACCGTCTCGTCCTGGGCCGACAACAGCCCTTGCCACGAAGGAATCACGGCGGACGCCAATATCAACGCCCGCCACAATCTCAGCCAACCGCCCGGCATGCAGATCCTCATTTCACCTCGGACTGATTCCCCACCGCCATCGGATAGCCCTTCTTGGACCACGCCCCGATGCCGCCGACAAGCTCGCGGGCTTCGCGCCCCGACTCCGCCAAGATCATGGCTGCTTGGCGCGCGCGCTCCTGCAGCCGGTCATAGACCACGCAGGGCCCTTTGTTTTCCATTGACGCCAAGCTCTCGGGCAGACCTTCCAACGGCAGATTCACCGCCCCTGGAACATGCCCGGCGACGAACTCATCATGGCGCCGGGTGTCAATCACGATCATTTTAGAGGACACAAGCAAGCGACGCAATTCCGCGGGCAACATCCTGACAACGCGGGCTGCGGCAGGCGCAGGTTCCACAGGGTACCGGTACTGTTGCCATCCGGCCAAGCCACCCTCAAGCACACGCACATTGGCGATGCCTAGGCCGAGCAATTCATATGCAGCACGGTCGCTACGAGCACATCCCTCGTCGGGGCAATAGACCACCACCAAATCGGCTTGCGGAATGGTGCTAGTGCGGAGGTCTGCAACAGGAACATTAAGGGCCCCCTTGATATGCCCTTTAACATATTCTGCGGGTGACCGAACGTCGACAAAGACGATGCTTCGCTCGTTCTTCTGAATCTCGCGCGCGAGGGGTGGGGTTATCTTGGCGATGGGTTCTGTCGCCGGAAGTTGCACCGAATGAATCATGACTAGCAGTGACACCAGTACCCATCTGCAACTCCAGCCGTGGACTCGGCATCCCTTCCACGCGGGAATGAAATTCATTGGATCGGAGCTGCACTCTTGACTTCTCGATTGCGCATTCAGCATGTTCACAGACATCAGATCATTCCTGCCCCATTCGGGTGAAGCATTGCTTAGGCAACCAAATGCGACCGCCAGACAACGACATGGTCCGCCACCTGCTCCATCGTCGTCTCCATGTCAGCCTCCTTGGCTATTCTACCAGACCAAGGCACGGCCTAAACCGCAAACTCCGGCAACGACCGAAGTGTCTCATTAAACCTCAACAATGTTGGCGACATAGGGCAATCTTGGGAATCCAAGCACGTCCTCCAGACGACGCAGGCGAGGAACGTTCCTGCATACACACTAAGCGCTGAGAGAAATCAGCAACAACCAGCATCTGCCTGACAGGGCCTAGTCCTGAAATAACCAGATTGATGGCGAGATGATTGCCGCAATGGCACCATGTGGGGAAATCAAATATTTTCGAGTCCGTTTTTGGGAATGCCACGATTCGATGGAGTTGCCCATCGGATGATTTTAGCCACAACTCACTATTCTGTCGCAAGAAAGCCATT
Organism: Elusimicrobiota bacterium; assembly: GCA_016209035.1. Taxonomy (GTDB): domain Bacteria; phylum Elusimicrobiota; class Elusimicrobia; order UBA1565; family UBA9628; genus JACQWX01. Next base: position 23,355 of record JACQWX010000029.1, on the reverse strand, counting down.
GCCTCGCCACCCGGTGAAAAGGCCGGAAATCCTCCGAACGGCGTCAGGCGTGAACAAGTTCCATCTTGGCAAGTCTCCACAACACCTGAATCCATATCATCCCAGGTCAGCAATGTCCCTCTGGGAGAAACGGCAACCGAGCTATAGGCTTTTAGGCTCTCCCGTAAGGATACAACACCCGATTCCAAATCGCATCTGATTACTTCGCCATTTGCTAGAGAGGCGAAAAACGCTCCATGTTCCCATGCCACATCCGCAAAAACCGGAATACTCGAAAACTTCGAAACAATTCGGGATCGTCCCGTGTTCGCATGCCACGAGACAAGGACGGCTTCTTCTCTTACGATATGAACAATGTCCTTTCCCGCAGTGGAGGCATCTGATAACATGCCCAGATCAGATTGAATGAAGAGCAGTTCCAAATCATCCTTCGGGGACACCCATAGATTGCGAACCATGTAATTGTTATCTGCTGGCACGAGCAATTGTTCTGCATATGTAGACAACCGAAAAGATGAAATGCCGCGTGTGCTGGCAAAGACGAGGTCACAGGTGGGGAGTATTACCGCGGGATCGCAAGGGAGTGGGGGTGCTTCTGTGCGCAGTCTGTTGATGACATTCTTGTCTAAATCAAGATAGGACCAAATCAATCGTTGCTTCTCAGTATCTACTGACAACGACAATAACCATTCTGGCGCAACGATACGCCTGCACAGTTGCCAGCCTTCCTCCAAGGCAATCAATCTCGCAACCATAGTCTCACCGTGGCGGAGGGCCCCGGGGATCAGGGGCGTAGAATTCACAGTCATACGCGACATCTGCTGTCCCAATCAGGTAATCATAAAAAAGGTACCCATCGTCACATTCATACATGCACTCCGTTTCCCACCGTGAATCAGGCAAGTCTGATTCTTTAAATTTCCTTTCCCGTTTGAGTTTGCAGCGAGGTCTACATTGTTTCTTGACTACCTGCGTCCCGAACATCGCGCTGATCCACTGTTTCGTGGCCTCCCAGATGCCGCCGCCTCCGGTGGGAGGTCGTGCGCCGCCCACACTGCCGTCGCCGACGGCACAGGACTTCAACTCACTGGCAACAGTAATCTTTATCGGCACGCACGTCCCGTTTATGATGATACCGGCCGCGCATGGACGGACAAACACTGCCCCGATGGCAGCGGGATGATTGTGACAGGCCGGCCCCGCCAACTGTCCGTGGCTGATTTTGTAAGGAACAACAACCGTCTCCCCTGGCCTTAGCTCGGGAATCTTGGTGAACGGCAGATCGATCTTGACCTCCCCGTCCGGGCTGCTGGGTTGCAGCGTCACGTCGAACGCCGAAACGATTCCCTTGTTCGACACCGTGAACTGACCGGAAACCTCGACGTGTGATTCAACGTTCAAATGGATGATGGGTGGGTCAAGCACCACTACTGGGGCCGGGACATCAGTCTTAAAGGTCTGTTGAAGCGTGATCTGGTAGACATCCGTGATTGTGGTCGGCGTCACCGTCCATTCGTAGGTTACCGTGGCCGTGGCCATAACCGATTCGATAGTCTTGGTCAGCCCGGGCTGGATGTCCGTGGTCCCCGACTCGGCCAGGAACCCCGGGGCCTCCACGGTCCAGGCGTACTTGCCGCTGGGAACGTTCTGGAACTCAATGATCCCGTTGGCGTCCCCGGTGATCTTGAAGGCGAGCCCCGCGATGTCAAGGCTCGTCAGGGTGGCTACCGCGCCCGCGATAGGCACGCCATTGTCGTTGGCGTCCCTCTGCTCGTCCGCATTGATGACTTGGAAGACGAGGCCGCCCTGCTTGGAAGAGGTCACCACGATCCCCGCATTGATGGACACGGTCGCGGCGTTGAGCGAATAGACCTCCAAGAGCGGGTTCTGCGCGTAGGATTGATTGGGCAGGCTGGACGGAGGCTCGATCCTCAGACTGAAGTTGGAGTTGCCTCCAGGCTGGATGTCCCCCAGGTCGGTCAGACCGTCTATGTGAACCCACCCCAGCGTCGGCTGGGAGAGCCTGACCTGAAGCCACGGGGCAAACCCTTCGTTCTTGAGCGTGACCGCCTGCGTCCTGGACTCGCCCGCTGCCATGCCAAGCTCGAACATCTGGGGCGTGGCTGTGGGTATTGCCAGCGAAGCGCCTACCTTGACCTTGACCGGAAGCGTCCTCGTGAAGCCGTGGGACTCGCTGACGACAAGGAAAAGATAGGCCGCGCCTACCTGCGCTGTGGGTTCTGCCGAGGCCGTCAGCCTAAGCTCTACCTGCGCTCCTGCTGAGAGCATGCCGGGCAGGCTCGCGGGATCTAGCGACAACCGGACTCCCGGAGCCGATGTCGAGAGCACCACCTCTCCGGCGAGACCGGTCAACGCAGCCTCGCCGGTATTCGTCAGCCTCACCGTAAACAACATCTGGGAGTTCTGCGCTATGCTCGCGGTGAACTCCCGGTACTGGTACTCAAGGTCCACGATGGTAAAGCTCGCCTGCATCAGGTGCGTTACGATGTCGGGATGCGTGGCGCTTACCTGGTAGATGCCGGCTTCGTTTGGAAGAGGGTAGAACACCGCCGCGTAGGCTCCGGCTTCGTCCGTCACCGTGGTCAGGTGACGGTCGTAGCCACGGTTCAGCACGTGCACCGTCACCGTGGAGTAGGGCAAGAGTCCTCCCAGGGAGTCCTTCGCCGTGCCGGTGAAGGTCATTGAGGACCCCTGGTCGTAATAGGCCCGTTCCACCGAGACCGTCGCCGTGTAGGCGATGCTGCTCACCAGCACCTGCGAAGAGAGTCCCTCGAACCTCCGTGTCCCTGGGACAGGGTTGAAGGCCAGGCTGTAGGAGGGCGTTGCGACCACGACCGACACCTTGGCCGACGAGCCTGCCGCATCCGGGACCAAAAGCTCGATGGGCTCGAACAGGAAGTTCGAGCCGGCAGGGATCGAGACGAAATACCACTGCTTCCCGTCCAAGTACAGACCGGAAGCTCCGCCTCCGGTCTGTAGAACGCCTCCCTGCGCCAGAAGCGTGCCTTCAGGGGTCTTGAGCCTTGCCACCAGGGAGTCCACCGGCGCAGGCGAGGCCCCGATCATCTGCCCTGTCAGCAAGTCCATCGCGGCAGAGCCGCGGTTGTGGAGCCTGACCTGGACGTCGGCCATGGCCCCGGGAGTCATCACGCCTGGCAGTATCTCCACGACCGGCTCCACCGGGTCGGAGGATTCCAGGGTGAAGGAGCGGACCAGCGCGAGCGAGGTCCCAGGCTCCGAAGGGACGGGAAGCCGGGCCTTGAGGCTTACGGAACCGGGCAGGCTGGGAGGCGTGGCAACGATGCCGGTCAGGAGGGCGGACTCCCCAGAGGCCAGGGAGACCGCAGACGCAGGCACGGTCTGGATCATGGGCTGATCGACGAACTCCAGGGACGCTGGGCCCATGCTCAGGGACTCGGAGCCCGCATTGGCCACTGAGAACCGCACCGAGTCGAAGAAGCCCCTGGTCAGGTACTGCTTGCCATCCCTGGCCGTGCCGTAGCCCGCAAGCTCAAGGGAGACCGCAGGCACGGTGACTCTGGCCTTCGGACCCTCTATCCCGGAATAGTCCACGGCCGACACTTCATAGACGCGCTCTGTCCCTGCGATGAACCCGCTGTCCTGGAAGCTCGTCTCCTGGTAAAGGCTCGCGCTGATCCTGGCGTCGTCACGGTAGACCCGGTAGGCGATCACGCCGGGCTCGGGCTTCTGCCAAGTCAACCGCGCTCCAGCGCTTTTGGCCGCTTCCACCGCAAGGTTCAAGGGCGCTATCGGCCCAACCTCCAGAGTGAAGGAGACCTCGGATGTCCTATCATTCCCGGCCCTGTCCTGGGCCTGGGCTCGCAGGACATAGGACCCGTTCCTCGCCATGGGCTCCCCGGACGAATAGGGAACCGTGGTATTCAGGGTGAGGTTCGTGAGCAGGTAGCTTGTGGACAAGAGATGCAGGTCCGTTGCCGTGATCACCGCGGCCACAGTGCCGCGGTAGACCCCGCCTTCCTGGACCCCGGAGATGTTGATAGCCGGCGTTGTCAGGTCCAGGGTGAAGGAGACCGTCGCGGTCGAGGCGTGGCCTTCAGTGTCCGAGGCCGTGACCAAGAGAACGTGCCCGCCTTCGGCGGAAACCATGGAACCTGAAACGAACGGATTCCCATCGAGCGCGCCTCGCGCGCTCGACGGATCAAGGTTGCCGTCCGCGACGGTCCAGGAAGGCAGCACGGGCCCGTTATAGAACCCGCCTTCCGCCACCCCTGAGACAGCTATCCTCGGCGCGGCCTTGTCAAAGAGGAGCGAAACCTCGGAGGATGGGGGGCTCTCATTGCCGGCTGAGTCCAGGCTGGTCACGACATAATGGTAGGTGGCGTCCTCCGTGGGCGAGTCGAGGTAGGGCGAGGCTGCAGGCCTGGGTGTCAGCCCGGCCAAGGTCGAAATGGAGTGTGTGGTCCGGTAGAGGCGGTAGCTTGCAAGGCTCTCGCCGGCTCCAGGCTCCCAGGTGATTTGAATTTGGCCGAACCCGTAGAGTACGGCAGTCAGATTCGCGGGCGCAGGCGGAGCCGTCGCGTCCGAAGTCGCGGAAACGGGGTCGGAGAGCGAACCCTCGTTGGCAGCGGCGTCCAGGGCGCTTACGGCGTACTCATGGGAGCCTTCGGCAGGGAGGTCGGAGAACGTCCCGGAACCGTCGGAATTCACAGGGACCGCATCGGCGATTCTTTCCCCATCGCGGTAGACCGTGTACCGCGACGGCCTCTCGCCCAAGGGGACTGTCCAAGACAATTGGACGACGCCCGCCTTGCCTGGGACAGGGGTCAGGTACCGGGGCGCGCCAGGCGGGACCGCGTCCACCACGAAGAAGGTCGTCCCTCCGGAGAGCGAGTCTCCGGCGTTGCCCACCAGGTCCTGGCCGCTGAAGGCGAAGGTCGCCTGGCCGTCGCCGGTCCCGGAGGAGACAAGAATTGTCCCTGACCACGACTTGTTGTCGGTCGAGCCCACGGACTGGGCCAAGGCTATGGGCAGGGGCGAACCGCCGTAGGGCGTGAAGGAAAGCGAAGGCGTGGATACTGCCGGCTCGTTCAGGGTCAAGGTCAAGGCCAGGGGGCCGGGACCCACAGGTGAAGCCTTGCCCAAGGAGACCGCGCCCAAGGGGCCCTTGGTGTCAAGAACCAGGGTGCCTCCCGCGATTATCGTAGTGCCCACGTTGCCGACATAGTCGGAGCCCTGGAAGCCAAGGTTTGCCGCTCCTTCCTGCATGGCTGAAGTCACGGTGACGGTCCCTCTCCAGACTAGGGGCGAAAGGGGCGCGAGGTTCACGGGAAGCGGGGAACCGTTCAGCGGCGTGAAAGTAACGATGGGGATCGCGACAAGGTTCTCGCTCACTGTGAGCAGGAGAGGATGCTGCCCGGGACCGAGAGGCCCGGTGGCGGACTCAAGCTGGAACGAGGCGGAAGGGGCTCCCCTGTCCGAGACGGCTGATACGATGTCGGACAAGTAGCTTTCGTTGCCCACAGGATCGTTGGCTGTCACGGCGTAGAAGTAGGCCGCTTCAGTGGACGGCGAGTCCAGGAAAGGAACGGCAACGACGTTGTCGGCGATCCTCAAGCCCGCGGCTAGGGGCTCGGTGCTCAGGAAAACGGTCTCATCCGTGCTTCTGTAGACCCTATAGAATGCGACGGTTCCAGTGGACGGCACGACCCAGTCCAATCGGACCGTTCCTCCAGGCTGGGCCTCGGCCGTCACGCCCTGCGGAGGCGGAGGCGCCGCCAAATACAGAAACACCTGGATGGCCGAGGAGTTGGCACTTGCTCCCTTGATGTCCGACGACCGCACGTTCAAGGTGTTGACGCCTTCCGAGGCGAGAGGCACGTCCGTAAACTGGAACCCTCCGATTCCTCCTTGGAGCGGGACCCACACGCTCGACGCCAGGCCGCCGTTGATCAAAAGCTGAACCGTGGTCCCGGCCTCCGCAATGCCTGAGAGGCTCACGGTCGCGACCGTCGTGGCATACCCGGTCGCCGGAGACAGAATGGTCGGCGCCGCAGGGGGCATGTAATTGAGCGTCACGGGGATCTCGGCAATTCCTGTGTTGCCGGCAACATCGTATGCGACGCCCCGCAACACATGCATGCCGTCCGAGTGCAAACGCGTGTCCCATATGAAGGAATAGGGCGGCGAAGCCATGCTGGCGACGGTCGCGCCGTCAACGCGGAACAGGACTTGGGCAAGCCCGACGTTGTCCGTGGCCTGGACGGTCACGCTTCTGGGGCGGGAGACGACCGGGCCCTCGGCAAGGTCCACGGAGACGATCTGCGGCGGGATCGGGTCGAAGAAGAGGGTGTTGGAGAATGTGGAGAGGTTTCCGGCCCTGTCCCCGGCCTTGAGCCTGAAGTAGCGGGTCTGGGTGGTAGCCACGCTGACCGTGTAGCCGTCGGTCTCGCCAGGCTGGGAAATGGCCTGGATGACGGTAGACGATGAGCCGGCGTCGAAGACCCCGGTCGTCGAATCGTACAGGACGTAGCGGCTAAGACCCGAGAAATCATCCTGCGGCGCGGTCCAGATCAGGTCCAACTGGGCCTGGGAGGGCCTGTAGTCTCCAGCGCGCAGGTCGCTGACAGGTTGCGGCGGATAGATGTCGAAGAAGGCGCTCACCGGGCTGGAAGGCTGGCCTTCCAGCCCGGCGCCGTGAGTCGCGCTGATGCGGTAGTAATAGGTAGCTGAAAGCAGGGGCTGGTCCAGATAATAGAAGGTCGTTACGCCGGAGCGGAGAAGCTCCGCTCCGGCGGGCTGGGTGCCGCGGTAGACATTGAAGGCCGTGGCAAGCGTTCCCGAGGCCGCAGGCTGCCATGAAAGGGTGATGGACCTTGCCTGGAGGTCAACGGCCGCGAAGAGACTCTCGGGCGGCAGGGGCGGCTCGGAGAAATACGCGACATGGACGGGAGTCGAAGTCGAGCTTTCGCCCCTGGGTTCGAAGGTGACCGCTGCCAGGGCGATGTCTCCCTCGGCCGGCAGGGACACGGTCGTGAAGAGCCAGGCATTCTGGCCCAAGGCCGCGGTGGCGATCTCCACCGAGTCAGCAAGGACTCTGACGGCCGTATAGGGCTCGGCCAGGATCTGGACGCTGACCGTGGCTACCCGGGTCGTGAAGCCCTCTTGGGGAGCGTAGAAAACGGGCGCGGCAGGCGTGGAATAGACGACCGTGACCGAACGGCTCAAGGCCGCCTCGTTGCCGAAGTTGTCCCGGACGATGACTTCCACGGAATGCGGGCCGTCCTGGGCGTAGTCCCTGGTATCCCAGAAGTAGGCATGGGGCTGCCCATAGGAGATGGTGCTGACCACCACGCCGTCAATCTTGTAGAAAAGGCTGTCAAAGAAGCCCTGGTTGTCGGAGGCCTGGACATTCAGCAGCCTGGGCCTGGAGACCACCTCGCCTTCGGCGAGGTTGAAGGAGGTAATGACGGGAGGAACGGCGTCTACCAGGATGCTCGTCGAGCGGCTGGATTCGTTGCCAACGGCGTCTTGGGCGATGACCGCGAAGTATTGGCTTTGAGTCGTGCTGACCCATACCGTGGCCGTCACCGTGCTGCCTGGGACGGCGGAGGAGTCCCAGGTCTGGGTCGCGACCCCGGCCGAGAAATCCGCCATGGTCGAGGAGAGGACCAGGTAGCGGCTCACGCCCGAGTAGTCGTCCGAAGGAGCCGTCCAGGAGAGAACGACTTCGTTTTGGGCCGGCCGCAGGCCGGCCAGGCCGAGGCCCGTGACGGCCTGCGGCGGTATGACGTCGAAGAGCGCGTTCGCCGTCGCCGGGAGGGTACTCGGCGCACCGAATTCGCCGACAGAATAGACCCTATAGTAATACGCGGCCGACGCCGGCGGCCGGTCTATATAGGAAGTCGCGGTCAGGCCGGTCGAAATCAAGACAAAGGAGCCTGTCGGGCTCGCGCTCCGGCTGATGTCAAAGTAGACGGCTGGAGAGCCGGTGGGAGCGGGTTCCCACGACAGGTTGACGGCCGCATCGACGCGGTCGAAGACCGCGGAGAGGTTCACCGGCGGCAAAGGGGCCGCGATCAAAGTCTTGGTCGAGCCCGAGCCCGAGAATCCGGTCAGGATGAAGTTGCCGTTGGCCGCCCGTACCCGGGCGTAGTAGGTCGTGTCCGGCTCCAGGCCGGTGGTCGCGGTCCCGGTGGAGAAGTTGAAGCCGAGCAAAGCGCCGGCGCCGGATGCGAAGTCGTCGGTCGAGAGAGCCAGCTCGTAGAACGTCGCGGCCGGATTGGTCTCTGGGTCCCATTCCCAGGTGATGGTCGTGGAACTTCTGACGAGCGCCCGAGGCTCTCCCGGGACCGCGGCCAAGGTGAACAGGAAGTAGGGCAGGCACTTCCTGGGGCTCTCGCCGTATTCGTTGGAAGCGGAGACGCATATCATGTGCCCGGTGTTGGTGGAGAATCCCGCCGAGGTGTAGGTGTTGGTCGCGACCGCGGCGATCAACGGCCCCTCAGAGGACTCATAGACCGAGTAGCCCGTCGCGTCCGTGACCGCTCCCCACCGCCAGGCGATTGACGAGGTCCCGAGGGCAGAGCCGTCCACGTATTCGGGGGCTGGGGGCAGCAAGTCTCCGGTCGGGCCGTCCCAGGTGAACTCGGCCGTCGCGGGCGGGGCCTGCCGGTTGCCGACATAGTCGCCGAAGCTGGCGTAGAGGCGGTAGCGATGGTTGTTCGCAAGATAGCCGGCCAGGCCGCCGAACCGCCAACCGCCGGAGCCGGTGCTTATGTCCATCGTCCATGTGAATGTGCTCGGCTTGCCGGCTGCGTCCGCCCCCACTCCGTAGTAGAGCGGCGTTGTGGTAGTGGCGATCCAGACCCGGTCCCAGGGACTCCACCACTTGCCGTTGGTCAGGTCCAGGGCGGCCATGTCGGGGTAGGCTTCGGCGCCCAGGTTGTCGGTTGCGGTTCCTTCCAGGGTGGAGAGAGCTGTGATGGTCGAGCCCGCCGCGGGCGAAGTGAAGCCTGAGGTCGGGCTTTGGCCGTCGAGCGCCAGAGAGAAATCCTTGCCGGAAACGGTCTCGCCCGCGGAGAGCGGCACCAGGGTGAAGTCCTGATAGAATCCCAGCGGGGTAGAGGGACTCAGGGAATCCAGGTTGTCGCCGACGAAGGCCCCGATGACGTAGGACTCGGGGGCAGGCAGCTCCAGGGAGTAGGCGACGGTCGTGCCGCCGGCGGACGTGACGGTGGCGGAGATCATCTCCCCGCGAAACATGTCGGTCGAGACTACGACCGTTATGGTCGAGCCGGGGGTGAAGCCGGCATCATAAATTATGGTTCCCGAGATGGCGCCGGTGGACGCGGAGGCAGTCGGGACGCCCGAGAGGAGAACGGCGAGAAGCCCGGAAAGAGAAAGGCTCATTTCATCCGCCCCTCAGGGCCTGGAGGACCTTCTCCGTGAGATCCACGGCCTCGTGGCCGTAGAGGATGCTGTTCTTGTCCACCACAACGCTGACGCCCTCCTTGCGGGCGACGTCCATGATGGCCTTGTGGATCTTGCCCAGGAGGATCTCCGTCTTGCGGCTCTCGAGGTCCAGGAGGTTCTTTTCCGCCATCGCCTGGAGGTTCTTGAACTCCGACTCCTTCTGCGTCAACTCCGCCGCTTTCTTCTCGATCTTGGCGTCCACGTCCGCCAGCGCGGTCTCCTGAGGCGACGGGGTCTTCGGGGAGGGGGGCGGCGGCGGTTCCGGAACCCCCGCCGCTGCTGCCGGGACCGAGGCGGCGGGGAGAGTCGGCGCGGGCGCGGTGAAGGTGGAGCCAGGCACCTGGGTCGAGGCGATGGCCGCCTGCGCCGCGGTCGAGGCCGGAGGCCGAGCGTCGCGGTCGCCTTCGGGAAGGGCGTCGGCGGCCTGCGCCGCGGCCTCCAATCGGGCCTGCGCGGCCGCCGCTTCGGCCGCCGCCTTGGCCAGCACTTCGCGTTCCGCCTTGAGCGCGGCGAGCTCGCTGCGCAGGCGCATGACCTCGGCCTTGCGGATGTTGACGCCCTCCTCGGCCTGGCGGACGGCGTCCTCGAAGGACTCCTTGGCCCGGAAGGTCTCGGGGTTGAGCTTGAAGACCCTGCCCATGTCGACGTAGCCGACGGAGCCGCGCTGCGCCCGGTTCTCCTCCAGGGAGAGCTCAAGCGCCCTGGTCGGGACCGAAGCCAGCAGGATAAAAGACGACAGGACAACGCAGGTTCGCGTCATCTGAAAGAAGCATTTTACCAAAAAACGGTCGCTGCGGGGTCTCTCGTATTAAGAAAAAATAATCTTGCGCTATGGGGCGCTCTCGATTGCTTCCCGCACCCTGCGGCAGAGGATATCCGCGTCGAAGGGCTTCTGGAGGAGCCGGATCCCGGGCTTGAGGATCCCCCGCTCGGCGATTACGTCGTCCGTGTAGCCGGAGAGGTAGAGCACCTTTGCCATCGGCCGCGACTTGCGGATCTCCCGGGCAAGGTCCGCCCCGCTCATCCTCGGCATCACCACGTCCGTGATGACCAGGTGGATGGCGTCCCGGCGCTCCGCGCTGATGCGCAGGGCCTCGTCCCCGTCCGCGGCGGCCAGGACGAGGTACCCGCGCGAGGAGAGGATCCTCTTGACGAGGGCGCGCACTTTCTCGTCGTCCTCCACGACGAGGATGGTCTCCGAGCCCTTGAGGGACCGGGGAGCGGCCTCCTTGGCCAACGGTTCGGCCGGCCCGGACGCCGCGGGGAAGCATATCTTGAAGGTCGTCCCCTCGCCCGGCCGGCTCTGGACGCAGACGCAGCCCGCGCTCTGCTTGACGATGCCGTAGACCGTGGAGAGCCCCAGGCCCGTGCCCTTTCCCAGCTCCTTGGTGGTGAAGAAGGGCTCGAAAATCCTCGGGCGCACGGTCTCGTCCATGCCGCAGCCCGTGTCGCTGACCGACAGCATGACGTGGGGGCCGGGCTTGACGTCGAACTCGACCCTGGGGTGGTTCTCATCCACGACGTAATTCGAGGTGGCGATGGTGAGCTTGCCGCCGCGGGGCATGGCGTCCCGGGCGTTCACCGCGAGGTTCATGACGACCTGTTCGATCTGGCCGGGGTCGGCCTTGATGGGCGGGAGGTCCTTCCCCATGGCCACCCTCAGGGCGATGTCCTCGCCGATGAGCCGGCGCAGGAGCCTCTCGGAGTCCGCGACCACGGCGTTGAGGTCCAGCACCTTGAGCTGCAGGATCTGCTTGCGGCTGAAGGCCAGAAGCTGCCGGGTGAGGGCGGCGGCCTTCTGCCCGGCCGCTCTGATCTCCTCGAGGTCCTTCCTCTTGGGGTCGCCGGCCGCCGTGGCTTCCAGGAGGAACTCGCAGTTGCCCATGATGGTGGTCAGGAGGTTGTTGAAGTCGTGGGCCACGCCGCCCGCGAGCCGGCCAACGGCCTCCAGCTTTTGGGACTGCCGGAACTGCTCCGAAACCTGCCTGGCCGCGCGCCTGGCCTCGGCTTCCCTGAGCTCGCGCTCGATGGCGGGCAGGAGCCGCGCCGTGTGCTCCTTGGAGATGAAGTCGCTCGCCCCGGCCCGCATGGCCGCGACCGCCTCAGCCTCGTCGATCGTGCCCGAGAGGATGATGACGGGGAGGTCGAGGCCCCGTTCCTTGATGATCTCGAGGCCCTTGAGAGCGTTGAAATGGGGAAGGGAGTGGTCCGAGATCAGGATGTCCCACGGACCCTCGCCGAGGGCCTCGGCCATGGACTCGGGGCCGTCCACCCGCTTCCAGGCGGGCTCATAGCCCGCCTGCCGCAGCTGGCGGACGAGGAGGAGGGTGTCTTCCTCCGAGTCCTCGATGACCAATACGCGCAGGGGTTTCGCCATGGGATGCTCCTGTCAGGGCGGGGGCGGCGGCTCGTTGAGGATCAGCCAGTAGAGCCCGAGCTGGCGCACCGCCTGGGCGAACTCGGCGAAATCGACCGGCTTGCGCACGTAGCTGTTGGCCCCGAGCTTGTACCCGTTGACCAGGTCGGCCTCCTCCTTGGAAGAGGTGAGGATGACCACCGGGAGGAGCTTGGTGCGCTCGTCCAGCCGGATGCGCTCCAACAGCTCCAGGCCGCTGATCTTCGGGAGCTTCAAGTCCAGCAGGACCACGGCCGGCAAGACTCCTCGTCCGGCAGTCCCTGGGGCGCTCAGGCCGCGGAGGTAGTCCAGGGCCCGGGCCCCGTCGCGGGCCACCACGACCTCGTTCAAGATGTTGTTCGTCTTGAGCGCGCGCAGGGTCAAGGCCTCGTCGTCCGGGTCGTCCTCGACCAGAAGGATGATGCCGTCATTCGGTTTCATGCCCGCCTCCCAGAGTGAAGTAGAATGTCGCGCCTTGGCCCACCGAGCCCTCGGCCCAGACGCGCCCGCCGTGGCGGCCGACGATGCGCCAAACGGTCGCAAGCCCGACGCCCCAGCCCGGGAACTCGCTCGTGGAGTGGAGCCGCTGGAAGGCGCCGAAGAGCTTGTCCGCGTAGGCCATGTCGAAGCCCGCCCCGTTGTCCCGTACGAAGCATGCCTCGACGCCGTTCTTCGCGCAGACTCCCAGCTCGATGCGGGCGCCTTGCCGGTTCCCCGTGAATTTCCAGGCGTTTGCGATGAGGTTGTCGAGAACGGCCCGCAACAGCGTCGGGTCGCCCCGGACGGGCAGCTTGTCCGGCATGATGAACTCCACGTTGCGCTCCGGCGCGGACCCGGAAAGCTGGCGCGCCACGGCGCGGCCCAAGGCCGCGAGGTCCACGGGTTCGCGCCGCATCTCCCGCCGGGTCACGCGGGAAAGCTCCAGGAGGCCGTCGATGAGCTCCGCCATGCGCCGGCACCCCTCCCGCACGCGCCTCAAATGGTCCCTGCCCCGGTCATCGAGCTTGTCGCCGCAGTCCTCGGCGAGGATCTGGCTGAACCCGTCGACGGCTCTGAGCGGCGCGCGCAGGTCGTGGGACACGGAATAGGAGAAGGACTCGAGTTCCTTGTTGGCGGCCTCGAGCCGCGCCGCGTAGGACCGGACGCGCTCCTCGGCCCGGACGCGGACTTCGGCCGTCTGGTCGAGCGCCGAGGCGACCCGCCACAGCAGCCAGGCGATGACAAGCCAGCACAGGATGACGTGCAGGGCGGTCCCGAATTCCGCGCCGTAGAGGCCCGCGCGCTCTCCCAGCAGCCGCAACCAGCCGAGCGCGACCATGATGACCAGCGTGGAAGGCGCCAGAAGGCGCAGGAGCACGCCGCCGGGGCCGGCGCTCACGCATGGCCGGGCGACCCCTTGCCCGGGCCGCGAGAGGAGCGTCCCCAAGGACAGGAGGAAGAACGCCGCCGCCGTGTTCGCGGCCATGGGGATGAAGGACCCGACGGCATACAGGCGTTTTGCGCCGTAAGCGTATCCCACCAGGGCCGTCAGGGAGATGACGGCGGCGGGCAGCGCGAGCGCCTGAGACCACGCGAGACGGCCGGGTCCGTCGGATGAGAGCAGCGCCAGGGCCGCGCCGGAGAGAATGAAGCACGCCGCGGTGTTGGGCGCCATCCGGTTGGGCAGGCCCGGGCCCGCGGCGAGCTTGTCCGCGAACATGAGCTGGTCCAGGCCGCAGTCCCAGCCCAGGACGCAGCCCGCCAGGCGCAGGATCCCGATGAGGATCACGAAGGAGGCCAAGGCGCCGGCGCAGCCGCGTTTCCAGGGAGGCGCGGGGTCTTCCCGGAGGAGCCGGAGGGCGGCGCCGGAGACGATGAAGACCGTCGCGGTCAGCGGGTTCATGGCGGTCAGCCCCGGGAGGACCCGCTTGAGGGACTCGGCGTCGAACAGCCACCCGGCCAGCGCCAGGGCTCCGCACAGGATGACCAGCCGGGCCATGGCGCCGGAGGCGGTCCTGAGGGGACGGACGAGGTCCGGGGCGTCTGGATTCATGCTCCCGGATAGTATAGCCTCGGAAGGTCAAAGAATCGTCAGTCGCCGAAGAGATAGCCCCTGCCCTTGCGGGACTTCAGGCGCGGCCCCCAGCTGGGCCCGAGCTTGCGCCGCAAGGAAGAGATGGTCGCGGCCAGGATGTGCTGCCAATGCTCGGATTCATGGTTCCAGACCGCGTCCCAAATGGCCGAGAGCGTGTGCAGGATGTTGGGCCGCGCCATGAAGATGCCGAGCAGGTCGACCTCCTTGGGCGTGAGGTGGACGGCGACGCCCTCTACGGTGAGGCGCTCGGCCTCGAGGTCCAGCCGCAGGTCCCCGAACACGAGGAACCTGCGCCGCCCGGAGTCGGGACTCTGCCTGCGGCCCAGGCTGCGCAGCCGCGCCAACAACACGGCCTCGTCGAACGGCTTGGCCAGGTGGTCGTCGGCCCCGGTCTCGAGGGCCGTCACCACGTCGTTCGGCGAGGCGAGGGCCGTGACCATGATGACCCCGACCGACCGGGTCCTCGGATGGGAGCGGATGGCCTTGAGGAGGTTGAGGCCCGAGATGTCGGGCAGCATCCAATCGAGGACCGCGAGGTCCAGGCGCTCGCGGGAGAGCAGCCCCAGGGCCTCGCGCCCGTCGGCCGCGACGGCGCCCGAGAATTCCTCCGGATGGAGCTTGCCGAAGAAGCAGCGGTAGAACCGCAGCATCTCCTCGTCGTCATCGACCGCGAGAACCCGCTGGCGGACCATAAGGCGGGGACATCCTAGCATATTGGTTGACTGGACGGAGTATTAATAGTATAATCAGCAATCATAGTAATCATAGGATTCATCCAATGAACGACAAGACCTTCACCACCTACGAGATCGCGAGATTCTGCGACGTCTATCCCTCCAGCGTCATCGACTGGATCCGGGCCGGCAAGCTCAGGGCCTACGCCACTCCCGGGGGCCATCACAGGGTCACCCGGGAGGACCTGTTGTCTTTCCTGAAGCAGTTCCGCATCCCCTTGCCGCCGGAGCTTCGGGCCGGGCCCAAGCGGGTCCTGATCGTGGACGACGAGGAGGAGGTGGCCCGCCTCATCGAGAGGGCCTTCGCCCGCCACGCCGGCCGATTCCGCGCCGAATCCTGCGGCAACGGCGTCGAGGCCTTGATCCGCATCGGCCAAGCCCCTCCGGACCTCGTGATCCTCGACATCGTGCTTCCCGGGATGGACGGGTTCGAGGTCTGCCGCATCCTCAAGTCCAAGCCCGAGACCCGCGGGGTGAAGATCGTCGCGATCACGGGCAAGAGGCTCTCCGTGACCGAGAAGAAGCTCGAGTCTCACGGGATCGACGCGTTCATCAGGAAGCCCCTTGACCTCGCTCGGCTCGTGGCCAAGGCGGCGGAGCTGCTCGGGGTGGAGTCGGCGGTCAAGGGAAAGGATTGAGGGACTCATGACCGCGGCCGACCTGCTCATCAAGCATCTTGAGCAGGAAGGAGTGCGGTTCATCTTCGGCATCCCGGGCGGACCCATCATGCCGCTCTACGCCGCGCTCGCCGGGTCGAGGAGCATCCGGCCCGTCCTGGCCAAGCACGAGGAAGGAGCCGCCTTCATGGCGGACGGCTATGCCCGGGCGTCGGGGAGCTTCGGGGTCTGCTGCACCACGACCGGTCCCGGCGCGACCAACGCCCTGACCGGCGTGGCGGTGGCGTACGCGGACCACATCCCGCTGCTCCTGCTCACCGCGCAGGTGCCCACGCGACAGTTCGGCAGGGGGGCGTTCCAGGAGAGCAGCCAGGAGGCCGTGGACGTGGTCTCCATCTACCGGCCCGTGACAAAGTGGAGCGTCATGGTCCAGCACCCCGAGCGCGCGGCCGCCGTCATCAGGACCGCGCTGCGCGTCATGACGAGCGGCAGGCCCGGCCCGGTGCACGTGAACCTGCCCATGGACTTCCTCGGCGCGCCTTCGGCCGAGGACATCGTCCCGGCCGGCCGCTACAGGTTCCAGGCCAGGACCTTCGACCGGGACTCGGTCCGGGAGGCGGCCGGACGGCTGGTTTCGGCCAAGCGGCCGGTCATCCTGGCCGGCTATGGGGTTCACCTCTCGGGCGCCTGGGCCGCGTTGAGGCGCCTGGCGGAGAGGCTCTCCATCCCGGTGGCCACGACCTTCAGGGCCAAGGGCGTCTTCCCGGAGGACCACCAGCTTTCCCTGGGCGTGTTCGGCTATTCCGGCGCTCCGGAGGTCCGGGAGTTCGTCCTAGGCCCGGAGACGGACCTTTTGTTCGTGGCCGGAAGCTCGCTCGGCGAGGTCTCGACCTGCGGGTGGGACCGCCGTCTGGGCCGCAAGGAGGCGCTCATCCAGCTCGACGTCGAGCCCGAGGCCGTGGCCAGGAACTACCCCGTGACCACGGCCCTGATCGGCGACGCCGGGGCCGTGCTGACCGAGCTTCTCTATCAGGTCGAAAGGGACCTCAAGTCCCGGGACGTCGCGGAGCCCGGCCTCGCCGCCGGGACGGCGGGGAGAGGGGCCTTGCCCGCCGCATCCTGCCCTGGGCCGGAACCGGACCGCAAGGCCGGCTGCCTGCACCCCAGGACCCTGCTGGCCGAGCTCAGGGAGGCGCTTCCCGCCGACGCCCTGGTGTTCGTGGACAACGGCACCATCAGGACCTGGACCGGCCGCCATTTCCCGGTGTGCCGGGAAGGGACCTTCTTCGTCAACATGGGACTGGCCTCCATGGGCTATGCCGTGGCCGCCAGCATCGGGGGCTGCCTGGCCAGGCCCGGCAGGGCCGTGGCGGCCCTGGTGGGCGACGGCGCCTTCGCCATGAACGGCATGGAGGTGCACACGGCCGTCGAATGCGGCGCGCCGGTCGTGTGGGTCGTGGTCAACAACGGGGGCTTGGGCATGATCCACCACGGGGCGAGGATGCAGTTCGGGGGGTTGGTCCCCAGCCCGCTCTACCGCGAGCCGCTCAAGGCCGCTGACTTGGGCCGGGCCTTGGGGGCCGCCGCCTTCCGGGTCGAGAGGCCGGGAGACCTGCGCGTGGCCGTGGCCGACGCTTTGAGCCTGGCCAGGCCCGCCGTCATCGACGTTGCCGTGGACCTGGAGGCCGTGCCGCCCATGGGCCAGCGGGTCGCATCGCTGCAAAAGGAGCTCACGGCCGAGCCTGTCGCGGCGCGCTGATATAGAGGAGGTCCGCCATGCCTGCGTCGTTCCAGTCGGATTTCAACAAGCTGGCCGAGGTAGCGCTGGCCTATAGGAGCTCCAAGCCCCTCCTCGTGGCGCTCCACTACGACCTGTTCTCCTGGATCGAGGCCGGCTGCGGCTCGCCGGAGAAGCTCGGCCGCAGGCTCAAGCTCGACCGCAGGGCCCTGGCCGTGCTCTTGGACGCGGTGGCGAGCCTGGGCTTCCTGGCCAAGCGTGACGGCGGCTACCGGAACACGCGGCTTTCCAGGAGACTGTTGACGTCCGCGAGCCCCGATTACGTGGGCGACAGCCTGAAGTACCAGGAGTCGACCTGGGACGCATGGTCGGACCTGAGGAGAGTGCTCAAGACGGGCCGGCCGCGGATGGACTTGCTCGACTGGATCCACAAGGGGTTCTTCACCCGGGACTACGTCAAGGCCATGGGCGACGTGGCCAAGACGCCCGCGCGGGAGCTGGCCCGCGGGCTCGACTGGACCGGGGTCGGACGCAGCCTTGACGTAGGCTGCGGCTCCGGCGCCTATTCGCGGGCTTTCGTGGAGCGCGCCCCGAGGCTCGAGGCCGTGCTCCTCGACCTTCCCAGGACCCTGACCGTGACCAAGAGCCTGCTCCGCGGGCATCCGGACCTGCGGCGCATGACCTTCAAGGCCGCGAACTACCTTGCGGACGACCTCGGGGAGGGCGAATACGACCTCGCGCTCATCTCGAACGTGACCCATGTGGAGGACGAGAAGTCCAACCGCGGGCTGGTTGCCAAGGCCTTCCGGGCCTTGAGGCCGGGGGGCAGGCTCGTGATCCACGACTTCGTGGTCAGGCCCGACCGGACCGGTCCCAGGTTCGCCAGCCTGCTTGGCCTGCACCTCCTGCTGTTCACCGGCAAGGGCGCGGTCTACACGACGAAGGAATACTCGGATTGGATGCGGCAGGCCGGGTTCCGGCCGGTTTCCCACATGCCGATCGCCCAAGAGAGCCTGCATCCTTCGGTGGCCGTGATCGGACGGAAATAGAGCCATGCGCCTGTTGAAGATCCGGGACGCGTGGCGCGCGGGCCCGCCCCTGGTTCTCGTTTGCGCGCTTGCTTCCTTCGCGGCGTCGCCGGGATCCGCCGTCCTCAGGGTATGCGACGACGTCGTCCCGCCCGCCAGCCTGGACCCGCAGAAGGAGTTCTCGGAGAAAAACCACACCATCATCCAGCAGATATTCGACGGGCTGGTGAGGTTCGACCCGGAAGGCGATATCGAGCCCGCCCTGGCGGAAAGCTGGAGATGGATCGAACCGCTGAGGCTCGAGTTCAAGCTCCGCAAGGGCGTGCGTTTTCACAACGGGGAGCCCTTCGACGCCCGAGCGGCCGCCTTCAGCATCGGCCGATTCGTCGATCCCCGGGGCGGATTTCCCGGCGCCGGGTTCCTGGACTCGATCGACGAAGTCGAGGCGGCTGACACCCATGTTCTGCGTATCAAGACGAAGTATCCGGATGGGGTCCTCCTGCACCGCCTGGCCGGTCTCGTGTCCATGATGCCGGCCGGATTCGTGGCGCAGCACGGGGAGGCGTATTTCGGCGAGCACCCGGTGGGCACCGGAGCCTTCAAGTTCGTGCGATGGGACAAGGAGAGCCGGGAGATCGTGCTTGAGGCCAATGAAGACTACTGGCTCAAGGGCAACCCCAAATTTCAAGGGCTGGTCTTCAGATTCCTTTCCGTCGAGGAGCAGGTCGAGGCGCTTCTCAAAGGAGAGGTCGACATCGTGACCGAACTGCCCGGCACGGAAACCCTGAAGGTGATGAAGAGCGGAACCGCCGGGATCGTCAAGAAGGAAAGTTTCTACACCGTGGCCTCCAGCGTCAACGGCCAGGCCGGGCCCATGGCTGACAGGCGCGTGCGGCGGGCCGTCAACTACGCAATCGACAAGGACCAGTTGATACGTTATGATGTCCTGGGAAACGGCAGGCCCATGGCGAGCCTGACCATGGAGGGGGAAATCGGCCACAACGGAGAACTGAGGCCGTATCCATACGATCTCGGGAAAGCGAGCAGGCTCCTGCGCGAGGCGGGCTACGGCGGCGGGCTCCGGTTGAAGGCGGTCGTGAAGGCCCAAGGCATGAGGACGATGAAAATCATCGCCAAGCAGCTGGAGAAGGCGGGCATCCTGATCGACATCCATGAGACCAACGACGCGAACGTGATCCGCGACATCCAGGCGGGCGGGTGGGACTTCACCTTCGGAGGGTGCCCCGACCCCATGGCGCATTCTTTCTTCATCCAGTTCATTTTCCTGTCTTCGATGTCGCCGTACAGCATTCTCGGCGACAGGGCCTTCGACGAGCGGCTCCAGAGGATGGCCGGCACCCTGGACCCCGGGGAGCAGCAGCGGCTCGGCGCCGAGCTTGATCGCTACGTCCACGAGGAGGCGTTGAGCCTGTTCACGTTCCAAAGGATCAAGACCTACGGGGTGGGACGCACCGTGCATTTCGTGCCTTCCGTCACCGGCATGCCTTATTTCCATCTCTCGGCTCCCCGCGCGCCATGAAGCGGATCCGCGCCGAGATCGGCCATGTCGGCCGCCTCCGGGCCAGGGAGATCGGCCCGCTGCGAATCAGGACCCTCGTGCGGCGCATGGGCGGGATGTCCGCCTCGTTTTGGCACCTGGCCATGCAGCCCAACACGTCCCACCCCGCGTTGCTTCATCGAAAGACCGAGGAATTTCTCTTCGTCATCGGGGGAAGCGCGAGGGCGGTGATCAACGGCGAGAGATGCCGGTTGCGGCGGGGCAGTTTTGCCTTCCTGCCCCGGGGCGCCGCGCATCAGTTCCATGCTGGAAGCAAGGGGACCGAGGTCTTGGCGCTCTTCGTTCCCGCCCTCGACTTGAATAATCCGGACATCGCGCCGGTCGCGGCCCGACGATCCAGGAGGGGCCTGGGGAGGACATGAGGAGCGTATTGCCGAGAAGCATCTACTGGAAGCTCCTGCTGGCGATCGTGCCCGTGGTGGTGCTGGCGGTCGGCGCCATGGTGTGGCTGCAGTACGACCAGGCCCGGGACAGGATCCTCGCGGCCATCGACCGGGAGATCGCGCTCCTGGCCAGGCGCGCGGCCGGGGGCATCGACGACATCCTGGCTCGCCGCTACGAGGATCTCTTCACGGTTTCCGAGACCCCCCTGATCGCGGACTACTACCATACCGTGGAGTTCGATCTCATCAACGAGGCGCGGACCTACCGTAACGAGCTGGAGAAATACCTCCTGGCGTTCTACTGGAGAAGCCGGGCCTACTCCCTCATCCTCTACCTGGACGACCGGGGCCGCGAGGTCTGCCGCATCGAGCGCGGCCTTGCGGCGAGGCCCGGAGCCTCGGCGGGACGCGAGGACTGCTTCGCCCGGGTCAAGGGCCTGGCGCCCGGCCGCTGGTGGGTCTCGCCCCTGCGGGAGCTTGAGGGCGTCGGGCCGGTCCTCTACTACGCCCGGCCGGTCCACGACGAGCTGGGGCGGTTCAAGGGCGCTTTCGTCCTCTGCTACGACCTCAGCCACCTGCTCTCCATGCTGGGCCAGATCGACCTGGGCGGCGGGGGGCGGGCGTTCCTGCTGACGGAGACCGGGGCCCGCCTGGGCAGCCCCGCGGGACCGGACGCGGGCCGGGTCCTCAGGGCCGAGAGCAGGCTCGGATCCATGCCGTGGGCCGTCGTGCTGGAGTCGCCCATGGAGGACTTCCTGGGCCCGCTCAAGGAGGTCCGCAACGCCGCGATCGCGACCTCCTTCGCCGGCCTGGCGTTGTTGACCGGGGTCATCCTGTTCCTGGTGGGCTCGGTCACGCGGCCGGTCGCGGCGTTGGTCGCGGCGGCGCGGGAGATCGGGAGCGGCAACCTCTCCCACCGCATCGGGCGGGAGAGGACCGACGAGCTGGGAATCCTTGCGGCGGCGTTCAACGACATGGCGGCCAAGCTCGAGGAACACGGCGAAAGCGAGGCCAGGCTGCGGGACCAGCTCGTCCAGGCCGAGAAACTCTCCGCCGCCGGGCAGCTCATCTCGTCCGTGGCCCACGAGATCAACAATCCCCTGGCCGCGGTCTCGGGCTACGCCCAGATGGTCCTGTTGGACGGCTGTCCGGAGCGCATGCGCGCAGACCTTGAGAACCTCAACAGGAACGTCAAGAGATGCCGGAAGGTCGTGGACAACCTGTTGATGTTCCTTCGCCGCAGCCGCAAGGAGCACGCCAGGGTCCGCGTCCACGAGGCGGCCCGGTCGGCGTTGGACATGCTGCGCTACCGGCTCGTCAAGACGGAGGACGTCGTCGTGGTCGAGGAGTTCGCGGCGGAGCTGCCCGACGTGGCGGGAGATTTCCAGCAGATCGTCCAGGTGCTGGTCAACCTCGTGGGCAACGCCTGCGACGCCATGGCGGCCGTCTCGCGCTACCCGGACCCCAGGCGGCTCACGATCAGAACGCGGGCGGACGAGCGCCGGGTCACGATCGAGGTGGAGGACAACGGCCCGGGCGTCCCGGAGGAGCTCAGGGGCCGCCTGTTCGAGCCCTTCTTCACGACCAAGGAGCCGGGCCGCGGCACCGGGCTCGGCCTGGCCATCTCCCGGCAGATCGTCGAGGGCCACGGCGGCGAGATGTCGTTCGAGTGCCGCGCCGGGCAAGGCTGCGTCTTCCGGGTGCGGCTCCCGGCCGCCGGCGAGGCGGAGTTGGCGGCGCTCGATGAGCCGGCGGCGCTCGCGGTTCCGGCCCCGGTGCCCGGGAGGCGCGTCTTGGTCGTGGACGACGAAGCCGACATCGCCGAGCTCATCGGACGGGTCATGGCCGCCGACGGAGACGAGGTGGAGGTCGCGCACCACGGCGGCCAGGCGCTCCGGAAGGTGCGCGAGAGGGATTACGACCTCGTCATCTCGGACATCGAGATGGAGGCCGTCAAGGGCCAGGACGTCTTCGCCGAGCTGGCGAAACGGCGCTCCGACGCGCTGTCGAGGATCCTTTTCGTGACCGGCGACATCCTCAATCCCGGGGTCCTGGAGTTCCTGTCCAAGACCAAGGCGGAATATCTGGTCAAGCCGTTCGAGGTGCCGGACCTTCAGCGGGCCGCCCGGAGGCTGCTCTCGAAGGGGCTTGGATAGCGCTTCGCCGGGCCGTCAGAACAGGTTGCCGATCCCGAAGTTGATCTGGTAGAGCTTCTCGCCCGGGCGGTGGTTGAAGCCGTAGCCGTAGTCGAGCCGGATGGGGAAGGCGGGGGTCACGAACCGCACGCCGACGCCGACGTCGGTCTTGATGTCGTGGATGCCCGAGCCGATGCGGAAACGGACGTCCTTGGCGTCGTACCAGGAGTTGCCGGCGTCGAAGAAGAACACCAGCTTCACGATGGACTTGTGCCGCTCCCGGGCCAGCGGGAAGCCGAACTCCGCGTTGAACACCTCGCGCACGCGGCCGCCGAAAGGGGCGCCCGCCTCGCCGTCAGGGGAGTAGCCGCGCAGGGAGTCCTGCCCGCCGATGAAGTACCTCTCGTCCGCCGGCACCACCTTGGTGGGCCCGAACTGGGAGACGTACTGGAGGCGGTTGTAGAAGCTCAGGACGAAAGGATAGTTGCCGATGGAGAAGAGGCGGTAGTGGGACTGGTTGCTCAAGCTGGGGGAGAAGAGGTGGATGTCCCCGCCGAAGGGCCCGCCGGTCATGTTGAAGGCGACGCCGTGGCGGCTGCCGCGGGTCGGGTCCCAGTAGTTGTCGCGCGTCTCGCGCGCGAAGGAGAGCCCGCCGCCGGAGTTGACGAAGTCCCGCTCCGGGATGATGCCGCGGAAGGACTGGTTGACGTTCGTATAGGAGACCCTCTTGTACCCGTAGTTGATCCCGATCTGGTAGCGGCCGTCCCTGAGCCTCGGGCCCAGGTTCACCCCGCCCCCGGTCTGCTTGCGCACGTAGGCGTTGGACATCGCGCCGAAGGGCATGACGCGGCGGTTGTTGAAGACGTCGAGGCCCAGGCTGGTCGGCTTGTTGAGGACCCATGGAGTCCACCAGCTGATGGAGTAGTCCATGACCCTGCCGCCGAACTGCCATTGGACGCTCGTGCGCTGGGCCCGGCCGAAGAGGTTCATGTGCGACAACGAGAGGGTCCCCATCATGCCGTCCGTCGAGGAGTAGGCCATGCCGGCGGTCAGGAGGCCGGGCTTGCCCTCCACGATGTCGAAGATGACCCCGACCTTCTCCGGGTCGGTGGGGCTCTCCTGGAAGTCCACGCCCACGTCGTCGATGAAGCCGAGGTTGAGGACGCGGTCCCGGCTGGCGAGCACCTTGGAGCGGGAG
>JACQWX010000017.1 GCA_016209035.1 Elusimicrobiota bacterium | reverse complement strand
GTTGACTTCGAGCTTCTCGACAGGGCTCGTGGTCCCGACGCCGACCTTGCCGTCAACCTGGACGCGCATGAGCTCGGTTCCCGCGTTGTTCTGGACGTTGACCACCGGGTTCGTGGCGTCCGTCGAGGTGGACTTGACCACCAGGGTGCCTGCGGAGAGCCCGACGCCGCCGATTCCCAGCGCTCCCGTCACGGTCACGGATGAAGCCGTGGCCGCGTTTCCGACGACCACGGCGTCTCCCAGCGTGCTCAGACGCACCACGGTCCCGTCGTCCGTCCAGCCCCCGGCCGAGGCCTGGTTGACAAGGTCCGCGAAGGAGCCGCCGTTCTCCGAGACCTTGAACTTGCCGTCCTCCGTGTCAAAGTAGAGCGCCCCCTGCCCAGCCGCCGAGTTCGGGGTTGTGGATATCCCCGCCAGGGTGACGGAACTCCGGACGATCATACCGCCGTTCACGTCGAGTTTGGCGGCCGGTGATTGCGTGCCGATTCCCGCCCGGCCATTGTCTCTCAACGTCAGGATGTTGGTAGGCGTCCCGTCGATTGTGCTTGCATATCCCATCTCAAGGGCGCTCCAGCCACCCAGCGAACCGATGCCCCTCATGATCATCCAGCTTTCGCCTGGATTGTTGATGACGAGGGCGTTGCTCTGATCTGCTTTTCCATAAAGGGTGAGTCCGTTGACCGAGAACAGACTGCGGCTATTGACGGAGGACGTGCCTATCCCCACCCGGCCCGTCGTGCTGACATAAAGGTGATAGACGCTTCTGTCCGGCGCGGTGGTCACAGCGAGGGAGTATTTGTCGCCCGATCCGCCGACGTTCGTATCCACGATAGTGATGCTGGACCCCAAAACCGTGAGCTGGCCGGTCATGGAGTCGCCGGCCTTGGACACGTAGTCGCCCGTGGAGCCGGTGGCGAGGTCTTTCCAGCTTCCGTCGTAGAGGCGCAGCTTGTTGGTGGAGGCGTTGTAGTAGAGCATGCCGCTGGCCGGCGTCGCGGGGTCGCCGGTCAGGCCCGCGGCGAAGGTCAGTGTGCTGGTGCGGATGCCGTAGTCCACGACCGCGTTGCCGTAGGAGACGTGGAGCTTCTCCTGCGGATCGGTCGTCCCGATGCCGACGTTGCCGGAACCATCAATTCGCATCCGCTCGACGATATTGTTGGCTCCGCTGGCGGTGGTCCAGAAACCAATGCGCCCCTTGTTCGCGGCAGAGTCCGTTTGACCGACGATGGACGCCAGGTTCTTCAGAGAAGTGGCTTCATTGTAGTTGGTGAAATTGACAGAGCCTATCCAGGCGTTGGCGCTTGCGGTCTTGGTCACGAGGTGCAATTGCCCACTGCCAGTTCCTGCCGAATCCCCCATAAGCAACTTGTGCGTCGTGCTCCCATCGGGGTCCGTGGCGGTGGGAACGCCGATGAAGGCTTTGGCGTTGGTGGTGTGGTAGATGGCCAGCTGAGTCGGCGGCTGAGTCGTCCCGATGCCGACCCTGCCTTCGGAGTTGATGATGAAGGAGGAGACCCCGACCTTGAAGGCAGTGGAGGCGTCCCCGTCCACCAGGAGGGTGCCGGAGCTCACGTGGACCTTCTGCGCCGGGCTCGTGGTGCCGATGCCGACGTTGCCTGACATGTAGGTGTTGTGCGCGAATATCCGGTTGCCGATGAAGTTGTGGGTTCTCTCGACCTCGATGTCCCAGACTGGCTCTTGCCCCAAGGGTTCAATCGAGGCGATCCTCTCCCAATGGACTGCCGGCGGCCTCATTTCCTTGACATCTTTGGAGGCGGTTGGTAAACTATTAGTTGGATGGCTAGGACTATGGACTGGCGGAATTTTATATCCGTAAACTCTGAGATTTGCCACGGAAAGCCCTGCTTCAAGGGTACGCGCATCATGGTTTCGACCGTCCTCGAGTTCCTGGAGGACGGGGCGAGTCTTGCTGAGATCAGATCCGGCTATCCTTCCCTGACCCGGGCGCACGTCCGGGCCGCCTTGTCCTTCGCGCGTGAGGGCATTGAGCGGGGCCGTTTCGTTGCGTTCGGATCCGCCCATCATGCGGTTTCTCATTGACGAAGACGTTCCTGTCAATATCCTGCCGTTTCTAAAAAAGCTGGGCCACGACGCGAAAAGGGTTCCGCTCGGGCTCAAGAATGGCTCGGTCATGCGACTGGCTATCCATGAGAACAGGCTCTTGATCACCCGCGACGCTGACTTTACGGACACCATCCGGTATCCGCCGTCCCGGTGTGCTGGGATCATCCATATTGATTTCCACCCTCCGTATTGGGAGGACATCGCTTCTTCGCTAAACTCTCTGCTTACGGGAATCCCTCCAGAGAGGCTTTCGGGAAGGCTTGTCGTGCTCAGGCCTGATGGTTTCGACGAATTCCAATAGGGTTTTTCCAGGCCAGGCACCGCGATTTCTTCTCCTACCTGAATCTCCACGACCTTTCTCCAGCCCGAGCGCGTCAGATAGGGGTGGTTCCCTGTGGTCCGGATGCTCCGTCCGGAGGCCGTGGTCAGCCTGAAAACGGGTTTGACGCCAATGTAGAGCAGCCCTTTGACCGGATGCGGCTCGATTTGCGAGTTTTTCTCATTGAGTGAGAAGACCCGGTCGCCAGGTTTGATCTCGGTGATGGGGATTTCGCGGACGCTTGTTTTGGCGCGCAAAACCGGGATAAGGGTATCGCCGGCGACGCAAAGGCCTTCTACGTGCAACTTTTGAGCAGGGCTTGTCGTCCCGATCCCGACCTTGCCGTCCTGCTGGACGCGCATGAGCTCTGAGCCCGCGAAGTTCTGCACGTTGACCACGGGGTTCGTCGCGTCCGTGGATGTGGACTTGACCACCAAGGTGCCTGCGGAGAGCCCGATGCCTCCGATGCCGATGGCGCCCAGGGTCGTGATGGAGGAAACCTCCACGCTCGCCCCCCTGACCGTGAGCTGGCCGGTCATGGAGTCGCCGGTCCTGGCGACGTAGTCGCCGCTCAGGCCGGTGGTGACGTCGGCCCAGGCGCCGTTGTAGAGCCTGAGCTTGTTGGAGGCGGCGTTGTAGTAGAGCATGCCGCTGGCCGGGGCGGGGTCTGCGGTCAGGCCCGCCGCGAAGGTGAGCGTGCTGGTCCGGATGCCGAAGTCGACCACGGCGGAGCCCGAGGAGACGTGGAGCTTCTCCTGGGCGGCGGTGGTGCCGATGCCGACGCTGCCCGTGGCGTTGAGCCTCATCCACTCGGTTGGCGAGCCCGTGCCGGTCTTGAATATGATGCCTGATTCCGCGCTCTGCCAGCCGCCTTGGAGCACGGTGCTCTGCCCTTCGAAGCCGAGCCCGTTCCCCTGGGATCCGACGAAGGTATATTGAGGAGACAGGCCCGTGGCTCCCGGCGCCAGGAAGACGCCGCCGGAGCCGGTGTAGGTCCCGAAGACCCGGGATGCCTGGGCAGTCCCGTTCACCTCCAGGGGCTGCCCCGGGTTGATCGTGCCCACGCCGACCCTGCCGTCCTTGACCACGAGGGTCGAGACCCCGACCGAGAAGGCGTCGCCCTGCACGGTCAGGGTGGACTGGACCACCACGGCGTCGCCGGAGGCGACGAGCTTGACGACGGAGCCGTCCTTGATCCAGCCGCTGCCGCCTGAGGCGACTTGGCCGTCGACGTAGAACTTGGTGGCCGCGTGGCTGTTGGCCGCGGGCTCTGGGACGCTCACCGTGCCGGAGAAGGTCTTGTTCCCGAGGATGGTCTGGGCCGTCGCGTCGGTCGAGACGAAGGCGTCGTAGGAGCGTCCTTCGAGGAGCTTGGCGCCGAAGGCGTAGGGGCTGGTGATGAGCCGTTCGCGGGGGCTCAGGACGTCGGTCCCGACTTTGATCTCGAGGTAGGCCGCGCCGTTGTAGAAGACGCTGGTGGTCAAGGGCGTGACGCTGCCGAGTCGGACCGCGAGGACGCCGTTGGCCACGGCGACGCCGGGCTGGGACTCCTCCCAGAGTTGGGTCCCCGCGGTCGGGTCGTCGAAGATCTTGAAGTTGAAGTCGTAGGGCCCGTCGAGCGGGTTGTTCAGGCTGTCGGTCAGCCGCCCCTGGAAGTTCATCATGGCCGGGACGGACTGCGCCCGGGCAGAGATCACCCCTACCCCAAGGGGCGCGGGATTGACGAGGAGGACCGCCAGCGAGATTCTCAGGGCCCGCTTCCACTCAAGGCCCAGGATGAATTTCTTCGCTTTATTGACCATGGATTTCATGGCTCCTCCACCGTCGGATGAGTCCCCGTTAGGGAACTTTTTCGCGTCTCGCTCGTATATGGGTTGAGGGGATAGAAGCGGCGGGCCCGGCCGCGATGGGACCTATGGCCCTTTTGGGATTCGGCGTAATCTGATAACATGGGAGGGTGAACCGGATGCCTGACAACGGAGCCTTGACGAGGAAGGACCTTGAGGAGTGCCTGGCGGTCGTCGCCACGAAGGACGACCTGAAGCGCTTCGCCACGAAACGGGATTTTGAGCGGTTGGCCGGACGCATGGCGAATCTCGTCGTCGACATGGAGGATATCAAGGAGAGGGTTCCGCCCAAAAGCTACTTCTTGAAAATGATGGACCTCATGGACGGGATGGCGAATGCCTTCGAGGACCAGGGACGGCGTCTTTGGGGCCAGGCCGATCTCTGGGAGAAGCTTCATGACAAGGTCCATAAGGACCACGAGCCGCGCATCTCCCGGCTGGAATCCCAAGGATAGCCCAAGGAGGACCTGCATATGGAGCAATACAAGGCCCGCTATTTCAAGAGAAACGGCATGTTTTACGGGTCGGTCATCAAATTTGGAGAGGACGCTTTTGTCAGTGGCGAGTCCTTGGCCGAAGTCAAGGCGAAGCTCCGCGCCGTTCTTCCAAGGGCCGTGAAGAAGGACCGCCAGAATAGGATCCGGGGCAAGAGGACCATCGAGGAGACGATCACCATCGGATAGCGCCGATCGCGCCGCGAGGCATTCGGTCATCTTTGATTCTCCTGCGCCCCGGCCCGCGGCTTTCTGGGGATCGCGACGGTGAAAATCGAGCCCTTCCCGACCTGGCTCTCGACCTTGATGGTCCCGCCCATGGTCGTCACCGCCCGGTGCGCGATGCTCAATCCCAGGCCCGAGCCCGGGATGCGGCGCGAGGGGTCGTCGGCGCGATAGAACTTCGTGAAGATGTGGGGGATGTCCTCGGGCTTGATGCCGCAGCCGGTGTCCGAGACCCAGAAGCGCACCTCTCCGGCGTCGCCTTCGAGTGCGAGGGAGACCTCGCCGCCCTCGGGGGTGTACTTGAAGGCGTTCGAGACGAGGTTGGCGATCACCTGGCGCAACATGTCCTCGTCGGCGTAGAGGAAATCGGACGAGGCCTCCGGCGGCGGCCGGACGGTGATGCGCTTCGAGCCGGCCAGGGGGGAGAGGATGGAGAGGACTTGGCCGAAGACATCGTCCAACCATACGACTTTTCTGGGCCCAGGGCCAAGCCCGGCCGGGTCCCGGAACAGCCGCAGGGCGTTGCCGAGCGAGCTCTCCATGCGCAGGACCGCGGCGGTCATGGTCGCGAGCGCTTCGGCCTGGGCCTCGGGGGGGAGCTTCCGGTCCCGCCAGAGCTCGAGGTGGCCCTTCAATCCCGTGAGGGGGGTGTTGAGCTCGTGGGTCAGTGTGTGCAGGAGGTCCTCCTTGAACTGCATCAGGCCCTTGATGCGCGAGGTCATCTCGTTGAAGCTGTGCTCGAGCACGCCCACCTCGTCGCGCCGGTCCTCGGCCACGACGGTGTCGAGCTTGCCGCGGCCCACGGCGCCCACGGCCGCGGTCAGGGCCGAGAGGGGGCTCGTGAGGAGCTTGCCCAGGGTCATGGCGCCAAGCCCCCCCAGGGACATGAAGAACGCCGCGATGGCAATGGTGCGATGGGCCATGGGCTTCAAGGCGCGGCGGATCTCGGCCTTGAGCGAGTCCTCGATGAACCCGAGGCTGACGAGCACGGTCTGGGGCTTGCGCTCCTGGGTCATCTTGACGAGGGCGTCGCTGGGGAGGTTGAGCGAGATGCCCTCGCTCGAGACCTTGACCTCCGGCGGAGCCGCGTCGCGGGCCGGGTAGGCGTTCACCGTGAAGGTGACCGGCACCCGCTCCACCGCGGTGCGCGTGAGCCTGATGAGGCCCGCGCCTTCGGCGTAGGGCGCGGGCTCGCCCAGGGTCTGGGTGCGGCCGCGGCGCGTGACCTCGGCGACGGCGATCTCCGGCCGGTCGCGCTTCAAGTGCTTGAGGTAGCTGATCAGCATGAGCTCGTCGCGGGCGTCCACGGACTCCTGGGCGATGCGGCCGACGCCGTCCATCACGGCTTCGAGGCGCTCGCGCTCCTGGGCCTCGAGGATGCCTTTCTGGGCCTGGGTGATGGTGAGCGCGACCGCAAGGACCACGGCGCCGATCAAGGCCGCGGTCATGAGCGAGAACTTTGTCGCGAGTCTCATGTCGCAAGCCTCCCCCACGGGGAGGCGCGCAGCGTGGGGGTCGATGGCCGTTTCATGGAGAAAGCTCCTGTCTGATCCTCCGCAGCGCCTTCTGCGCCTCGATGTTGGCCGGGTCCGCGGCCAGGATCTTCTCGAGGAGCTCGCGGGCCTGCGGGAGCTCGCCGCGGGTGTAGTGGTCCACCGCCTGGTTGAAGAGGTCCTCGATCTCGGCCCGGGTGAGGGCCGGAGCCTGCGGCGTCGCCGGCATAGCGGCGGCGGCGGGCCTGACGGGCGCTCGCTCGAGCGCCCTCTCGATGGAGCGCAGGTACCCCTTGATCGCGGTCCGGATGGCCGGGGACTTCTCGAGCTCAAGGGCCCTCTTCCAGGCCTTGGTCGAGTTCTCGTAATCCTTGAGCGCGAAGTAGGAGGTGCCGAGGTTCTGCCAGGCGTTCACGTTCTCCGGGTCCTGGCGCAGGACCTCGAGGCTCAAGCTCACGGCGTCGTCGTAGCGCCCCTCCTCGATGGCCGCGTTGGCCTGGGTCAGCTTGAGGGCGATCTCGTAGGCGCCGGGGACCTGGGCCGCCTCGGGAGGCCGTTTGAGGCCGGTCACGAGCTCGAGCTGGCTGAGGAAGAGCTCCGCGCGGTCGTCCTTCCTGAGCATGAGCGACTCGGCGACCTTGCGCAGGGCCTGCGCGTCGTCGGCGGCCAGGTACGCGAGTATCCCGAGGTGGAGCGCGGTCGCGGCGGGCTCGGTCTGGTAGTCCGGCAGGGCCTTGATCTGCTGGGCCACGAAGTTGAGGCGGCTGAAGCGGGCCATGAGGTCCTTGTCGCCGGGCGCCACGGCCAGGGCAGCCCCGAACCTCTGCATGGCCTCCTGGTAGAGGGCCTTTGACTCCAAGGCCCGGGCCTGGGCCAGGAACTCCTCGAGGACCGCGATCTGGGTCTTGGGGAGCTCCTTGGCCGCGGTCTTGAGGACCACGGGCTGGCCGGCTTTGAGCTGCTTCATGGCCTCGAGCACCATCTCGAGGGTCTCCTCCTCCTCGGTGGCGCGGCCGAAGCGGAAGCTCATGCCCACGCGGTGGGTGTGCGCGGCGTCCAGCGCGCTGATGGGCAGGCTGAAGGCGTAGTCCACGGCGAGCCTCTTCGTCCTGTAGGAGACGCCCATGGCCGCTGCCTTGGTGTCCCTGGTCCCGACGGAGAGCCCCGCCCGCACGCCGAAGTCGCCCACGAAGGTCCTGGGGAACCAACGCTCCGCGCCGATGGACACGAGGTGGTCGCGGCCGGAGGCGTGTTTCTTGGTGTCGTACTGGATGGACAGGTTGGAGATGAGGCTCCGGTAGTCGAAGCCGGTCCGCAGCAGCAAGGGGATGCGGTCGCGGTCCCCCCGGACATAGGCCACGTTGGGCTCTTTGAGGTGGCTGGCGGCCAGGCCCCAGGAGTAGTGCTTGCCGAAGCGGTAGAGGAGGCCGGCGTCCGCGTCGAAGTCGCCGCGGGTGGCGCGGGAGAGGACCGGGTCCTTCTGCCCCGCGCCGAGCAGGGAGTAGGCGGGCACGGCGTTGGCCGCCTCGCCGAAGGAGCCGAAGGCGCTGCGCAGGTACTTGAGGCTCAGGCCACCGTAGAGGCTGCCGAACTTGGCGGATACGAGCCTGCCGTAGGAGAGGGTGAAGGAATCCTCGCGGTAGAGGGTGTGGTTCAGGGAGAAGACGTTCCAGGAGGCGGCCACGGTGCCAAGCGCCCCGTCGGAGAGCGGATGGGCGTAGCCCGCGAAGGAGGCGCCCAGGTCCGAGCCGTCTTTGAGGCCGATGGCCAAAAGCGAGTAGGAGGCCCCGAGTTGGGGCCGCTCGAGGAGCCCGAGGCCCGCGGGGTTGTAGTGCACGGTGTAGACGTCGTCGGCCACGGCCACGAAGCTGTTGGCCATGCCGGGAGCGCGGGCGCCGGCGCCGAGGTCCTCGAAGGCGGAGAATGTCCTGCACGGGAAGAAATTCGCGAGAAGGAATGTTCCCAGGAGACAAACGAATCTCTTCCCGTGCAAGGTCATCGGATCACCACCACCGTCCCGTTATGCACCTTGTCCTCTGCCTTGATCTGGTAGATGTAGACGCCCCGGCTGACCGCGCCGCCGTTGGACTTGCCGTCCCACATCAGGCTGTTGCGGGAGAGCGGCCCGGGCCGCATCTCGGAGACATAGGCGCCCTTGGCGTCGAAGACCTTGCCGCTGAACCCCGAGTCCTTCGGGTTGTCGAACACGAAGACCACGGTGTCGTTCAAGCCGTCGCCGTTGGGCGTGATGACCTTGTTGGTCACGCCGGACACGTCGAAGTTGAAGCCCAGGTCGCGCAGGACGGTGCGGATCTGGTAGTTGCCCAGGAGGCTCGACTGCACCTGCACGGTCTGCAGGTAGGAGTCCACCGAGCCGTAGAGCTTGATGGCGTCGGCGCCGCTGGCCAGGTAGGCGGCGAGGCTCGTCATGGCGTCCGAGGCCCGCACCGAGGGCTGAAGGGCCGCCGCGGCCCGTGGGCCCGAGGAGCCCTCGCCCGCGCCGCTCGGCACGATGGCCCCGCCGGCCGTCTCGTAGCGCAGGACCACGTCCATGCCCGAGCCCGCGAGCTGGAGCGGCGCGGGCTGGGCGGTGGGCGCCTGGTAGGCGTCGAACGATACGGACTTGACGACCTTGCCGCCGAGGTCCTGGGGCCGTTCCTTCACCCGCACGAAGAGGGGGACGCCGTACGGGTTGCCCTCGGCCCGTAGCTGCCCGGCGAGCTCGGCCGGGACCTTGATCCTGGTGACCTGGTCCGCCCCGACCGCGTAGAGGTTCCCCCGGGTGTCGACGGCCATGGACTCGTCGGTCCAGCCGCCCGCGAAGGAGTCGCGGGACACGACCTTGTAGTAATAGACCCTGCCGGGTTCGGGCACGGCCGCGCTCGCTCCGGGGGCGGAGCAGGGCGTCGAGGCCGCGAGGGTCCAGCCGGCGCGCGCGATGGAGGTCGCGCGGTATATCTCGTAGCGGTCGAGCTCCCACCCGCTGGGCGCCAGGATGTCCTTGAAGATCGAGCCGTCGATGTTGGAGCGGGTCGCGCCCCAGGTGATGGTGATGGAGGACCCGTCAGGCGTGAGCGCGGCGCTCAGGCCCGCGGGCATGAGGGGAGGCAGGTCCAGCACCACGAAGGTCGAGACCGAGACCGAGTAGACGTTCGAGGCGTTCCTGCTGTAGAGCTTGAAGTAGCTCGTGACGTTGAGGGTCAGGCCTTGCTCGAAATGGGAGGTTCCGGCGGCGGGGTCCTTGACCACGGAGCCGTCCGCGAACGCGTAGCCGGCCGGGTAGCCGGTCCCGGTGACCGGGTCCACGCTGATGGGGCTGGTGCTGACCAGGACCGTCACTCCGAGCGGATCGAGGTATCTCGAGTTCGTCCAGCTCAGGAGCACGGTGCGGTTCACGTTGTCGGCCAAGAGGCGCAGGTCCCGGACCGGCATGGGGCCGCCGGGCATGGTCCTGGTGGCCACGATGGCGGAGTAGTTGACGTCGGACTGCCAGCTGAGGCTGGCGAGCTTGAAGTAGTAGGTGGTGTCCCCGTCGAGCCCCTCGATGGTCAGGTTCACCACCAGGCCCTCGGCGGTCTTCGAGGTGGTGACCATGCCGCCGGGGAAGAGCGCGCCGAAGTTGGTGGAGGAGGCGTCGAGCTGGTAGCCCTCGGCGCCGCGGGCCGGCAGGGTCCAGGAGATGGTGACGCTCGAAGCCCAGACGCGCTCAAAGGCCGGGTCCGGGACATTGGCCAGGGTGGACTCGTCCGAGCGATTGGAGTCCTCGGCCACGACCTTGCGGAGGTCGGAGAGATAGATCCGGGCGTAGTAGGTGGTGTTGGCGAGGAGGTTATCCAGAACGTAGGATTGGGCGTCGCCGGGGACCACGCTCGTGGAGAACTCCGTGATGAACCTGGCGGGCCTGAACGCGTGCAGGGGGTCGGAGGACGCGTCGATGCGGTAGTAGCCGTTCACGCTCCCGAGGAAGCCGTCGAGGCCGGGGGCGCTCCAGGAGAGCTCCAGGGTCCCGGTGGTCTTGGTCGCCGCGGTGATGGCCACGACCGAGCCGGGCTGCGCGATGATGTTCATGAGCCCGGAGTGCAGGCGGAAGCTCGAGCCCGTGAAGCTCGACACCCCGGTCTCGGAGACCGCGTTGTTCAGGGACCGGTTGGTGTTGGATGCCAGGAGACCGCCGGCCGTGAAAGAGTTCCGGGGGATGGAATCGACGGTCCCGACCAGCTTGGTCCCGGCAACGACCGGCGAAGCGCAGATGAGAGCAGCGAGGAAAACCGTGGTCCTGCGAAGAAGGTTAGCGCTGCCCTGGGTCAACATTCTCTTACGCGCCCGAACCTGATATCTAATCTGAAGTTCCCCGCCGCCGTTTCCTGAAAAACACTTCCAGAAAAAAGACAATCTTGGTATTTACATTTAGTGATGGTTGACATGTAATGTGCCCGCGCGGAACCTGCGGCGCGAACGTTCTACTCGTCGGCCAATCT
>JACQWX010000016.1 GCA_016209035.1 Elusimicrobiota bacterium | reverse complement strand
GTGCGAGCGTCCGCCAGTCAATCCCGATGCACGACGAGCGAGCAGAGGCCGATGGGCCCCACCGGCGGCAGGACCCCGAGCATGATTTGAATCGGGCAGGCTGGCCCGTCAGCCCTCAGGGAAAAGTGGGTGAGGTCGAGCTGGCCCATTCCACTCGAACACCTCCTCAATCTATATACGAACTCGACGTCGAAAAGTTCCACGATTCCGGACTCCGACATTTCTGTTAACATGCATCCGCCCTGGCGTATTTGCTAGTCTTGTCATCTATGGCCTCGCCCTGGGTCTTCTGGGTCATCGTCTTTTTGTGCGTGGGGCTCATCGCGGCCCTCGCGGTCACCCTCCAGAAGCTCTATGATCTCAAGAGCGCCTCCGCCGAGGAGAGGCCCTGCACCGAGCCCTGCACCCAGCCTCAGGGCTGGGAACGGCTCGACGAGCTCCTGACCATCATGCTGGCCCTCCAGGAGCACAACGTCTCCCATTCCGACGCGGCCTCCCGGGAGG
The DNA here is from genome assembly GCA_016209035.1 of Elusimicrobiota bacterium. Classification (GTDB taxonomy): domain Bacteria; phylum Elusimicrobiota; class Elusimicrobia; order UBA1565; family UBA9628; genus JACQWX01. The sequence continues at coordinate 37,164 of JACQWX010000016.1, read as the reverse complement.
ATTTCGCCCAGGCCGTGATGGACGGCGCCTGCCGGTTCATGGGCGCCCCGCAGGCCTCGCTGATGCTCTGGGACGACAAGACGGCGTCCCTCTCGGTGGTCGCGTCCAAGGGCCTTTCTGAAGCGGCCTCCAGAGGATTCACGCTCAAGTCAGGCGAAGGCATCGCGGGCAAGGTCTTCGAGACCGGACAGCCCATCTCCGTGCCGGACGCCCTGAAGGACCCGCGCTACGTCAAGCACGCAGACGACATCCCGGGGCCGCTCATCTGCGTGCCTTTGATCCTCAAGTCGAAGCCCGTGGGCGTCATCAGCCTCCACGGCATGGGCGCCGCCGAGCCCTTCAGCGACTGCAACGTCCGCTTCCTGACGCTCCTGGCCGCCGAGTCCGCCTGCATCCTCTACAACTTCCAGCTCGTGGACAACCTGCAGACCTTCTACATGGAGATGGTGCAGACGCTCGCCCGCGCGGTCGACACCAAGGACGCCTACACCCGGGAGCACTCGGACCGAGCCCGCGTGCGCGCCCGCAGGCTCGCGATCGAAGCACAACTTCCGGAGCCCATGGTGCGCTACGTGGAATACGCGGCGCTGCTCCACGACATCGGCAAGATCGGCATCGACGAGGCCATCCTGCTCAAGCCCGGGAAGCTCACGGCCGAGGAGTACGAGGTGATGAAGCGCCACCCCATGATCGGGCATCAGATCCTGGCCCCGGTCAAGTTCCTTGGCCCCGTGGCGCAGATGGTTCTCTACCACCAGGAATGGTACAACGGCCAGGGCTACCCCGAGGGCCTCAAGGGCCCCGAGATCCCGATGGGGGCCCGCATCGTCGCGGTCATCGACGCCTGGGACGCCATGACCTCGGACCGGCCCTACCGCAAGGCCCTGGGCCGCGAGAAGGCCGTGGCGGAGCTGCGCCGCGCCGCCGGGACCCAGTTCGACCCCCATGTGGTCGAGGTCTTCCTCAGGATCGAGGAGTCCGAGTGGAACAACGGCCGCCAGACCTGAGGGCTGGCCCTCGGCCGGAGCGATTGAGCCCCATGCTCTACCTCGTTCCCACTCCCATCGGCAACCTGGACGACATTTCGCCGAGGGCCCTACGGGCCCTCGGCTCTGTTCGCGCCGTTTTCTGCGAAGACACTCGTCGCACTCGGAAACTCTTCTCCCATTTCAAGATCTCCACGCCGCTCCTGCGCTACAACGAACGCGACGAACGCTCCCGGCAGGGCCTCTTGGCGAGGCTCCAGGAAGGCCAGGACATCGCCGTCGTGTCCGACGGCGGGATGCCCGGCCTCTCGGATCCTGGCCGGCGCATCGTCGAACTGGCCCGGGCCGCCGGCATCGGGGTCTCGGCCCTGCCCGGGCCCAACGCCGCGACCACCGCCCTTGCCGGCTCGGGACTGCCCGCCGACTCCTTCGTGATGCTGGGGTTCCTGCCCCGCTCTCCTTCGAAACGCAACCGCGCCCTGCGCGAGGCCGCGAGCCTCGGCAAGACGGTCGTGCTCTATGAGTCGCCTTACCGGGTCCTACGCGCCCTCCAGGAGGCCGAGACCGCGATGGGGCCTTCCTGCCGCGCGTGCGCGGCCCGCGAGATGACCAAGGTCCACGAGGAATGGGTGGGCGGGACCATATCCGAGGTCCGAACCGTCCTCGCCGGAAGGGGTGAGCTCCTGGGGGAGTTCGTGCTGATGTTCGGGCCGAAAGACAAAGCCTCGGCCAACGGGGAAGAGACGGCAACGCAGACAGAAGGCCTCGATTCGCTTCGCTCATCTCGGCCGACATGACCACAATCATCCGAATCCCCCCGAACGGCAAGATCCCCGACGACGCGGCCCGGCTCGTCGCCGCCGGCGTCAAGGACTGCAAGATCGTCGCCTTCCCCACCGACACGGTCTACGGGCTGGGCTCCACCGGCATGGTCAAGGCCGTCACCCGGAGGATCTTCCAGCTCAAGGGCCGCGACTCGGACAAGCCCCTGCCGATCCTGCTGCCTTCGACGCAGTCCGCCGCCCAGTGGGTCGAATGGAGCCCGGCGGCCGAGACCTTGGCCGGGCGCTTCTGGCCGGGGGCCCTCACCATGATCCTCAAGGCGACCCATGAAGGCCGGATACTGACGTTCCCCGAGTACAAGACCCTGGCCGTGCGGGTCCCGGCCCATCCGGTGATCCTGCGCCTCCTCGAGGAGTCGGGCGTCCCGTGGGCCTCGACCAGCGCCAACGCAAGCCAAGCGCCGCCCTTGGCCGACGGCGCCGCCGTGGTCAAGCGGTTCGACGGCCTCGTGGATTTCATCGTGGACGCGGGCCCTGTCCCGGGCACGGAGTCGACCATCGCGGACCTCTCCGGGGACAAGGCCCGCGTCCTGCGGGAGGGCGCCGTGGCCGCCCGCGAGGTCCTGGAAGTCCTCCAGAGCGTGCCGGGCGTCCGGGCGGCCCCGGCCAAGCGCAACGTCTTGTTCGTCTGCACCGGCAACTCCTGCCGCAGCGTGATGGCGGAGAAGCTCCTGGCCAAGCTCGCCGCGGCCTTGAAGCCCGGCTTTTCGGCGCGCTCGGCCGGCGTGGCCGCGGAGCGGTACTTCGAAGTGCCGGCGCAGGTCTACGCCGTCCTCGCTTCCCTGGGCATCGAGCGGTTCGACCACGTCCCCCAGCTGGTCGGCCGCGAGCTCCTAGCCTGGGCGGATTTCGCCTTCGTCATGACGGACGAGCACCTGGAGGAGGTCCTGGACCGCTACCCCGAGTTCACCGGGAAGGTCCATGTCCTGGGCCGCTTCACGGACCTCCCCCACCCCAACATCGAGGACCCCATCGGCCAATCCGAGGAGGTCTACGCGGCCTGCCGGGACAAGCTCCGGGAGGCCGTCGAAGCGTTCCTGCGCAAGGAGCATCCATGAGCGATACCTTAAGCCTCAGGGACCCGGAGGTCTACAAGGCCGTCCTGGGCGAGACCCTCAGGCAAGCCGACCATCTCGAGCTCATCGCCTCCGAGAACTACGTCTCGGAGGCCGTGCTCGAGGCGCAAGGCTCGGTCCTGACCAACAAGTACGCCGAGGGCTACCCCGGCAAGCGCTACTACGGCGGCTGCGAATGGGTCGACGTCGCCGAGAGGCTCGCCATCGAGCGCGCGAAACAGCTCTTCGGCGCCGAGCACGCCAACGTCCAGCCCCACTCCGGCACCCAGGCCAACATCGCGATGTACCTCTCCGTGATCGCCCCCGGCGACACGGTCATGGCCTTGAGCCTCGACCACGGCGGGCACCTCTCCCACGGCCATCCGCTCAACTTCTCCGGCAAGTACTTCAAGATCGTTCCCATGACGGTTCGTCGGGACGACGAACTCATCGATTATGATGAGGCCGAACGACTGGCGCAGGAGCGCCGGCCGAAAATGATCTTTGCCGGGGCATCGAATTATTCCCGCATCTTCGATTGGAAACGCCTGAAAGAGTGCGCCGACAAGGTCGGCGCATATTTCGCCGCCGACATCGCGCATTACGCCGGGATGATCGCCGTCGGCGTCTATCCCTCCCCCGTGGGCTTGGCGGACTTCACCACCACCACCACTCACAAGACCCTCCGCGGCCCGCGCGGCGGCATGATCCTCTGCAAGGCGGCCCACGCCGCCGCCGTGGACAAGATCAACTTCCCGGGCACCCAAGGGGGGCCGCTGATGCACGTCATCGCGGCCAAAGCGGTGTGCTTCGGAGAGGCGCTCAAGCCCGAGTTCAAAGAGTACCAAAGGAAGACTCTAGAGAACGCCAGACACCTAGCCAAGGCCCTGGCGGGCCTTGGCTATAGGATCGTCTCCGGCGGCACGGACTGCCACCTCTTCTCCTTGGACCTGCGGCCCAAGAACACCACGGGCAAGGAGGCGGAGGCCGCCCTCGACAAGGCCGGCATCACGGTCAACAAGAACGCCATCCCCTTCGACCCGCAGAAGCCCTTCATCGCCTCGGGCGTGCGCATCGGCACCCCGGCCGTGACCACCCGCGGCATGGCCTTGGCCGAGATGGACCAGATCGCCCAGTGGATCGACGATTCCATCGCCCACAAGGGCGACGAAGGCTATCTCAAGAGCGTCGCGGAGAAGGTGAAGGGGCTGTGCAGGAGGTTCCCGGTGTATCCGAAACTGGTGAAAGAAATGGAGAACGGAAAGGCTTGATGAAGAACAACATCCGCCCCCACAGCTACTTGCCTCCCCGTGGGGGAGGCAAGTGATAGCCCAAATCCTCATCGCGGACGACAACCCGGACATCACGACCCTTCTGGGGGACTACCTCGCCTCCAAGAACCACCGGGTCATCCTGGTCAACGACGGCTTCGCGCTCGCGCAGAAGGCGGCGGAGCACAAGCCCCACCTCATCATCGCGGACATCCAGATGCCGGGCGCCTACGGCTCGGCGGCCTACAAGGTCCTCCAGACCGACCCCAAGACCGCCGGCATCCCCATCCTCTTCATCTCGGCCCATCCGTACGAGAAGCTCAAGCCCCTCCTGCCGAACGACCCCAAGACCCGCTTCGTGCAGAAGCCCATCTCGCTCACCCAGCTTGACGACCTCATCAAGGAGCTGTTGCCGATGGGAGGATACGTTCCATGAAGAAACCGATCAAGATCGCGGCCATCGGCGGCAGCGGCTTCTACGATTGGGACCGGCTCGCCCAGACGCGCGAGGCGCGCGTGAAGACCCCCTTCGGCCCACATTCCGGGCCCGTCCTCGTCGGCGAGCTGGGCGGCGTTCCCATCGCCTTCCTGCCGCGCCACTGCAGGGGGCACCGGCTCCTGCCCGCCGAGGTCAACAGCCGGGCCAACATCTATGCCCTCAAGACCCTCGGCGTCGAGCGCATCATCGGCTTCGGCGCGGTCGGGTCGCTCAAGGAGGAACTTAGCCCCCGGCACTTCTTCTTCCCGGACCAGGTCGTAGACGAGACCAAGGCTCGGCGGGGGACCTTCTTCGGGGACGGCATCGTAGCCCACGTGGCGTTCGCGCAGCCGTTCTGCAAGGATCAGACGGAGGTCCTCTATGAAGAAACGAAACGACTGGGAATCGCCGCCCTAAAGGGCGGCGTATACGCCTGCATGGAGGGGCCGCTCTTCTCCACCCTGGCCGAGTCCGAATACCACCGCAGGTTGGGCTACTCGATCATCGGCATGACGGTCATGCCCGAGGCCAAACTCGCCCGCGAGGCCGAGATCTGCTACACCAGCGTCGCCATGATCACGGACTACGACTGCTGGAAGCCCGGGGAGGAGGTCTCGACCTCCATGGTGGTCGAGAACCTCTCCGCCAACAACGGCAACGCCCGCCGGCTGCTAGAGGCGGCGGTCCCCAGGCTCGCGGCCCTGCCGCGCCGCTGCCCCTGCGGCCGGGCGCTCGAAGGCGCCATCTTCACGGACCCCGCGTTCATCGACAAGAAGACGGCCGCGAAGCTTAAGGCCATCATCGGGAAACACCTCAAATGAAACCTACCAAAGAGATCAAGCGCCTCATAGACATCGCCCTCTCGGCCAGGAAGAACGCCTATTGCCCGTATTCCAAGTATCCCGTCGGAGCGTCAGTGCTGACCTCATCCGGCAGGATCTTGGCCGGCTGCAACGTGGAGAACGCCTCCTACGGCCTCTCCATGTGCGCCGAGCGCTCCGCGATCTTCAACGCCGTCAGCCGCAGGCAGACGCAGATCAAGGCGATCTGCATCGTCGGGAGCTCGGCCAAGCCGTGCGGGGCCTGCAGGCAGGTCATGCTCGAGTTCTCCACCAAGGACACCATCCTCTACCTCGTCAACGTCAGCGGGGACTCGAGAAGGCACACGGTCACCAGGGCCAAGGTCTTCTCCATGCTCCCCTCCCCGTTCGACCCGTACGCCTCCGGCCTGCTCTCGAGGCCGGCGAATCCCCAGAACCTCATGCGCCGCAAGCACCCCTCGCGCAAGAACGCCCGCAGACGACCAAGCCGGAGGACCCGCGCAGCGGGTCGGCGAGGAAGTGGTCGGAGGAAAGCCAGAGCCAGGAAAGGATGAACTCCATGGAAAAGAACGACCTCAACGAAGTGATGGATTGGGCCGAGACGACCGACTTAGTCGAGCTGGAGTTCAAAGTCGACGGCAAGGGCTTCTCCTTCTCCAAGAGGCCCCGGCCGATGACGGCGGTGTGCGGCTTCCCCGGCCGCAACCTCGCGGCGGTGCCATGCCCGGGCGTCGGCGTCTTCCAGTGGAACGCGCCGGGATCGGCCCGGCTCGCGGTTGAAGGCAAGAGCGTCTCCAAGGGCGACCTCATGGGAATCGTAGAGGGGGTCGGCGCGCCGAAGAGGGTCGAGGCCCCGGCCTCCGGGGTGGTCCAGAACGTCTGCGTCGACGCGGGCCAGACGGTGCAGTACGGGCAGCCCTTGTTCTTCATCGTCCTGGCAGCCAACGCCATTCCCGAAAGGCTGCCGGGACCTGGCCATCCAATATCCTGGAAGGCCAGGGGCTCCGCCCTTGACCGCGACAGGAAAGACTGATGTTCCGAAAGATCCTCATCGCCAACAGGAGCGAGATCGCGGTCCGGGTCATCCGGGCCTGCCGGGAGATGGACATCCGGTCGGTCGCCGTCTACTCCGAGGCCGACCGCGAGTCCCTCCATGTCAGGCTCGCCGACGAAGCCGTCTGCATCGGCCCGGGACCGGCCGCCGGGAGCTACCTGAGCTTCGACGCGATCTTAAGCGCCGCGCGCGCGACCTCGGCCGAGGCCGTCCATCCAGGCTACGGGTTCCTCGCGGAGAACGCCGATTTCTGCCAGGCCTGCCGGGACGCGGGGCTCCGTTTCATCGGCCCTGCGCCCGCGGCCATCCGCAGACTCGGATTCAAGAGCGAGGCCCGCGACCTCGCTAGAGAGGCCGGGGTCCCGATCGTCCCCGGGTCTCCGGGGCTCCTCGGCGAAGACTTCATGGCCGAGGCCGCCAAGGTGGGCTTCCCTGTCATGGTCAAGGCCGCGGCCGGCGGGGGCGGCAAGGGCCTGCGGCTCGTGCGCAACCCCAAGGACCTCGAGGCCCAGGTCCGCATGGCCAAGGCCGAGGCCAAGGCCGCGTTCAAGGACGACTCCATCTACCTTGAGAAATACATCGAGCATCCTCGGCATGTGGAAATCCAAGTTGCCGCCGACGGAGTCGGCGGCATTGTTGCTTTCCCCGAGCGAGATTGCACCGTCCAAAGACGTCACCAGAAACTCATCGAGGAATCCCCTTCTCCGGCGGTGACTCCTGAGATACGAGAACGCATGCAGGACGCAGCCCGCGCTCTGGCGCGGGCTGCGGGATACGACAACGTGGGCACCGTGGAGTTCCTGCTCGACACGGACGGCAGCTTCTACTTCATGGAGGTCAACACCCGCCTGCAGGTCGAGCATCCCGTCACCGAGCTGGTGACGGGCCTGGACCTCGTCAACGTCCAGATCCGGCTCGCGGCCGGGGAGGAGCTCCCCTTCGGCCAGGACCGCGCGTCCGAGATCAGAGTCCACTCCATCGAGCACCGCATCAACGCCGAGGACCCGGCGCATTCCTTCGCGCCGAGCCCGGGCTTGATCGGCAGGGTTGAGCTCCCCGGGGGACCCGGGGTCAGGGTCGACACGCACATCTACGCCGGCTACACCGTGCCCAGCTATTACGACAGCCTCATCGCCAAGCTGATCGTCGCGGCGCCGGACCGAGAGCAGGCCATCGCGCGGGGTGTCCGCGCGCTGGGCGAATTCGCGATCGAGGGGGTCAAGACCACGATCCCCTTCCATCGCGAGGTCCTGACCCACCGGCTCTTCCGCGAGGGCAAGTTCGACACGAAGTTCATCGACGCGATGAAGGAAAAGAAGGAGATGCACCCGGTTCCATGAAACGGAGAACGCCAGACTCAAGCGTGGGAAAGCGGAGCTTTCCCACGCTGATTATCTCAGCGCAGTTAAGGGAGAGCTCCCGGGTCCTCGCGGCGACGGCCGGCCAGGCCCCCGAGATCGCCCGCGCCGCCTCCATCCTGCTCGCCGCTCTCAGGAAGGGGCGCAGGATCATCACCTTCGGCAACGGCGGGTCGGCCTGCGACGCCCAGAACTTCGCGGCCGAGTTGGTCGGCCGCTACGCCCGCAACCGCCCGCCCATCGACGCGGTCGCGCTCACCGTCAACACCTCGAACCTGACCGCCATCGCCAACGACTTCGGCTACGAGGAGGTCTTCCGCCGCCAGCTTGCGGCGCTCGGCCGAGCCGGGGACGCGGCCGTGGCGATCTCCACCTCAGGCGACTCCCCCAACGTGCTCCTGGCGGTCTCGGCCGCCCGGCGCATGGGCATCAGGACCATCGGGCTGGCCGGCGCGCGCGGCGGCAAGCTCAAGGCCCTGGTCGACGTGTGCGTGCGCGTCCCGTCCGACACGGTCGCCCGCATCCAGGAAGCGCACATCACCATCCTCCAGATTTGGGCTTCCATCATCGAGGACGCTTTGTATCCCATTTCGCGAGCCTCCCATACGGGGAGGCGAGCATTGAGGGGGCCAGCCGGCTCAAGGAATTCTCCATGAGCGTTCCCCGCAAGCTCATTACTCGGTCGCTGCCGAGACTGCTTTCCCGCGCGGCCTTCTGGCGCCGGAGGCGCCAGAGACTGGTATTCACCAACGGCGTCTTCGACGTCCTCCACGCCGGCCATGTCCAGCTGCTGGAGAGGGCCCGGCGGCTCGGCGACCGGCTGGTCGTGGGCGTCAACACCGACGCCTCGGTGCGCAGGATAAAAGGCCCCCGCCGCCCCTTGAACGCCTGGAATGACCGCGCCGCGGTCCTGGCCGCGCTCGAATCCGTCGACGCCGTCGTCGCCTTCGCCGAGGACACGCCGGCCCGCCTGATCGCCGCCCTGCGGCCCGACGTCCTGGTCAAGGGAGCGGACTATCCTTCGGACCGCATCGCCGGGACGAAGGACGCGGGGAGGGTCGTCAGGGTACGGCTGAAGAAAGGCTATTCCACGACCGCGCTGATCCGCGAGATCATGGCAAACAACCGGAGGTGAGCATGGGCTTCAACCTGATCCCCAAGGAAGAGAAGTTCTTCGAGCTGTTCGAGACCCAGGCGTCCCACAACGTGGAGGCCGCCAAGGTCTTCAAGGACCTGGTCCTCAACTGGAGCCTGCAGTCCCCCGCCTTCGACCGGCTGCGCGACATCGAGCATGAGGCCGACATCACGGCCCACGAGATCATCGACAAGCTCAACCGCACCTTCGTGACGCCCTTCGACCGCGAAGACATCCACAAGCTCGCCTCCGAGATGGACGACGTCGTGGACATCCTGCAGTCGCTCTCCTTCCGGATGCAGCTCTACGGCGTGGAGCGCACCACGGAGGACCTCGTCGCCATGGCCGACACCGTGCACCAGTCCGTGGAGTGCATCCGCAGGGCCGTCGGCCATCTCAACGACCTCAGCCACACCCGCCGCATCCTCGACTACTGCATCGAGATCAACCGCCTGGAGAACGCGGGCGACAATTTCCTGGCCCTGGCCATGACCAAGCTCTTCAAGGGGAAGCCCGATCCCCTCGAGGTCATCAAGTGGAAGGAGATCTACGAGGTCGTCGAGGAGGCCATCGACCGCTGCGAGGACGTGGCCAACGTGATCGAGGGGATCGTCGTCAAGCAGGGCTGACGCCACTCGTAGACCGGGCAGCCGTCCACCTCGCGGCCGAGCCCGTTGAGGATGAAGGAGGATGCGCGCAGCCCCCGGAACCGCAGAGAGAAGACGAGGTCTTGCGCTGGTCTGGCCATCATCCCGCCCGTGATCGGGTCTCTCAAGCGCAGCAGGGCGCCTTGCTCAGACGCTTGCCCAGCGACTCGAGCTCCTCCTTCATGCCCTGCGGGAGCCTGTCGCCGAACTTGTCGAAGTGGCCCTTGATCGAGTCGACCTCGGCTCTCCAGGCCTCGGTGTCGACGCGGTTGAGCTCGTCCATCGCCTCCTTGGAGACGCTCATGCCGGAGGTGTCGATGGCGTCCTTGGCCGGCAGAAAGCCGATGGGGGTTTCCACGGCCTTGGCCGTGCCGTCGAGCCGCTCGAAGGCCCACTTGAGGACCCTGGAGTTCTCGCCGTAGCCGGGCCACAGGAAGCGGCCCTCCTTGGACTTGCGGAACCAGTTGACGTAGAAGATCCTCGGGAGCTTCTTGGGGTCGGCCTTCTTGCCGAGTCTAAGCCAATGCGCGAAGTAGTCGCCCATGTGGTAGCCGCAAAACGGCAGCATGGCCATAGGGTCGCGCCGCAGCTCCCCGACCTTGCCGACCGCGGCCGCGGTCATCTCCGAGGAAGCCGTGGCGCCCAGGAAGGTGCCGTGCTGCCAGCTGAAGGACTCGATGACCAGGGGCACCACGCTCCCCCGGCGGCCTCCGAAGAAGAAGGCCGAGATGGGAACGCCCTTCGGATCCTCCCACTGAGGGTCGATGACCGGGCATTGGCCCGCGGGGGCCGTGAAGCGGGCGTTGGGGTGGGAGGACACCTTGCCGGAGGCCGGGGTCCACTCCTCGCCCAGCCAGCTCGTCAGCTTCGCGGGCTTCTCCTCGGTCATCCCCTCCCACCACACGTCGCCTTCCGGGGTCAGGGCCGTGTTCGTGAAGATGGCGTTCTTCGTCGCTGAGAGCATGGCGTTTTTGTTCGACTCCATCGAGGTGCCGGGAGCCACTCCGAAAAAACCGTACTCGGGGTTGATGGCGTAGAGCCGGCCGTCCGGGCCGAACTTCATCCACGCGATGTCGTCTCCCACGCACTCGACCTTCCAGCCCGGCATGCTCGGGATGAGCATGGCCAGGTTGGTCTTGCCGCAGGCGCTCGGGAAGGCCGCCGCGAAGTACTTCTTCTCCCCCTTGGGGTTGGTGATCCCCAGGATGAGCATGTGCTCGGCCAGCCAGCCCTCGTCGCGGGCCATGGCCGACGCGATGCGAAGCGCGAAGCACTTCTTGCCCAGGAGGGCGTTGCCGCCGTAGCCGCTCCCGTAGGACCAGATCATGCGCTCCTCGGGGAAGTGCACGATGTACTTGTTGTTGGCGTCGCAGGGCCAGGCGGAGTCCTTCTCGCCCGGCTTCAATGGGGCGCCGACCGAGTGCAGGCACGGCACGAAGTCGCCGTCGCCGAGGACGTCGAGCACGCCTTTGCCCATGCGGGTCATGATCCGCATGTTGCAGACCACGTAGGGCGAGTCCGTCAGCTGCACGCCGATGTAGGCGATCTTGGAGCCCAGCGGGCCCATGCTGAAAGGGATGACGTAGAGGGTCCGGCCCTTCATGCAACCGGCGTAGAACTTGGTCAGCTTGGCCTTCATCTCCTCCGGGTCGCACCAGTTGTTTGTCGGGCCGGCGTCTTCCTTCTTCTTCGAGCAGATGAAGGTGCTAGCCTCCACGCGCGCGACGTCGCCCGGGTTGGAGCGGAAATAGTAGCTGTTGGGGCGCTTGCCCTCGTTCAGCTTGACGGCCATGCCGGCCTTGACCATCTCGGCCATAAGCCGGTCGTATTCTTCCTGCGAGCCGTCGCACCAGCGGACCTTGTCCGGCTGGCACATCTCGGCGGTCTTCTTCACCCATCCCTGCAGTTTCTTATTGGACGTCATCGGAAAGCCACCTCTGAATTTTCAAATTTCAAGACCTGACCCCTATTATAGTTGCAACATAGGTGCCAAGCGCCCGGGCCGACATCCTACTCGAAAAAGATGAAGGAATGGTCTCCGGTGTAGCCGCAGCGCTTGAACCACCACTCCCATTCCGCCGGCGAATAGAAGCTCTCGCAGGTGAGCTGCCAGTAGAGGAGGTTGACCTTCTCCTCTTCGGTCCGATAGGACTCCACCACGACGTATTTCGCCCGCCGTCCCACCCGCTCGACCTCCTTCACAGACGCCTCCAGGTCGAAACAGCGCAGGTTGTGAAGGGTCGTGATGGAGACGACCAGGTCGAAACTTGCGTTCTCGAAAGGCAGATGATTGGCGTTGCCGACCCGAAGGAACGCTCGCACCTCCTCCTTGGAATGTTCGACGGCGTAGGGCGAAATGTCGATGCCGGCCACGACGACCCCTGGGACCGCCTGGGTGAACTCATGGAGCAGGAAGCCTTTGCCGCAGCCGACGTCCAGGACCTTGTCGCCCGCCTTGAGCCCGTAGTGTTTGGCCATGGCCTCCGCCACGGGGCGCCAGCGGCCGTCATAGCGCATGCCGCCGTAGCCGAACCTCCTGTCGCCGTCCCAATACTCGGCGCCGAACTGCTTGGCGACCTTGGCCGCCTCGGCCTTGGGGAACTCGTTCACCCTGCCCAGGTAGTCCCTTTCGGTGCGCTTGTGAAGAACGGACACGAAATCGATGTAAGCCATGTTCATTCCACCGCCCTAGAGTGCCTAAGAAAACTGTAGGGGGTCTCGGCGGAGCGGATTTGGCCCGGCGGCAAGGCGCGCGAGCCGAGCAGGCCAGTAGGCCTGTAAGGCGAGCGCAACGCCGCCAGCGGGCAAAAGCCGCCCGCCCCTTCCCTAGAAGTTTCGCCGGTAAAGCCGGCGAAACTCTCAAGGAGGGGGAGGCCCGATCCCGGCCGGCATCTTCGTCGCTCCTCGGTCACATGCCTACCGGCATGCTCCCTCGTCGCTCCTCGAATCCGGCGCAGGCTCGGGCCTCCGAGACCCCCTACAGTTTTCTTAGGCACTCTCAATTTGGTCCCGCAGCCGCTTCAAGGCGGCCTGGGCCTTGCCCAGCTGACATTCCTTCCGGCTCAGCTCATCCTCCGCCTGGCCGGCGAACACGCGCCGGCGGCTGCCGACCGGGAGGAAATCGTTGAGGAGGATGCAGCACCACTTCGCGAGATGCGCCGGCAGGACCAGGGCGACGCGCCGGCGAATGCCCTCGGCCATGGGGAAGGTCTCCCACATCCGCCCCAGGGAAGACCCCAGATGCTCCCACGGCACCGGCACGGCGGGCTGGCAGAAGAAGTCGCAGATCGTCTTGGCCGGGTCGTCCCAGCCCGCGTACTCGAAGTCGATGAAGCGCAGCCGTCCGTCTTCGGCCAAAAGGGCGTTATGGAAGCCGAAATCGCTCGGGGACAAGGCCCTCTGGGAGTCCGCGACGCGCTCTCCCAGGTTCCCGCACGAAACCCGCGCCCGAGACCGGATGGACTCCGCGGCCTTCTGCCAGGCGGGGAGCAACTCCCTCCGCACCCACTCGAGCGCCCGCCGGTCGAGGTCCGAGGCCTCCTTGACCGAGAGGAGGCGCCCAAGCCGCCTGTCCACGCAGGTCAGGTGGTCGTCGATGCTCAAGCAGGCCTCGGACGCCTCGGAAAGGACGAGGGCTTGCGGCGACGACCGGTGGCGGTTGAGCTCCAGGAAGAAATCCAGGGCCTCGGACACCATCCTCTCGGTCACGCGCCCGGCCTCGACGCGCTCGCCCTCGATGAACTCGTAGAGCCCCAGGCGCTGCGAGGTGTCGCAGTCCAGCGGCATCGGCAGGCAGCGCAGTCCGCAGGACCACGCGAACCGCGAGAACCCGAATTCCGCTCGGAGACGGTCCCTAGGGTCGGCGGGATCGAAGAAATACTTCTTGAGGAAGACGCTCCCGCGGCTCGTCTCCACGCGGAAGGCCTGGTTGTTGGCCGCCCCGGGGACGCGGTGCAGGCCCCGCGCCCTCCCCATCCCCAGCACTGGGAGCATCCGGTCGACGCTGCGGATCAACGAGGCCTCGTCGACGGACGGCGAGGGATCCGCCGGCTGGGGAAGCAGGATGCCGGCGAGCTCGGCCCAGGACGCGACCCTCCGGACGCGGGGATCGAGAGGAGGACCCTGCGCGCCTTCGAGGACGGCGGCGGACCCGCCGGGATCGAACAGGAAGCGCTCCAACCCCTCCGGGAACGACGGGTCCGCGAGGAACTCCGGAAGGTCGTCGACGAAATGGCTGCAGCCCATCTGGGCGATGCGCTCGCACTTCTCGCGCTTGGTCAGCTCCAGGTGAACGTGCTCGCGGGACAGGCCGATCCGGAGGGGATCGAAGAAGCCTTGCTCCTCCATCCATCGGTAGGCCGCCTGGTGCAGGTCGTAGTCCGGGCCGCGGAACGGCTGAAGGGTCCTGTGGCTGATGACGCGGACCGGGATTCCCCGCCAGCGACACTCCGCGAGGAACTCCAGCGCGCCGGGGAAAGGTCTTGCGCCGGACATCCGGGGGCCGTACACGTAGCCTTGAAGAGCGGTCCATTCCTCCTCTTGGCCCTTGCCGCGCAGGCAGTCTCGAACGCTCCCCTTGGCGCGAGGAAGCCCGGCCGGGATCAGCCCTTTCTCAAGGGCCGCCTGATGGAAGACCTCGTCGTAGGAGACGATCGTGTTGTCAAGATCGATCCCGATCAGCATGCCATCTCGATCAAGGGTCGCAGGACCCGGCCGGCCTCCAGGTCGTCGAGCGCCTCATTGACGGCCTCCAGCAGGTAGGACGCCGACAGGAAGGGCTTCAGGTCGAGCGAGCCTGCGCGCACGATCTCGGCGTACCGCGGGAAATCCCGGTCCGGCATGTTGTCGCCGCCCCAGGTGCCCAGAAGGCGTTTCCCGAGGTTGAACTCCATGGGCTCAATATCGAGCCTCTCCCCGTGACGGGCGTTGCCGACGATGACGCACGTGCCGCCGCGGGGACGGACGCTGGAAAGGGCCTGCCTCATGGCCTCCGGCCGGCCGCTCGCCTCGATGGCGAAATCAAGGCCTCCGGGACAGGCCTTCTTGATCCCCTCGGCGACATCGTCGAGACCGACCAGAAAGCCGTGGCTTGCCCCCAGCGACCTTGCGGCCTCGACCCTGTCCTTCTTGACATCGAGAGCGATGATGGGCGCGCAGCCGGCCATCACGGCGCCGGCGACGGAGCACAGCCCGATGCCGCCCACCCCGAAGACGGCGAGGCTCTGCCCTGGCTTTGGGGCCGCCGTGTTCAGGACGGCCCCGAGCCCCGTCGGCACCGCGCAGCCCAGGAGGGCCGCCTCGCGCGGCGAGATGCCCGGAGGCGTGACCGTCAGCCGGTTCTCGCTGACCACCGCATGCCGGCCGAACGTCGTGACGCCTCCCGCATTGACCTGGCGGTCGCCCCAGCGGTAGACCACCCTATTGACGTCGGCTCCGGAGCCTTTCATCCATGAGAGGATCACCTGGTCGCCGGGCGCCACCTTGCTCACGCCGGGCCCGATTTCGACGACCGTGCCGCTCCCCTCATGGCCGAGGCAATGAGGAAGGAAGGCGTCCTTGCCGCGGTATCCGCGGCTCTCCAGGAGCTGGGTGTGGCAGACGCCGCTGAAGCCGATCTCCACGATCACCTGCCCAGGCTGCAGGGCCGGGATCTCCAGCTCCGCCAAGACCAGGGGCTTGCCCGTATCCACGAGGACCGCGGCCAGCGTCTTCATCGGCCTCCGAATCGTGTCACTTGTTTCGTAACGAGCCCATGGCCTTGAGCACCCGCTCGGCGATGTGCCGGGGCGTCAGGCCGAAATGCGCGCGCGCGTCTTCCTGCGACCCGGCCACGTTGAAAAACTCGTCCGCGGCGCCGAACCTCACGAGACGCGCCCCGGGCTCCGCGGTCCCGCCGACATCAAGGGATCGGTCCGCCAGCCATTCCGCCACCGCTGCGCCCAGCCCGCCGAGCAGGCTGTGCTCCTCTACGGTCGCCACCACCCGGCAGCGCGAGAAGACGCCGGCCAGGAGCCCATGGTCCAGGGGCTTGACCGTGTGCATGCTGACGACCTGCGCCGACACGCCCCGGAGGGAGAGCGCCTCGGCCGCGGCCACGGCCGCCGGCAGCATCGCGCCCGTGCTCACCAGGCACACCTGCGCGCCCTCGCGCACCACGATGCCCTTGCCGATCGAGAAGGCCGGCTCGCCCGCGTGCACGGACGGCTCGCCCTTCTTCCCGATCCGGATGTAGACGGGGTCTTCCCGGCGCAGGGCCGCGGCCAGGGCCAGCCTCACCTCCGTCGGGTCCCCGGGGCAGACGACCGTCATGTTGGGGAGGAGGCGCAGGCAGCCGACTTCCTCGGTTGAATGATGGGTCGCGCCCAGCGACGCGTAGGCGAACCCGCCGCCCACTCCGACGAGCACGACCGGCAGCCGGTGGTAGCACAGGTCGACCCGGATCTGCTCGAAGGCGCGGGTGGCGAGGAAGGACGCGATCGTGTAGACGACCGGCCGCAGGCCGCACATGGCCATGCCCGCCGCCACGCCGATCATGTCGGCCTCGGCCACCCCGCAGTTGAGGAACCGCGGGCCGAAACGCGCCTTGTATTCGTCGAAGAGGCGGTTGCCGATGTCGCCGGACAGGAGCACCAGTTGAGGCAGCTCCGCCGCCAACCGGGTGACCTCGGCCGCGAAGGCGTTCCTCATCGGGCCGTCCCGCCGGAGGGCCCGCGCTCCAGCTCCTTGAGGGCGGCCTCGCATTCCCCCTTGCTGGGGATGCGGTAGTGCCAATCGTTGTCGTCCTCCATGAAGGACACGCCCTTGCCCTTGACGGTGTGGGCGACGACCGCCACGGGCTTCCCGGTGCCGTCCGGGACACGGGTCAGGACGCCCGCCAGGGCTCCCAGGTCGTGCCCGTCGACCTCGCGGGCGCTCCAACCGAAAGCCTGCCATTTCTCGCGCAGCGGGGCCAGCGCCATGGTTTCGTTGGACCGTCCCGTCGCCTGCCACTTGTTGTAGTCCACGACGGCGGCGAGCCGCTCCAGCCTCTGCGCGCCGGCGAGCAACGCGGCCTCCCAGACCGAGCCCTCGTCGCATTCCCCGTCGCTCATGACCACGCAGACGCGGTGGGAGCGTCCCTGGATCCTGCCGCCTAATGCCATGCCCACGCCCAGGGGCAAGCCGTGCCCGAGCGAGCCGGTCGCCGCCTCCAACCCCGGCACGCAGCCGGGCGCGGAGTGTTCGGTCAGCCTGTCGCCAGGCTCGGCGTAGGTATCCAGCGCCTCCACGGGGAAGAATCCCCGATGGGCCAAGACCGCGTAGAGGGCCGTCATCGCGTGCCCCTTGCTGAAGACCAGCCGGTCCCGGTCCGGGTCGCAGGGGCGCTTGGGGTCGATCCTCAGGGCCTCCCAGTAGGCCGCCACCAGGATGTCGACGCAGGACAAGGCCGACCCCAAGTGCGGCGTCTTGGCCTTGTGGGACATCTCGACGACCTTGCTCCGGATCCTCCGGCTCAAGGCTTCCAACGACGCTCTCTCAGTCATGGCGCGATATCTTTAAGGAAGGGCCGTGCGCAGATTCTCAAGATAGGCCTGCGCGGCCTCAGGGTCCGAGCCGTCCGGCGCCCAGGGCGCCGAGACGTTGTCCGAGTCCCTCAGGAACGGACCCGGTTTGCACTCGTGGTAGATGACGACCTCCGACAGCGGCACGACCGAGTGATAGGCGTCGGGCTCGATCCAGAACAGGAAGCTCCCCCGGCCGTCCAGGCGCTCCCCGCAGGCGAGCCCGCCGTCTTCGCCGAAGACGAACACCCCCAACTCCCCCTCGACGAGATGCAGGGACTCGTGCTTCGACGGATGCTTGTGCGGGCGGCGGTATCTCCCCCGATGCTCGAGTATGATCATCTCGTGGAACGACGCCCGGGGTCCCTCATGAAGGCAGAGCCGGACGTTCGCCCCGCCGCGCGCTCGGGCGTACTCGCGCAGCTGCCCCAAGAGCCGGTTCCCCACCGCCAGCGAGCCCCCCTTGCAGAAGAACGCCGCCGACCGGCCGGCGCCGTCGAAGAGGACCGTCTTCGGGTCGTCGAGGTCTACGATGGGGACCATGCTTGGGCTCGGGCCGCCTTGACCAGTTCCCTGCAGACCCACGGCATGCCGCGGAACCGGCACCGGGTCGCCTTGATGAACTTGGCCGGATCGAGGGACACGTCGATCGGATGTCTTTCCTTCAGCGGGAAGTCGTTGACGCCGCAGGGCTCGATCTCCACGCTCACGGGGCCGTGCTTGCGCATCTGGGCCAGCAGCATCTCCAGCAACTCGATGCGCCGGTAGGGCCGGGGCCCGGCGAGATGGAATATCCCGCGCAGGTCCAGGTCGAGGGCCCGCAGGATGCCCGTCACGGCGTCATCGGCGAACAAGGGCGAGAACGCCTGATCGCCTGCGCAGCGGATCACGCCTCCCTTCGCGATGGCCGGCAGCCAGCTGCTGAGCAGCGTCTTGTCCCCCGGCCGCGCGCTCACCACCCTGGCCAGGCGCAGGATCAGGGCGCCCGGATCGCGCTCCGCGAGATAGCGCTCCACTTCGAGCTTCTGCCTGCCGTAGGCAAGGATGGGGCCGGGCGGGCAGAGCTCGTCGTAGCCCCCCCGCTCGCCGTCGAAGACGTACTCGCTCGAGGTGAAGAGGATCTTCTTCCCCCATCCCCGCAGGACGTCGATGACCGCCTGGACGCTCACGACGTTGAGCTCGTGGGAGCGCTCGAGGTCCCGCGCGCAGCGGTCGGCGCTCGTGTCCCCGAGGAGGATGACGCCGGCGCCGACGCTATCCGGGTCCGGGACGACGTCGGGAAGCCTCATGGACACCGCGTCGAACCGGATCCCCCCGCTGATGGGGTTCCTGTTGTAGGTGGCGACGGCGCCCTCCGGCCCCAGCCGCGCGAAGAGGCGCCTGCCGACGAAGCCGGAGCCGCCCAGGATCAGTATCTTGCGCGCCGGCTTGGCCGAATGATGGCGTCCCGCCTTGCGGGACAGTCCCTTCCTGTGAGTGATGGGAATGGGACGTGTCATGGGGTTTCTACTAGTCTACAATAATTGTCCCGGCGACTGCGCCGCCCCCGGCCGGTTGGATTGCGGAGCGTGATTTGGTAGATTACATCGCTTCGTGGCCACCAACGAGTCCGGACTGAAGGAATACCTGGTCGAACGCATCGCCACCCGGTCCAGTTATGACGGGCTCCTACGCTTTCCGAGCTACCTGGAGATCGAGACCGTCAACGCCTGCAACGCCCGGTGCCCCATGTGCACCATCACCCACTGGAAGCGCGCCGGCCGCCCCATGACCGACGAGCTCTTCGGCAAGATCGCCCGGGAGGCGATCGAGCACGCCGGCGACCTGAAGCGGGTCAACCTCTACCGCGACGGCGAGCCGCTCCTCGACAAGAAGCTCGGCCCGCGGGTGTCCATGCTCAAGGACGGCGGGGTGAAGAACGTCTGCGTCAGCACCAACGTCTCCCTGCTCGACGAGGCCAGGTCCAAAGAGCTGCTCGGGGCCGGGTTGGACACCGTCATCATGTCCATCGACAGCCTGGACAAGAAGACCTTCGAGGCCATCCGGTCCCGGCTCGTCTTCGAGGAAGTCATGGCCAACGCCCTGCGCTTCATCGGGCTGCGCGACCAGCTGCGCCCCCGGACGCGGATCTGGATGCGCATGATCCGCCAGCGGAGCAACCGGGACGAGTGGCCGGCGTATCAAGAGTTCTGGTCCAAGCGCCTGGGCCCGTCCGACCGCGTGTACTACCACAACATCTTCAACTGGGGAAGCCAGCTGACGGGGTTCACGCCCGTCGCCCGGAGTTACGAGCCCAACCTGCCCTGCGTGGCCCTGTGGTCCCTGATGGTGATCTTTACCAACGGCGACGTACCGTTGTGCAATGTGGACTTCAACGCCAAGTTCCAGGTCGGCAGCGTCCTAAAGGACGGCATCGCCGGGCTGTGGCGCTCCGAGCGCATGAACGACATCAGGCAGGCGCACCTCAAGGGGAGCAAGTCCCGGATCCGCATCTGCAAGGACTGCAATGTCTGGGATGAGCCCTCGGACGAGAGGGCCGTGTCGCCGCGCTACGCCGAGCCCGTGGACATAGGCGGCGACGGCCCCGCGTCGCCGCGGCGCCGCAAGGCGCCATGAAGCCCCGGCTGGAAGGCATGGCCCCGACCCTCCGGGAGCTCGAGCAATGGAGCCGGCGCTTCGAGCTGCAGGAGGCCGCGGTCCTCATCAACATCCCGCAGGTCCGGCTGGAACTGCTCGACCCCGCCGCGGCCCGGAACCGCAGATTCTTCGCCTACCCCCCGCACGCCCTCCTCTATCTCGGGGCGTGCTTCAAGAAACTGGGGATGCCGCACCACATCCTGGACCTCAACTACGCGGCCCTGCGGGCCGCGCAGGATGAGCATCCCGACATCCGCGGCCTGTGCCGCTCCCGGCTGCGCGAAGCCATCCATCGCTACCGCAAGCCGCTGGTATGCGTGTCGTTCATGTTCGACTCGACCTGGCCCGAGTTCTCGCAGATCTGCGGATTCATCAAGGCGGAGTTCCCGGGCCTGTGCCTGGCCGCCGGCGGGGTGGCCGCCACGGCCGACCCGGAGGCCATCATCGAGAAGGGCCTGGCGGACATCGTCTTCCTCCACGAGGGGGAGCCGAGCCTGGAAGGCTTCTACCGCTTCCTCCGGGGCGGCGGCGAGCCGGTGAACCTGGTGTTCAAGGACGGGGACGGGGCCATCCGCGCGACGCCGTCCGTCTCCGGCGGCCCGGTGGACATGGACATCCGCCGGGAGTACGAGCTCATCCCGATCGCGCGCTACCATCAAGCCGGCTCCATCAGCAATTTCTCCCGCATGAACGGCGTCGACGTCCCATTCTCGCCGGTCCTCGCCAAGCGCGGGTGCCGGGGCAGCTGCGCCTTCTGCGGGGTGCGCGGCTTCTGCGGCAAGGGCGTCCGCCTGCGCGGCCACCGGGAGGTGGTCGACGAGATGGCCCACCTGCGCGAGAAGCACGGCATCGAGCACTTCGACTGGCTCGACGACGACCTCCTCTTCGACAGGACGGAGACGCTGGCCCTCTTCGACGAGATGGCCTCCCGCCTGCCGGGGATCACCTGGGCCGCCAACAACGGTCTCATCGTGAGCTCCATCGACGACGACCTCTACAAGGCCTTCCGGCGCTCGGGGTGCATCGGCTTCAAGGTGGGGCTGGAATCCGGCAACGCGGAGATCCTCAAGAGGGTGCGCAAACCTGCCAGCGTCGCGCAGTTCCTCCGGTTCGCCCGGCTCGCGCGGGGCTATCCCGACATCTTCGTGGTCGTCAATTTCATACTGGGCCTGCCGGACGAGCGCTTCGGCCAGATGCTCGACTCCCTGAGCGTGGCGCTCAAGTCCCGGCTGCACTGGCACAGCTTCTTCATGTATCAGCCCATCAAGAACACCGAGCTGTCCCCGGGACGCCCGGAGCCGTGGAGGGACCCCAGGGACACCGACCTCAACCCCGCCCGGGGCGGCCTGTTCCGCGATTTCCGTCTCGCCGAAGGCGCCCCGACCGGCTACGAGGTCTTCGACATCGACCAGGGCGGCGTCCCTCCGCGCGCCTGGATCCCGGAGATATGGTTCGCGTTCAACACGGTAGCGAACTTCCTCCTCAACCCGTGCCTGCGCTGCGAATCGCCGGCCATGCTCAAGGCCATGATCTCGTGGCTCGAGATGCTCCACAAGGCCTACCCCGAGGACGCCCTGATGGCCTGCACGAACCACTATCTCAAGAGCCGCCTGAAGGGCCCCCGCCGGGAGGGGCTGGAAACCTCCCGCGCCGCGGCCGCCGCGCTGCTGAAGGATCCGTACTGGTCATTCCGGGAAAAGCAGTTCGGATTCTCGTCGTTCCTGGACGGCAGGATCCCTGATCTGCCGGAGAAGCTCGGCCGTCTCCGGGACCCAAAGGAGGACTGACATGCCCCCGCGCCGCGTCCTGATCCTCGGGCACACGGGCTTCATCGGACGACGGCTGGAGGCGCGCCTCAAGGAGACCTGCCCGAACCTGGAGATCGTCGGGCTCTCGTCCTCCGAGCTCGACCTGAACGACCAAGAGTCCGCGGCCCGGAGCCGGGGGCTCTTCACCCCCGAGACCGCCGTGGCCTTCTGCTCGGCCGTCAAGCGTCAATTCGGCGACGATCTGGAGAGCTTCTCCAGGAACCTGGCCATGACCCTCGGCCTGTGCCGGATCCTCAAGGAGCGCCCCGTGGCCCGGCTGGTCTACCTGAGCTCCGCGGCGGTCTACGGCGAGGACGTGCACAACCTCCGGATCACGGAGCGGACCCCGGTCATCCCGCGTTCCTACTACGGGGCGGCGAAGATCGCGGCCGAAACCCTCCTGACGAGGCTGCTGGCCGAGCCGGGTCAGGGCTCCTTCGTCAGCCTCCGGCCCCCGATGGTCTACGGGCCAGGGGAACGCGTCCCGGCCTACGGGCCGGGCCGCTTCGTCTCGGACATCCTGGCCGGCCGGGAGATCACCCTGTGGGGGGACGGCTCCGAACGGCGGGAATTCCTGTTCATCGACGACGTGGCCGAGACGGCGCGCCGGTCGCTCCTGGGGGACTTCTCCGGCATCGTCAACATAGCGGCCGGCGTCAGCTACAGTTTCACCGAGGCCATCGACGTCGTCAGCCGCCTCACGGGACGCCGGCCCCGGATCACTTCGCGGCCCCGGACGAAGGGCAAGGTCGACCACGGCTTCGACAACTCCCTGTTGACCGGCCTCGCTCCGGGCCTCGAATTCACGAGCCTCGATGAAGGCGTCGAGAAGACCCTGGCCGGCAGGGCCGGATCCGGCTCAGCCTAGAGCCGCGCCGACTCAGGGTTTGTGGACATAGTCGAGAGGCTGCCCCTTGAGGTCCGACAGGTTTTCCCGGGCCCAGGCGATGGTCTCATCCAGGCCCTCCTCCAGGGAGAGCCGCGGCCTCCAGGCCAGCTCGGCCCGCGCCCGGCCGCAGTCGAGCAGGTACGCGCCGTCCTGGCCGGCCCGGGCCGGCGCGGGCTTGACGACCGCGGCGAAATCAGCGCCCATGCGGCGGCAGACCGCTTCGACGAGCCCCCGGATCGTGACCTCGGTCTCGGTCCCCAGATGGTAGATCGCGCCCGCCGGGGAACGCCGCGCGGCCGCCAGCATCGCGGCGGCCACGTCGCGGATGTGGATGAAGGAGCGCCGGGACTCCCCTCCGCCCTGCAGATCGAGCGGGCGGCCGGTCAGGACCGCCATGACGCAGCGCGGGACGACGCGGTAGAGCTGCTGGCCGGGACCGTAGACGTTGGCCGACCGGGTCAGGACCGCCGGATAGCCGTAGTTGCGCGCGAACGCCAGCAGGATCATGTCGCAGGCGGCCTTGGACACCGCGTAGGGAGTGCTGGGATTGTAGGGGGCGTCCTCCGTGATGCGCCCCGAAGTGCAGCCGTAGACCTCGGGCGTGGACGCATGGACGACCTTCTTGAGGTAGGAGCGCTTCCGGAGCGCCTCGTGCAGACGCACCATGGCGAGGGCGTTCGTCTCGAACCACTGGGCCGGCGCCTGCCACGATTGCGCCACCATGCCGAGGGCCGAGAAGTTGACGAGGTATTCGGGGCGGAAGGCGTCGGTCTCGACGAGCAGGCGGTCGAGGTCCCTGTTCAGGTCGAGTTGGAGGAACCGGAAAGCGGCCAGGCGGGGATTCCGACGATAGGGCAGGAACGCGGCATGCGGCTCGGGTGAACGGCTGATCCCCAGCACCTCCAAGCCCTCGTTCAGCAGCAGGTCCACGAAGTGGCTGCCGGAGAAAGAGTTGCTGCCCAGGACCACCGCCTTCTCGGCCATGCGGAGATTATAGCCAAGTTGGCCGCCCTGTCGCTCCCATCCGCCCTACTTTGATACCATAGGCCCATGTCCACGCATACCGTGCTCATCACCGGCGGGTTCGGCTACGTGGGGAGCCGGCTGACCCCGCACCTCCTCGAACAAGGCCACCGCGTCCGGGTCATCGACCTGTTCCTCTACGGGGACGCGGGCCTCAAAGCGCTTCAAGCCATGCCCGGATCCGCGGACCGGCGGAGCCGCCTGGAGACCATCCGGGCGGACATCCGGGACCCCCGGGCCGTGGAAGGAGCGGTCCAGGGCGCGGACACGGTCATCCACCTGGCCGCCATCTCGAACGACCCGACGGGCCAGGTGGACGAGACCCTGACGAAGCAGGTCAATTTCGACGCGGTGGGCCTGCTGCTGTCCCTCGCCCGGGCGCGGGGCGTCCGGCGCTTCATCAACGCCTCCAGCAGCAGCGTCTTCGGCATCAAGAAGGAGGCGGACGTCACCGAGGACCTCGAGCCCGAACCGCTGACCTTCTACTCCAAGTACAAGATGCTCGCCGAATGGCTGGTCGTCGCCGCGCACGCCCCGGATTTCACGACGGTCAACGTCCGGCCCGCCACCATCTGCGGCTATTCCCCCCGCCAACGATTCGACCTGACGGTCAACAAGCTCACCGCGGACGCGGTGCGCAAGCGCGTCATCACGGTGTACGGCGGGCAGCAGCGCAGGCCCAACGTCGGCATGACCGACATGATCAACCTCTATGGCGGCCTCCTCGACGCGCCGGCGGAGTCCATCAACGGCAGGACGTTCAATTTCGGATTCGAGAACCTCAAGGTCATCGAGATCGCCCAGGCCGTCCAGAACGAACTCGCCGATTTGAAGCCCGCCATCCAGACGAGCGCCGGCACGGACCAGCGGGACTACCACATCTCGTCTGCCAAGATCAGCCGGACCCTGGGCTACCGGCCGGTCAGCTCGATCAGGCGGGAAGTGCGCGAACTCCGCGCCCGGCTGGAGACAGCCGAGTTCGCGGACATCGACGCGGACCGCTACTACAACATGAAGACCATGAAGATGGAGCGGAGCCGCAAGGCCTACGACTTCCTGGCCCGCTAGGACGCCGGAAGGAGTCAGTCCCTGGCGCCCCGGGCGAGCTCCCAGAGGAACCCGAGCCGGGCGCGGATGGAGCCCAGGAACCCGAGATCGTGGAAGCCCGGCCCGCCCTCGCGCAGACTCCGCCGCGACAGCCGCTCCTTGTAGCGGTTCCACGCCGCGTCGACCGCGGGATGATAGCGGACCGAGGCGAAGAGATCGGTGGCCTTGAAACGCTCCCATGCCTCCCCCAACGCGGCCTGGACGCTGAAGAGCGCGGCCCGGCGCCAGCCGAGGAGGCCGAGCATGGGGACGTAGCAGTGCTGGAGACAGCGCCTGCAGGCCGCGCGGAAGCTGCTCACCGGGTGGGCGGGGTCGGCCTCCAGGCGCATGCCGTCGCTGTCGCGGCCGCACAGCGGACAGCGGAAGGAGAAGGCGTAGACGCCGCCCCCCAGGCGCCGCGAGCCCAGCACCCGGCCGAAGACCCGGCCGGCCTTGACCTCGGCGGGCAGGACGCGGGACACCAGGCGCTGGAACTCGGCGTCCGGCATGGAGGTCATGTTGACGAAGCGCCCCCTCTCGTCCTTGTCCGTCTCGTAGAAACGCTGGAGGTTGCGCAGGCGGCCGCGGGCCCTCAGGTCCCGGTAGAGGACCGTGCCGGGGTAGGGCGTGACCGGCCCCAGCGAGATGCTGTTGCTGCAATCCCAGCGGTGGCGGCGGTAGAAGCTCAGGGTCTCCTCCACGGTCTCCGGGGTCTCCGCCGGGTCGCCGAAGATGAAGTTTCCCCGGATCGTGATCTCGGCCTCCCTGGTGAGGCGCAGCGCCTCCTCCATCTTGGCCACGTTGATGCCCTTGCGCATGCTGCGCAGGACCGCCGGGCTGGCGCTCTCCAGGCCGTAGCCGATGAAGTTGCAGCCGGACTCCTTCATTTCGCGCAGCAGCGGCGCGGTCACGACCGGGACGCGGAGCTGGCACGCCCAGACCAGGCCCAACGGCCGGATCCGGGCGCAGAAATCCAGGATCCGCGCCTGGGTGCTCGAGAACAAGTCGTCGGCGATCAGGACCTCGTTGACGCCGTAGCGGTCCTTGAGATGACGGATCTCCTCGACCACGCCGGCGATGGAGCGGTAGCGATAGGCGGTGGTCAGGCGGTAGCAGAAGGTGCACTGCGCCGCGCACCCCCGGCCGGAGATCACCGGGGCCGGACGGCGCGTCTCATGCGGGCTGACGCTGCCCGGGTCCTTCGCGAAGAGGCTGCGCTCGACGGAGCGGCCGAACTCGAACCCTTCGTAGTCGGGCCAGGGCAGGGAGTCGAGCTCGGCGACGGGCTCCCCCGGAGGCGTGCTCGTGACGCTTCCCGAGCGCTTGAACGCCAGGCCCGGCACCGCGGCCGGGTCCTCTCCGGCCTCCAGGGCCTTGAGCAGGCCCTCCATGGGCCTCTCCCCCTCGCCCAGGACCAGGTAGTCCGGCGCCAGGGACTCCAGGGCGAACTCGGGGTCGGCCGAGGCGATGGGGCCGCCCAGGACGACGCGGGAACCCGGGCTCTCCCTCCGCGCAACCCCGATGACGGCGCGGATCTGCGCATAGTAGGTGAACAGGCCGCCGGTCGCCACCACGTCGAAGGCCCCCGCGGCCAGCGCCTCCTTGAGCTTGCCCGGCCCGTAGTGGTTGAGATTGAGGGAGGTGACGTCGAAACCCTGCCGCTTGAGATAGGAGGAGACGTACATCAGGCCAGAGGAGATGACGTAGGGTCCCCCGTACCTGTAGTCCGGCATCACGAGCAGCGCCCGCATGGGCTAGCGCTCCGACCGGGGCGCGGCGCTGCCTCGGACTTCCCAGCGCAGGAAGCGCTTCGCCAGCCCCCGGTCCTCATCGTTGAGGAGCGCCCAGGTCACGCCGTAGAAGACCGCGATTCCCGCCGCCATGACGGCCAGCAGGCGTCCCCATCCCGTGGCCATGCCGTGGACCGGGAAGATCACCGCCAACATCAACCCGGCGCTGAGGAAGGGAGCGTAGAGCACCTCCGCCGCGAACCAGCGCGACGACACCCCGACCACGCGCCGATTGACCACGATGACGTTGACCGCGGTGGGCAGGGCCACGGCCGCAAGCGACCCCCAGGCCACGCCCATCAGCCCGTAGCGCGGAACGAGGATCCACCACGCCAGCAGGCTCAAGAGGGCCTGGCTCCAGGCCCAGGCGGGCATGTACCAAGGATGGTCCCGGCTGAAGGTCACGGTGTTGGGGCCCATGTTGAGGAGGGTGGCGGCCTGCCCGAGCACCAGCAGCCGCGCCGGCCAGCAGCTCGCGTCGCTGAAGTTCCCCCCCAGCCACAACGACAGGAACTGCGGCATGAGCGCGAACAGGGCCGTAAGGATCGGCAGGCTGGCCCACAGGACGAAGCGGGTGGATTTGAAGTACATTCGGCGCAGGGACTCGGGGGCGTCGGGTCCCTGAAGCTCGCTCATCATCGGGATCGCCACGACGCCGACCATGGCCGGGATGATCTGCATCCGCTGGAGCAGACCCGCTGGGACCGAGTACAGGGTCAAGGCGCTCAGCGAAAGATGGCGCGCGATGAAGATCTTATCGAACTGGTAGGACACGATCCAGGCCAAGGCCCCGCTCCAGGCGGTCAGCGCCCAGAAAGCGAAGGCCTTGGGAGTCACGCCCTTGCCCGCCGGCTGTCCCAGGGAAGGCAGGAGCAGCCGCCAGCCGACGGCGCAGGCCAGGATGCAGACCGCGATATTGAGCGCCACGTACCAGCCGGCCACGACGCTCAAGCCCGACCCGGCCGCGGCCAGGGCCAGGGCGCCCAGGGGCATGGCGCTGTTGAGCAGGACGTTCGAGGCGTTGTGCCAGTCGAAGCGCTGCAGGCCCTGCATGACCGCGGAAGCGCCCTGCCCCAGCCCGACGAAGAGCCCGCCCGCGGCCGCGCAGCGGAGGACGAAGACCGCGAGGGGGACCGCGTGGCCGGGGACGTGGAAGACGCGGACGGCCACGAAGGGCGCGCCCACCCACAGGGCCGCGCCCGCCATCCCCGCCCCCAGCACGTAGACCCAGGCGGCGTAGCGCAGGGTATCGCGCATGCCCCGGCCGTCGTGGGCGCCCCGGCAGGCGGCCACGTGCTTGATGAGCGCCGAGCCCGCCCCGAAGGACGAGAGCGTCAGGTAGCTCGCGGCCGCGTGCAGGATGATGTAGATGCCGTAGGTCTCCAGGCCGAACCGGCCCACGAGGTACGGCACGACGAAGAAGTTCACCGCGGCCAGGACCGCCTGCCCCAGGGCGTTGAAGCCGATGTTGCGCGCGAAACGGAGGGATTTCTCGGCCATCACTCGGCAAGCCTGCCGCCGCCGAGCTTGCGGCGCAGGATGCGCCATTGCTCGGCCAAGGGCTTGCGCAGGGTCAGATAAAGCTTGGTCCCCACGATGCCGGCCCAGCCCCGGCGCAGCGCCCCGAAGTAGGCGCGATCCAGCCAGGAGGGACGCGGCACCCGGGACTCGAGGGCCAACAGCGGCCGCAGGTCATCCGGATACCTGCGGAGATACTCATAGACCGCCACATCGACGAACTGCCGCCACAGCGCCAGGAAGAACTCCTTCGGGAAGAGCCCCGCGCAGCGCGGGTGCCGCAGGCACCGCTCCAAGCGCTGCACGTGCTCAAGCGCGCCGCTCAACCCCGCGTGGGTCAAGGACCGGAACCCCCAGGAATCCTCCAGCCTCCGCCACAGAACCAGGGGCTCGGGGATGAAGCACGCTCCGTACTTGGCTCCGGCGTAGAAGACCTTGTAGGCGTCGAAGTGCCACCTGAGGTCCGAACCCGGCTCGAAGACCCCGGACTCGGCCACGACGGCGCTCCGGTAGATCGCGGAGTAGCCGAGGACCCAGTTGCCGTGCCGCAGGTAGGCGGCGATGAATTCGGAGGGGTTGATGTAGCGCTCGCGGGGAGAAGGGATCGGGGTATGGTACGGCCCCAGGTCCCGGCCGTCCGCGCTGAGGATGCGCCCCATGCTCGAGCACAGCCCCGCCTGGGGATGGCGCGCGAGCAGGGACAGGCACTTCTCGAAGAGACCGGGCCGGACCACGTCGTCGGCCGCGATGAAGGAGACGTAGTCCCCCCGGCAGCGCCGCCAGCCGGTCCGCAAGGCGCCGAACACGCCCTGATTGACCTCGTGGCGGAGCAGCGTGATGAAGGGGTAGCGGCGGACGAAGGACTCGATGACCGCGACGCTGTCGTCCGTAGACGCGTCGTCCACGACCAGGACCTCCAGCGGGGGCGTGGACTGCCGCGCGATCGCGTCCAAGGATTCTCCAAGGTAGCGGGCGTGGTTGTAGTTGGGGACGACGACCGAGATCGAGCCGAGCTTCAACCATTTCCTCGCCGACCCGCTTCGCGGGTCCCCCGGCTCGGTCATCGGAGGAGGGATTCGAGGAATCTGTACAGGCGGACCGGGTCCACGGGCTCCCGGTTGCAGACCGTCTCCACGGCCAAGGCTCCCGCGCAGTTCCCCACGAAGGCCAGCACCTCCGGAGCCATGCCCAGGCGCGCGCAGGGGGAGGTCACGGCGAAGAGGGCGTCCCCGGCCCCGGTGCGGTCCACGATGCGCGTCGCCAGCGCCGGCGCCTCGGCCCACCCGGAGTTCGAGAGGACGGCAGAGCCGCTGGGACCCCGGCTGACGACGAAATCCCTGGCCCGAAGGCTGCGGCGGGTCCGAGCCACCAACTCGGGGAGGGCCCCATACTTGTCGCGCGCGGCCAGCCGGAGCTCCGGCTCGTCGATCACGACGTAGTCCGCCCGGCGGTAATTGGTCACCGCGTTGAAGCCCATGTTGGCCGAGTTGGTCTGGGTATTGAGGGCCACGAACTTCCTGGTCGAGCTGAGGAAGTCCCGCAGCTTCTTGGTCAGCATGCCGTGCCCGAAATCGTTGACGATGACCAGGTCGCACTTGGGCGCCTGCTTCTCGATGATGGCCCCCAGCCGCGCCTCCGACCCCGCGTCCATGGCCGCGTCGTCGAGATGCTGTATCTCGAACATCTTGGTCAGGAAGGCCGGCTCCAGGAAGCGGCGCTTGCGGATGGTCGGCCGGCCTGCCTGGACGAGCGGCAGGATACTCACGTTGGGCCGTGATTTGCCCGCGAAGAACTCCCTGTCACCCGGGTCCGGGCCCAGAGCGGTCACCAGCGCGACCTCGCCGCAGAACCCGGCGACGTGATTGGCGGTCGCGGCAGCGCCTCCCGCGAACCGCTCCTCGGACAAGAACTTCGTCGCTACGATGAACTCCTTGGGCGATTTCCCCAGGGGAATGCAGTAGCAGTACTCATCCAGGATGGCCTCGCCCACCACCAGCGCCCTCAACTTCGAAAGCCGTTTCATCTGGCGAATGATCCCGGCGGAGCCGTGGCGCTGTCCGAAATCGCGCAGGTATTCCTGGGTCTCGGGGGGATAGACGCTGAAGAAGCGGTTGATGATGGAGCTCGAGCTCGCCGTGAATCCGCCGGTGAACACGAGCTTTCCCCCGGCCTTGCGGACGGCCTCCTCCTCCTCTTTGATCTTCTCCGTTACGTCCCTGCGGGGGTCCGCGTATTGCGCGCCCTTGACGTAGAGGTCGGGCTTGAGCAGCGCGATGGTCTCGACCGCCGTCGGCCACTCGTTGAGCACCACATGATCGACGTATTCCACCGCGGCCAGCGCCTCCAGGCGCAAGCTTTCGTTGAAGACGGGCCGGCCGGGGCCCTTGTTGACGAAGCGGTCCGGGGTGACCGTGACGACCACGAGGTCGGCGCGGTGGGCGGCTTCCTTGAAGTGCACGATGTGGCCGGGATGCACGACGTCGAAAACCCCGTGGCAGAGCGCCACCTTCTTCCCGGCCTTGCGGGCCGCGCGCAGGACGGGCTCAAGGTCCTTGAGCCTCTTGATCTTGCCCGGCGCATCGACCGGGCGCGTCACCTCGTGGCGCACGATGTCCAGTATAACATGATGCGGCCTGACGCCACTAGCGGAAGTTTTTCCAGCGGAAGTTTTCCCGCTCAACTCGTCAGGCGGCCGAGGCGCGCGCGGAAGTCAGCGAAGGTCTCGCGCATCGACGTGAAGCGGAAATCGGCGGCCTTGATGAACTTGGTCGCGTCCAGGTAGGTCTTGAGCGGGCGCGGGTCGTCGAAGGCGAACTCCGACTGAGGCTTGGACTCGATCGCGGCCTCGCGGCCCAGCGCCAGCGCGAACTGCCGCGCCAGCTCCTCGCGCGAGAAGAACTCGGGGTTGGCGACGTGGTAAAGGCCCTTGAGATCGAGATCGACCACGCGGGTCACGGCCCGGGCAACGTCCTTGACGAGGGTGGGCGAGAAGACCTGGCCCGCGATGCAGGTGACCGGTCTGCCCGCGGCGAGCCAGCGATGCCACTCGGTGAGCAGATGCTCCTGCGCGGGGTCGTCTCCGACGACCTTGTCCAGGCGCAGGACGAGCGCGCCGGGGATGCGGGAGAGGACGTGCTCCTCTACGGCCTGTTTGTGGCGGCCGTACTCACAGACGGGGCGGCGCTCATGCTCCTCGCAATAGTAGCCGCGCTCGCCGTCGAAGACGTAGCCGCTCGAGATGAAGACCGGCTTGACGCCGCGCGCGCTCAGGTCGTCGATCAGGCGCAGCGTGTTCACGACATTGACGAGGCGGGCCACCTCGCGTTCCCGGAAGCAGCGGTCGATCTGGCAGATCGAGGCGCAGACCACGGCGACCGTCGGCGTGCCGTCCGAGAAGAACGCCGGACCTACCTTGTCGGCGATGCGGTCCGTGCGCAGGTCGAAGCCGACCAGGCCGGGCCGCTTCATGGAGACCTGCGTGCCGATCGCGGGATGGCCGCGGCTCTCGAGCCAGGGCATCAGCGCCCGCCCGACCAGGCCGGAGGCGCCGACGACGAGGAACCGTGTCTTCGCGGCGGCTCGGCTCACCGGTCGTCACCGCCCAGATACCGGAGAGCGGCGCCCGAGGGGCTCTCGATCATGTCGCCGAGCTTCGGCGCGTCCACGTAGGCCTTGGCGACGAACTTGGCGACGGCCGCGGCGTCGGACTCCGGCGGCGCCCAGGAGGCGTACGCGACGTCGACGTCCTTGACGAAAGGGCCTTCGTAGACCTCGTGATAGATGACGGACTTCGAGCGGGCCAAGGGCATGTGCCACAGGCTGCTCGAGAGCCGATAGAGGAACGGCTTCCCGGAAGCGGGGTCTCCCATCTCCACGTAGCGGGCCAGCGCGCCGGCGTCGTCGAAGAAGAACACGTCCATCTCGCCCCGGACGACATGATAGGACTCGGCCTTGGGCTGCGGATGGCGGTGCGGCTGGACATAGCTGCCGCCGACCAGGGCGATTACCATCTCATGGACGTGATCCTGCTGGCCGCGGTGCATGCACAGGCGCGCCCTCTTGCGGGGGGACGCCTCCGCCAGGGCCATGATGTCATCCATGGTCCGGCGTCCGACCACGCAGACGTCGCGCTTGTTGAAGACCGCTTCGATCATTGGAGTCCCCTCTCTGCCCTCAGACCTTGAAGTGCGCGATTATAACATGATGGGGCATGACGCCACTAGGACATCAGGGCCTAAGCTCCCCTCCGGCCAGGTCGAAGGCCTCCTCCGGATGCGGCCCCAGGGACCTGGGCCACTGGCCCGGGTCCCGGCGGCCGAGGTCCCGGCTGCGCACCCGCCATACCAGGAGCAGCGACGCCGCCACCGCGGCCAAGCCCAGGCAGAACCCGATCCAGATGCCCAGCGCCCCCACGCCCAGCCCGAAGGCCAGGAGCGCCCCGACCGGCAGGCCCAGCATCCAGTGGCCGAAGAGGTTCGCGGCCATGGGGATGCGCGTCTCGCCCATCCCCCTCAAGGCTCCGGTCATCACGGCCTGGACCCCGTCGAAGACCTGGAAGGCCGCCGCCGCGGCCAGGAGCGAGACGCACAACTCCACCACGGCCGCGTCCCGCGTGTAGAGCCGGGCGAGCGCGGCCGGCGCCGACAGGAAGACCGCGCTCATGAGCGCCATGAAGCAGCAGCCCATGGCGAGCGCGGCCCAGCCGGCCCGCGCCGACGATGTCGGCTTCCCCCTGCCGATGCCCTGGCCGACCAGCACGCTGGCCGCATGCGAGATGCCCAGCGGCACCATGAAGGTGAGGCTCGCCAGGTTGAGGGCGATCTGGTGCGCGGCCGTGGCCGTCGCGCCGATGCGGCCCATGAGCAGGGTCCCGGCGCTGAAGGCGCCCACCTCGAGCGCGAGCTGGACCCCGGCCGGCGCGCCGATGCGCAGGAGGGTGGCGAAAAGCTCCGGGTCGAACCCGCGCCATCTGAACCCGGACCGCGCGACCTCCCGGCGCACCCTCAAGACCAGCATGCAGAGCATGAGGAAGTTGGCGCTGACCAGCGCCCAGCCCGCCCCCCGCACACCCAAGGCGGGCGCGCCGAAGCGGCCGAAGATGAGGGTCCACCCGAGCGCGAGGTTCAAGGCATTGCCGAGGATGACGGCCGCGAGTTGGGTCCGGGTGATGCCCATGGACTGAAGGTACTGCCTGCACGCGGTGAAGAGGAGAGCGGGGAAGACATGCCAGCGAAGCGCCCGCAGGAAATCAACGGCGACCGCGGCGACGCCGGGCTCCACCCCGATGGCCCGGAACACCGCGCCGGCGCACGAGACCACCATGAAAACCGGCAGCCCGGCCCCGAGGGCCAGCAGGCCCGCGTGCGACAGGACGCGGGAGCATTCGGCCGGCCGGCCCGCGCCGAAGGCGCGGGAGGAGAGCGGGTCGATCCCCAGGAGGATGCCGGCCGCGCACACGAACACCATGAAATAGAGCGAGCTCCCGAGCCCCACGCCCGCGATGGCCTGCGGCCCGATCCTCCCGACCATGAGCGTGGTCGCGGTGCCGTAGAAGACCATCCCCGTCTGCATGAGGGCGATAGGCGCCGCGAGGCTCAGGACTGGGCGCAGCTCGGACCTGAACGAAAGGAAGCCTTGCATGGGCCAGCCCGCCCTTATCGGTCCGCCCCGGAGAAGACCGCCAGCGCCATGGCAAGCTCGGACTCCAGCAAGGATCTCGCGGCTTCCTGCCAGGCGATTCGCAAGCCTCCCCCGCGGGGAGGCGCGCAGTCGTGGGGGCCGGCGCCGAAGGCGTTCATATCTTCACCACCAGGGTCCGGATTTCCGTGTACTCTTCCATGGCATGCCTCACGCCCTCCCTGCCGATGCCGGAGTCCTTCACCCCGCCGTAGGGCATGGCGTCCGAGCGGAAGGTCGGCACGTCGTTGACGATGAGCCCGCCCACGGGCACCGAGCCCCAAGCCGCCAGGACCGTGCCCATATCCTTGGTGAAGATCCCGGCCTGAAGCCCGTAGCGGCCGCAAGCGAGCCTCTCCAAGCCCTCGGCCTTCGACCCCACCCGGGCGAGGACCGCGACCGGACCGAAGACCTCCTCCGCCGAGAGCCGGCAGTCCTCGGCCGCGCCTTCGACGAGCGCCGGCTCGATGAGGTCGCCCTTGCGGCCGCCGCCGGCCAGGATCCTGGCTCCGGCGTCCAAGGCCTCCTGGAGCCAATCCGCGACCCGGCGGGCCGCGGCGTCGCTGATAAGCGGACCGACGTCGGTCCGCTCGTCGGCCGGGTCGCCGACCTTGAGTTCGGAGACGCGCTTGAGGATGAGCTCCTTGAACCGGTCGTACACCGGAGCCTCTACGTAGATCCGTTGAACGGAGATGCACACCTGCCCCGAATAGCAGTACGCCCCCCAAGCGCAGCGCCGGGCCGCCCGATCGAGGTCCGCGTCCGCGGCCACCAAGACCCCCGCGTTGCCGCCCAGCTCCAGGACCACGTGCTTCTTCCCGGCCAGGGACTTGAGCCTCCAGCCCACCGCGGCCGAGCCGGTGAAGGAGAGCACGGCGAACCGCTCGTCTTTGACGAGCGCCTCGGCGACCTCGTCGCAAGTGGGACAGACCGCCAAGCCTTGCGCGGGCCAGCCGGCCGCGCGGATGAGGCGGCCCAGCTTCAAGGCCGTGGCCGGCGCCTGGGGAGCGGGCTTGAGCGCGAACGACGCCCCCACGGCCATGGCGGGCGCGACCTTGTGGGCGACCAGGTTCAAAGGGAAGTTGAACGGCGTGATGAGCAGGGCCGGCCCGCGCGGGAACCTGCGGGTCAAGGCCAGGCGCCCGGCGCTCGCCTCGTCGAGATCGAGCGGGACGACCTCGCCGACCTGCCGCTTGGCCTCCTCGCCGGCCAGTCGGAAGGTCGCCACCGCTCGCTCCACCTCGCGGCGCGCGTCCTTGATGGGCTTGCGCACCTCGGAGCAGATGAGCCTCGCGAAGTCCTCCGACTGGGCCTCGATGGCCCGGCCGACCTTGAAGAGAGCCTCCGCCCGCGCGTAGGCGGGCAAAGACGAGGTCTTCCTGAAGCCCGCGGCGACCTCGGCTACTATCGCGGAGGCTTCCTGGACGCCTTCGACGCGATCCCGAACCAGCTCAACCATTTCTCGATCCCCCTGAAATCGCGGGCCAGGCGGTCCGGCCTCGACGCGGCCAGGACCTCCCATGGCGCGAACCCGGTGCCGACCCCGATGGTCGCGTACCCGGCCTTCCTTCCCGCCGACACGTCGTGAGGTGTGTCCCCCACCACGAAGACCTCCGGCGGGCCGGCGCCTTCCGGCATGAGCCTGCGGCCGCGCCGGACCGCTTCCTTGAGGATGCCGCAGCGGTCGAGGCTGTCGCAGCCGTAGCCCCCGAAACGGAAGCAGCGGTTGAGACCGGCGGGCTTGAGCTTGATCCTCGCGCCTTGCTCGAAGTTGCCGGTCCCCAATCCCAGCAGGACGCCCTTCTCGCGCGAGAGCCTGCGGACCAGGGCCTTGACCCCCGCCGGGAGGCGGTACCTCCCGGCGGACACCGCCTTGCGGACTTGGCCCGGCAGCCGCTTGAGGTACTCGCGCTTCAGGCGGCCCAGCTCGCGGCTGGACGGGCGGCGTCCGCGGGCGGCGAGAAAGACCTCGCGGCAGATCCAGGAATCGGCGCGGCCGGCCATGTCGATGCCTTCTATGAGGCCGGCCTTGCCGTAGAGGGCCTGGGCGGCGGCCCCAAGCGCCTTGCGGCCGGCCCCGCCGGCCCTGACCAGGGTGCCGTCGACGTCGAACAGGACGATCTTCAAAGCCTGATGTCTTCCTTGGAATGCACGATGTTGCCGGCCTTCATGACCCACGCGGCGCCGGAAGCCCCGAAGAAGTAGGGGATCTCCCGGTAGTCGACCGCCTCCCAGCAGACCAGGTCCGCCGCCTTGCCCGCCTGCAAAGACCCGTGCGTCGCGCCCAGGCCCAGGGCGTGGGCGCCGTTGATGGTGGCCGCGACCAGGGTCTCGACCGGCGTCATCCTCATCTGGGTGCACGCGATGGAGAGGATCATCCTCATGTCCCAGCACGGACAGCTCCCGGGATTGAAGTCGGTGGCAAGCGCCACCGCGGCGCCCAGGTCGATGAACTTGCGGGCGTCCGGGTATGGCTTGGACAGGAAATAATCGGACCCGGGCAGCAAGGTCGCCACCGTGCCGCTCGCGGCCAAGGCCAGGATGTCGGGCTCGGCGCAGCGCTCGAGGTGGTCCGCGGAGACGGCGTTCAAGCCGACCGCGGCCTGCGTCCCGCCGCTCAAGGAGAGTTGTTCGGCGTGGACCTTGCCCCTCAAGCCCGCCTTCGCCCCGGCCGCCAGCACCTGGCGGGCGTCCTCCACGCTGAAGTAGCCGTTCTCGCAGAAGACGTCCACGAACTTCGCCAGCCCCTCACCTGCGACCCGGGGGATGATCTCCGAACAGACCGCCCGGACGTACTCGTCCTTCTTCCCCTCGAACTCCGGCGGCACCGCGTGCGCGGCCAGGAGGGTCCCCACCAGCTCCAGGGGTCCGCCCGAGCCCACGGTCTCGATGGCGCGCAGCATCTTGAGCTCCGTGTCGAGGTCGAGGCCGTAGCCCGATTTCGCCTCCAGAGTGGTCGTGCCGGCCTCGATGAACCGCGCCGCCCGGGCCTGGAGGCCCGCGGTCAGGGCGCTCTGCGTCGCGCCTCGCACCTTGTCGACCGTGGAGAGGATGCCCCCGCCACGAGCCGCGATCTCCTCGTAGGTCTTGCCCCGGATGCGGGATTCGAAATCATCGAGCCTCGGCGCCGCGAACACCGGATGGCTGTGGCTGTCCACGAACCCGGGCAGGACCACCCGCCCCCCCGCGTCGATGATGCGGCTGCCGCGGGCCCGCCCGTCGTTGAGGACCAGGTCCTTAAAACCCGCGGCCGCGATCTTGCCGTCCTCCACGAGCACGGCCCCGTCCAGGATGGGGTGGACCGCCCCCATCTCCTTGCCCCGCCTGGGCCGGTCCCCCCCGGCCATGGTCAGGAGCTGCCCGATGTTGACGATGAGGTGCCGCATGGGGACATGGTACAAAAGGCGTCACCTCGACCTCACCCAGTTTTTGACGGGCCCGTCTGGGGGCAAGCGTCCCGGCCTCTATCCGTCGGGGACGCGCTCGCCTAGAGGCGGCGCTCGGCTCTCGGCCTCCTGCATGCCCAAGTCGGCCTGCGAGACGCCCCGT
>JACQWX010000021.1 GCA_016209035.1 Elusimicrobiota bacterium | reverse complement strand
ACGGGGCGTCTCGCAGGCCGACTTGGGCATGCAGGAGGCCGAGAGCCGAGCGCCGCCTCTAGGCGAGCGCGTCCCCGACGGATAGAGGCCGGGACGCTTGCCCCCAGACGGGCCCGTCAAAAACTGGGTGAGGTCGAGGTGTCGGCTGTGAAACAGCCGACACCGATTTGTTCTAGAATATACGCATCATGGTCCGCATCTCATCGCAGATGCTCATCAGCGCGCCCAAGGACCGGGTGAGCCGGTACCTGAGGGACCTCAGACACCTGCCCGAATACGACAAGAAGGTGGCCGAGGTCGCGGTGTGCCGGCAGGACGCCGAGACGGTCGAGGTGGCGGCGAGCGGGGCGTTCCTCGGCCGCAAATGGAAGGACACCTCGGTCGTCAGGTTCACCAAGGACGGCGGCTACGAATGCCAGTTCGTGCTGGGCCGCCTGACCAGGATGTCGGTCGCCTACCAGCTCAAGCCGGTCGTCGGCGGCACGGTCCTTTTCCATGAGGAGGGCTTCGACGTGGCGGTCGTCTTGAAGCCCGTGCTGCTCGCGGCCCGGGCCTGGCTCCACCAGGCCTTGGAGTGGGAGCTCCGCGTCATCAAGGAGGGCGCGGAGCGCCTGGACCGGCAGATCAAGCTCAAAGAGATCGAGACTCTCGCCTGAGCCGCCCCGCGCCTTGCGCCCGCGGTTTTCGCCGCTATTCGGTCACCTTCAGCTCGAACCCGTCCGAGTGCGCGGCCATCTCCGGGGCGTACATGGACTGGAGCACCGCCGGCCCGACGCGGTAGGAGCCCGCGGCCGTGGGCCTGAGCCTGTAGCCCAGCGCGTATTCCCCGTGCGGGGCCCAGTCCAGGAAGAAGTTGGTCAGCGAGTCCCGGGGCTCCTCGTAGCGCGAGAGCTTGTCCCACCTCCAGCCGCTCAACAGGCCCTCGGCCTCCAGGCCCGCGAGCTTGGGGTCCTTGAGGTGCAGGTACTCGAACTGGCTGCGCGTGGCGACCGTCAGCTTGACCTCGATCTGGTCGCCCACCTTGACCGTGTCGCCTGACTTGAGGGGCTTGAGCTTGAAGCCCTGGCCTTCCTGGACCCTAAGGAAGAACCTGCGGCCGAGCTGCAGCAAGCCCGGGCCCGAGGCCTTGGCCGGCCGGTCGGTGGTGTAGATCCAGGTCAGCGACGCAAAGCCCAGGCCCGGCCCCTGCTTGGAGAGGCGGGCTGTCCCGTGCTTGGGCCCGATGTCCATGCCGGTCTTGATCCAGCGCAAGGGCTGGGCCAGCCAGTCCATGGGCGCGACCGACGCGGTATGGGTGTCGGGCCCCCACTTCACGGCGTAATAATCCCCCCGGTCCAAGGCGCCTCTGGTCTTGAGCACGTCGAGCAGGGAGTAGATGGCCGCGGCCGAGGCCTTGGTGGATTTCCATTCGTTGCCCTTCCTGTTGAACATCAGCCACCGGACCATGCCGGGGATGCGGGGGTCCTTGGGACGAATGAGAAGGAGGGTCCTAAGAAGAAAGGCATGCTTCTCGACCGTGTCGTTATACCACAACCACGACATCTTCTCGGGCGTCCAGAAGACGCCCGAGAGAGAGTCCTCGCGCACGCCGTCCATGGCGCGCCTGAGGTACTGGTCGCCCTTGGCCTTGTCCCCGAGCCGCCAGTAGACGTGGGCCGCGTACGCCTTGCCCATGGGAGTCATGGCACGCGCGTGGAGGTCCGCGAAGTCCACCCAGGCAAAGGCTTGGGTCCTCAAGCGTGAGAGGTCGCCGTAGCCCTTGTCGAACGAGGTCACGACATAGGCGGCGTAGAGGACCATGGACACCAGGTCCTCTTCCGGCTTGAGCGCGGGTTTGAGCCTGCGCGGGATCTCCGAGAGAATGTAGGCCAGGGCCTTGGCCGTGGCCTCCTGAGGGATATCCACGCCGTAGCGCTGGGCCTCGGCGAAGCCCGCGAGCACCAGGAGCGTGACGTACGGGTCGGGCCTGCCGCCCGGGAACCAGGGGAAGGAGCCGTCCGCGTTCTGCGACTGGATGAGCTTGTCCTTGGAGTCCTGGAGCTGGCTCTTGACCGTGGCCGGGTCGAAGAGGTCGATTAACGGCCACGGCGATTTTCGGCCTTGGGAAATCTGAACCCAGGGAGTCTCCATGAGATCGGTCGCCCGCCTGGGATCTGAACGATCCCAGGCGGGTGTAAGCGTATCGCGCTTGGGGATCTTCTTGACCGCATCGGCCAGCCCCGGGTGCTTCTTGTAGAAAGAGTTGACGATTCCCAGCGGCACGAAGCGGTTGAGGGTCTGCTCCACGCACTCGAACGGGTAGTGCACCAGGAAGGGCAGGCTGTTGATGATGGAGAGAGCCAACTGCGGGTCGATCTGGAGCGTCATGGACTCGTTGATCCTGGTCGGGTCAGGCTCGTCGAATGCCGCGAGCTTGATCTCCTTCTTTTGATCGCCGTCCAAGGCGAGGAACGCGGTCCCGATGAGGCGCTGGCGCGACGGCAGGATGGGGAGATTTTTCGCTTCGGCGTCCGCCAGGACGCCGAAGCGACCGATGGCGTTGACGGTGAAGGTCGTCGCGCCCCTGGGCGCTTTGACCTCCCAAGCCACGGCCTGGACGGCATGAGGCTTGATGGTCACGGGCTTCGTCAGGGAATCGGCGGAGAGGCCCAACTTCTCCGGGGACGCTTTTCCGTCCTCCTCGATCGCGAGCGTCGCGTCCCCGGAGATCTCATCCCCGGTCTCGTTGTGGAGGAGCGCCTTGATGGCGCCCGAGTCCCCTTCCCGGAAGAACCGCGGGAGCTCGACGCGCACCATGAGGTCCTTCTTGGTCACGGTCTCGGCTTGGACCGAGCCCCGCTTGACGTCCCTGGTGATGACCGAGGCCTGGATCTTCCAGCTCGTGAGGCGTTCCGGTGCCTTGAACGAGATCAACCCCGCCCCGGCCGTCACCTTGACGTGCGGCTCGAACAGGGCCGTCTCGGAGAAGTCCGTCCGCGTCTTGACGGCCGGCCCTGAAGGGCCGGCCGTGGTTTGGGGTTCGCCGGCCGCCGTCGGTTTCGGCGGGCCCGGAAGCACGTGCCCTCCGCCTCCTCCGGCGGACTCGTCGAGCGCCGCCATCTTGTCGGACGCCTCCGCCTCCATGCGCGCTGCGGAGTGCATGCCGGCCTTGGCCTTCATCCTCCCGAAGCGGCGGCGGGAATGGACGCGGCTTTTGTTGAGCCGCAGCTCGGGCAGGGTCGGCTCGGCGATGCGCTCGCGGAAGAGATCCAGGAGGTTCTTGACCCAGCCTTGCGTGACCGCAAGTCCGCCGACGCCGGGCGCGAAGAGCGAGCCTTGGCCGCCCGACGGAGGGTTGCGGCCGGGGTAGAGTCCCGACACCCAGGGCCTGTCGGCCGCCATGTAGTACTCGAGCGACCGGTCGAAGACGCGCACCGTGGCTTCGCCGGACACGGGCTTCTTGGCGCGGTCCGTGACGGCCAGGCGCCAGGAGGCGCGCTGTCCGGGCTTGAGGACCTTGTCGTGGTCGAGGACGGCCGAGAGCTCCTTGTCCTTCCACGGCGCCTCCATGGCGGCTTGACCGCTCTCGAGCCTGAAGTCGTGCGCCGAGAACCAGCGCGCCCAGAACCCGCCTTGGTGGTCGAAGCCGACCGGCACCTCCACGATCCGCACGCCCCCGTTGTCCAAGACGCGCGACTCCAGCAGGAACTGCCCTGCCCACACCTCGACGTGGACCGCCCCCTTGAGCTGCTTCGACCCGACCAGGACGCGGGCCTTCTCGCCGGAAAGGTAGGATGCGTGTTCCGGGATGGCGACGGCCGGCAGGTTCAATGGCAGCCGTTCGCCCTTGCCCGCGCACACCAGGATGATGGACTGCTCCACCGAGCCGCCCCACGGGTCCTTGGCGCGGGTGGTGAGACGGTAGATACCCTCATCCAGCCCGCCAAGCTCCAGCTTGGCGGGCTTTCCGGCTTTGATGGTGAGATTGCCGCTTCTCACCAGGGCTCCGTTGGGAGTGTCCTTGAAGGCCTCCTCCAATGAGACGTTCTCTTGGAAATGGCCGGCCCAGGGGGATTCGCTCTCAGGAAACGACGGTTCGCCCTCAACTGCGTTGAGGGCGAAGCCAACCTCCCCCTCCACCGGCGCCTCGTCGAGGTTGAGGAGCTTGACCTCGACCGAGCCCTTCCTGCCGGCTGAGAAGAACCCCGCGGAAGGGGTCATGGACACGAGATAGGCCTTGGCCCCGGCCTTGAAGGAGCGCTGAGCCGTGATGGTCCTGCCTCCAGGGTCGCGGGACTCGGCCTCGACCGTGAAGATGGAGGGCCAGGGGTCCTTGCCGGCGTCATCCGGCTGCAGGGGGGTGAAGCGCAGGGAGAACTCCCCGTCTTTGCCGGTCGTGGTCCGGCCCGAGTGGACCATCACCCGGCCGCGGCTGCCGCCCCAACTCCGCCACCACCAGCACCACCACGGCAGGAATGGCTCGCGATAGACCCTGAAGTCCACCGGCGCGTCGGCCACCGGGCCGCCGAAATAGTACTTCGCCTGTCCCGTCACCGCGGCGGGCTCGCCGTACTTCCAGGGCCCGGAGGATTCGTTCACCAGCACCTCGAACTCCGGCCGCTTGTACTCCTCCACCGAGTAGTAGGCCCAGCCGTGGTGGGTGCGGCCGTATCGTTCGACGTTCGCGGTCAGGCCGTAGCGGCCCAGGAGCCTGCCGGCGGGGATGGTGAACCGGACCGACGCCGACCCCATGGCATTGAGCTGCAGGGTCTTCTCGAAGAACTCCTGGCCGTTGCCGTCGTGGGACTTGAGGGAGACCCGGGGCCGGTCGTCGAGCGCCTTGTAGCCGCGCGGGATCCTGGCGAGCACGGTGAGCTTGACCGCAACCTCCTGGCCCGGCCTGTAGATCGGCCGGTCGGTCTCGAGCTGGAGCTGCACCGGGGCCGGGGCGGAGAAATGCAGGCTCGCGGGATAGGAGAGATAGGCGTAGGACTCCCTGGATATCGCGAGGGGGTCCAGCGAGATGCTGTTGGATTCTTCGTGAGAGAGCTTGAGGTCGACGGCCATGCCGCCCTTCCCCGCGTCGTCGAGCTCGATGGCCCCGGGCTTCCATTCGGACCAGCGGTCCTGCATGAAGGCCTGGACATGGGCGGCCCTGGGCCGGCCCGAGACGGCGTCCATGGCGTAGAGATGGAACCCCGCGGTCTTGCGGGTGGGGGAACTGGCGGGGTCGAAGATGAAGTCGCTCTCGGGGCCCTTGGGGCCGGTCGTCGCGACGAGGAAAAGGTCGGTGACGTTGACGATGGCGGCCGAGACCATGGAAGAGCCCGGCTTGAAATCCGCGTCCGAGCCGGCCAAGGCCAGGTAGAGCCCGGGCGTAAGCGCCGGCGGGTCCGCCGGGGTCCAAGTCGGCAGGTAGGGCGAGCTCGACTTGACCGGGACCTGCCAGGCATGGTCCGGGACGCGGGCCGCGTAGTCCTCGATGAGCTTCTCTTCCGGCCTGCGCAGGGACATCCAGGCCGGGCTCCACCGCTGGGACTGCTTGTCCTTGAGCGCGTCGGGAGCGGTGCGGTAGAGCCTCAGGTGCACGGCCGGCAGGTTCTTGGTGAGCACCCGCAGGCTCCCGCGGCCGGGCGGCGGCGCGAATCG
This sequence comes from Elusimicrobiota bacterium, assembly GCA_016209035.1. Classification (GTDB taxonomy): domain Bacteria; phylum Elusimicrobiota; class Elusimicrobia; order UBA1565; family UBA9628; genus JACQWX01. The sequence goes on along the minus strand of JACQWX010000021.1, from coordinate 20,463 downwards.
GGCGGAGAGGCTGAGCTCAGGCAGCTCGATCTCGGCCCTGAGCTTGGAGGCATGTCTGGCCGTGACGCCGGGCCATCGCGTTTCGATGGTCCGGCACGCGGCCACTGCTTCGTCCGGCTTTTGGCGCTGGTTCAGGAGCCTTGCCGCCTCGAGAGCGGCCTGGCCCGCGGCCAGGCCGGGAAAAGTCTCCTTCCACTTGAGGAGAAGACCGATGGCGGAATCCAATTCCCCTTTCGAATCGTCGGACCGCGAGACGCGGTCCGACGATTGAAAGGGCAGCATGAGCCTTTGGATCTTCCAAAGACCCCTGGCCGCGTCGCGGCCAGGGGCTTGTAGGCGGGAAGCGTCTTCCAGCAGCGCGCCAGCCGCCTCGGCTGGCGCGCCCTTCATTGAGAATGTTCCTTTATAGTCCTGCATCAGGAAATCCCGGGCAGCGGGCTTGATCCCATTGGACGGTGCCTCCGTCAGCAGATAGCCCGACATGCGCAGGACCACGAAATCCCAGAGGGCGGGGGTCGCGTCGAGGCCGGCGTCCTTGAGGTCCACGAAATAGCCCTCTTGCGCCAGGGGGACCCGCGCCAAGCTCGCCCGCGCCTCCCAGAGCGCTTGGTAGGAGGCGGCCACCATGGCATGCCATTCGCCGGGCGTGCGCTTGGCCGGGTCCGAGGTTCCTTCCTCCGAGTCCTCGGGAGCGGCGTGGCCGTACTGCTTGAGGAACTCGCGCCCGAGTTCCGCCCTGAGGATGAGGAAGCGCGCTTTCCACAGAGGGTCCACCGGCAGTTCGGCGGTGAAGATCCGTTGGGCCGCCTCGCCATAGCGGAAGAGGAGCGCTTCGCTCTCGGCGCTGCGATAGAGGGCCTTGAGGCGGACCTCCGCCGAGCCGTCCTTGAGGAGGCTTTCGTAGCCTTTGAGCGCCTCTTGGTATTCGCCCTTGTCGAACTTGGCGTCGGGCTCCGAGGTGTCGGCCGCCGCGCCGGCGGCGGCAGAGAGGGCCACGACAAGGAAGACCAGGAGGCGGTTCATTACCTGCCTTTCCCGCGGCAGCGGCCGATCCTGAGGATGTCCGCGATGTTGGCTCTCTTGTCCAGCTTGGGCTCGATCGCGGGCTTGCTCGACGCGAGCAGGGTAGTCACGCCCGGGCCGTGCCCGGCGGAATAGCAGTCGGAGTGCACCACGATGCCGACCGCCACCGCTCCCTTGCGGAAACTCCGGCCGTAGACGTTGTCGTGGTCCTGGATGGCCACCAAGTCCCCCAGCCGCAGGGACATCAGGCCGTGCTTCTTCAGCATGCCCGCGTCCGTGGTCATGATGTCGTAGTCGCCCGAGCCCATCTCGGTCGAGCCGATGCCCGAGCCCATCAGCGGGGCGGGGACCACGGCCGCGACCGGCGTCTCCAGGACCTTGCCCTTGGCTTTGAGGCGCATCTTGCCGAGCAGGTCCGGGTCGAGGTTGTAGACGTGGACGTCCGGGAAATCCAGCAGCCGCAGGCCCTGGCCGAAGCCCCTGATGAGGACCTTGTCGTCCAGGGACAGCTTCGCCAGCGCCCGGTCCGGGAAGTCGATGAGGACGTGCTCCACGCCGCCGTGCTGTCCGGTGACCACGCCCGTCTCGCCTTTGGCCCCGCCCGTCAGGACGCGGGCCTCGTTGCCCACGCAGGCGTAGAAGTTGTAGCCGGTGTTGGGGTCGCCGTAGCGGTCCTTCTCATCCGTCAAAGTCGAGACGCAGGGCTCGACATGGTCCGCCGCCCAGCCCATGGCGGGGTCGCCCACCTTGACGTTGTAGGCGATGCCCCCGGTGCCGGGGAGCAGGAAGGGCCTGCCGTCCCGGTCCGTCAGGTGCCTCTTCCTGCCCGACGGCATGGACACCTTTCCCTGCACGGACATCATCACGACCTTCTCGCGGTTGGTTCTCAGCATGGCGGTCACCTCGATGGGGGTTATGATATGCTACATGCCGGGACCATGGCAAGCTCGGCGCCGGCGCCAAATCGCAGGCCTTTCGCGGCCTTGGCCGCGGCTTGGCTCCTCCTGGCGGGCTTCCATCTGTGGAGCCTGGAGCTGTTCCCGCCGCCCAACCCGGACGAGTCCATGGAGTCGAGCCATGCCTACAGTCTGCTGACCACCGGGGAGAACGTCTACCCGCTGTTCGACGACATCTTCCCTCCGCAGTTCGCTCCCTTGGCCCATGCCTACCCCAATGTCCTGCGGCCTCTCTACAACGCCGCGCTCGCGTCGGCGTTCCGTCTCGGTGGGGTGAGCCTTGGCTCGGGAAGGGCGCTGTCGCTGGGCTTCTCCGCCGCGGCGCTCCTGCTGACCTGCTGGCTGGCTTGGAGGCGGACCGGTTCCTGGGCGGCGGTCTTCCTGGCCCTGACCCTGCTCGGCTCGAACGCGGTGTTCACGGCCGGCAGCCACGACGTCAGGCCCGAGGCCATGCTGGGCTTCCTGGCCGTGGCGGCCTATGCCTGCCTGGACCTGGCCTCCCATGGCCAGGCCTGGGCCGTGCTCGCCGGGTGCCTGGCCGTGGCCTGCGTCGGAGCGCACACGAACGGCGCGGGCGTGGCCCTCGCCTCCGTCGTGACGCTCGCTTGGACAGCGCCCCGCCGCCTGCCCTATCTCGCGCTGGGCGGCTTCGCGGCAGGGACGGCGCTCCTCTGGTGGGTGAGGCCCGATCGCTTCCTGCCGAGCTGGATCGTGTTCCAGGGCTTCTTCGCCTACGCGCCGCCGGTGCGGACCTGGGGCTGGGATGTCTTCGGCATGGCCGCCTCCGAGCTCAACCGCTGGATCGCGCCCTCGGCCATGGGCCACGAGCCCATGACCAGGCTGTTCTCCTGGACCCTGGCGCTCGAATGGTCGGCGGTCCTGGCCGTGTGGCTGGCTGGTTGGCGGACCATGAAGGACGCGGCGTCCCGCGGTCTCCTCGTCTGGATCGGGACGCTCACGGCGTTCTACGCCTTCTTCTTCGCGCACAAGAACCCGCAGTACCTCTCCGTTTTCGAGCCCTTCCTGGCCCTGATGCTCGGCACCTGTCTGCACCGGGCCTGGCGGGAGGACGGACCCCGACGCCTCTCGGCCGGAGTCATGCTCGCGGGCGCGGCGGGGGCCGCCGTCCTGTGCCTGGCGTCGCCGTTCCTCATCGCTCCGACCCTCTGGGTTCTGGCTCTTCCGGCGCGGTCGTCCCGTCCCGGCCTGACGGCCGGGACGGGGCTGTCCCTTCCTGTGAGTGATAGGAATGGGACGAAGGGCCGGCGATGGGAAGTCTGGCTGGCCGTGCTGGTCGCGCTCCTGCCCATGTTCTGCCTGCGCGTCCGCGCTCCGGCCGTGTTCTCGGCGAGCATGTCCCTGGGGGTTCAGGCGCACGGCTCGTGGCTGGGCTCGGCGCTGGCGGCGGCGGTCGCGGCTGTGGTCGTGTTGAGCTTCTGGGCGCGGCGCTCCCCCGCGGCTCTCCTGACGCCCGGCTGGCGGCCGGCGGCGCTCGCGGCCTGGCTGGGCGTCCTGGTCGCCTGCAACGCCGTCGAGTCGGTCTCGCGGACGCTCCGGGCCCCGCGGTTCTCCCCCGTGAAAGCCGAACTCGACCGCCTGGTGCCGCGGGAGGCCAAGGTGCTCGGGCCCCAGAGGCTGTGGCTCGCGCTCTGGGACCGGGATTACCGGGACTGGAACGCGCTGGCCTACGCGCGGTGGCTGACCGGCGACCGCGATGTCCGACGCTATGTCTCCGCCTGGAAGCCCGACATCCTGATCGCGGACTCTGATTTCCGCAGGATGTTCCTCAAAGGCGGCGGCCTGGCCCAGTTCTGCGACGCGCCTCTCGAGCCGGTCGGCGTGATCGACTTCGGCGCGGGCTTCGGCCAGCCCATCGAGGTGTTCCGGTTCGTGCGGACCCGCAGATAGGCCTTTAGGCCCAGGCTCCCTAGGCCCTTACGGCGAGTACCGCGAGGAGTACCTCATCAGGGGAGAGGGGGTGAACTTGAAGCTCGACGTGGGCTCGCGCCTCGAGCTCAACGGCTCCGTGGACTTCAAGGTCCTGCCCAAGACCGGGCTCGCGGCCGTGGCGTGCGCCTCGACCCTCATCGCTCACGACATGCGGCCGGAAGGTCCTATCCGCTGAAATGGGTCTTGACAAAATCCGGAACTCCTGTTAGAACCATAGTCCCGCCGAGTATCGTCTCGTTCTTCCGGAGGAGTCTTTGGTCAAGCGTGCGGCCCTGTGCGCCATGGGTCTTGTTCTGGATCCCGTTCCCGCGCTCGCCCAGGTCGCCGCCCTACCCCCTGGCCCCCCCATCGTCATCGACGCTGGGCATGGAGGTCGTGACCTGGGCGCGGTCGCCAACGGCCTCAAGGAGAAGGACATCGTTCTCTCGATCGCCGAGCGGCTCAAGGCCGCTCTTGAGGAGAGCGGCAGGGGCCGCGGGATACTCCTCCGGGATCAGGACGAGTACGTCCCGCTCGACGAGCGCGTCGCCAAGTCCGTGGCCGTGGACGGCGAGGAGTTCATCTCCATCCACGTGAACCAGGTCCGGTCCAAGAGGAGCCGCGGCATCTCCGTTTTCGTCTTCGGCAAGAACCACAACCGTTGGGCGCGTGGAGGCCGTCGATTGCGGGGGCTCACGCCTCTGCCTCCCCCGTCGCGCCAGGCTATGGCGGCCAGCACCAGGCTGGCCCAAGCGCTCGTGCGCAGCCTGCGCGGGGAGGGGCTGGAGGTCGAGCCGGTCCGCCGTTCCCGGTACTACGTGCTCAAGAACCCAAGACTCCCCAGCGTGCTGGTGGAGCTGGGGTTCCTCAGCAATCCGGCGGAGGCGGAATTGCTGAAGGACCCGGGGTATCAGGACCGTCTCGCCCGGTCCTTGGCGGAGGGGCTTGTTGAGTATTCAGAGCAGGCGAGGAGGGCTGGAAGGTCGGTCGTGACGGGTCGTTAGTCCGGCGCCAAGGGGCTCGAAAGACATCCGACATCATCGTTCAACCTCCGGGCTCCTTGGCGCGTCGTATTATCGGTAGGCGGCTGGTCCGGCGTCGGGCCCGAGTTCTCTGCCAGGGTCCGCGCCGGGCCAGCCGTGCGTCTTTTAGATATCCGGCAGCTTGAGCCCCTTCGCCTCGTCCCGAACTTCCACACGGCGTAGGTTCGGGACGTCTATCCCGCGCTTCATGACGTCAACTCCAGGAGGGAAGGGTCGTAGTCCCGGGGCGCGGCGAAGCCGAGGAGGTTCAGGAGGGTGGCGGCCACGTTGCTCAAGCCCGGCGCGGCGACCGACGCCAACCGCCAACGGTTGGCGGCGGAGGAATCCTTCACGATGAACGGGACCGGGTTGAGGGTGTGCGCGACGTGCGGGGTGCGCTTGCCGTTCTTCTCGGTGAACATGCAGTCCGCGTTGCCGTGGTCCGCGGTCACGACCAGGACGCCCTTGGCCTTCTCCACGGAAGGCCCGAGCCGGCCAAGGACCAAGTCCACGGTCTCGACCGCGATGCGCACGGCCGGCACGATGCCGGTGTGCCCGACCATGTCGCCGTTGGGGTAGTTGAGCCGGATGAAGCGCCTCTTGCCTCCCGCGATGGACTCGAGCACGGCGTCCGTGATCTCCGCGCCCTTCATCCAGGGCTTCAGGTCGAACGCGATCCTGTCCGAGGGGACCTCCACGTACTTCTCGAGCTTCTCGTCGATGTAGCCCGAGTTGTTCCCGTTCCAGAAGTAGGTCACGTGGCCGAACTTCTGCGTCTCCGACACCGCCATCGAGGTGACGCCCTCGGCGCAGAGGTACTGCCCGATGGTGCGCTCGATCGCCGGGGGCTCGACCAGATAGTTCCCGGGGATCTTGGCGTCCCCGTCGTACTCCATCATGCCGGCGTAGAAGACGTCGGGGACCCTGCCGCGGTCGAACGCGGCGAACGATTTCTCCTCGAAGGCTCGGGAGATCTCGATGGCGCGGTCGCCGCGGAAGTTGAAGAAGACCACGGCGTCGCCGTCCTGGATGGTCCCCACGGGCCTGCCGCCCTCTACGACCACGAAGCTGTCCATGTACTGGTCCGTGACCTTGGGATCCTCCCGGTAGCAGGTCCGGATGGCCTCCACGGCCGAGGGGAAGGCCCGGCCGACGCCTTGGACGTGGGCCTTCCAGCCCTTCTCCACCACGCCCCAGTCGGCGTTGTAGCGGTCCATGGTCGTGACCATCCGGCCGCCGCCGGAGGCGATGCGGAAATCCCGGCCCGAGCCGCAAAGCTCCTTGAGGCGCTTCTCGAGCGGCTCGAAGTAGTCCAAGGCGCTCTTCTCGCCCACGTCGCGGCCGTCCAAGAGGCCGTGGACCCGGACCTTCTTGAATCCCTCGCAGGCGCAGCGCCCGAGCAGGGCGTAGAGCTGGTCGATGTGGCTGTGGACGTTCCCGTCGGAGACCAGACCGATGAAATGCACCGTGCCGGCGGCTGCGCGGCCCCGGATGGCCTCCCAGGCCTTGCTTTTGAAGATGCCGCCGGAGGAGATGGCGCTGTTGACCAGCTTGGCGCCCTGGGCGAATACCCGGCCCGCGCCGAGCGCGTTGTGGCCGACCTCGGAGTTGCCCATGTCTTCGTCGGAAGGCAGGCCCACGGCCGTGCCGTGGGCCTTGAGCCTGACGAAAGTCGGCTCCTTGAAGAGCCCGTCCAAGACCGGGGTGTGGGAGACGAAGAGCCCGTCGGACTCGTCGGCAAGCCCCAAGCCGATGCCGTCCATGATGACCAAGACGACCGGCCCGGGGAAATCCTTCCAACCTGGGAGCTTCTCGAGCTTGAGGTGCGCCATGGTGCCTCCGGTCAGGACTTCGCCCCGCAGCACTTCTTGTGCTTCTTGCCCGAGCCGCAGGGGCAGGGGTCGTTGCGGCCCACCTCGGGCCCCGTCCTCTCGTAGGTCTGCGGCTTGCCGCCTTCCTCGGGCGCCTCGTTGAACTTGCCCGCCTCGATGGCTTCCTTGTTCTTCTCGAGCCATGCCTTGACCTGGTCCTGGCTCTTGATGTCCACCCCGTCCTTCATCATGTGCGCGGTGAGGATCTTGACCTGCTTGAGGAAGGCGGGGTCCTTCCACTTGCGGTAGAAGAAGGACATCATGCCCTTGTCCTCGGGGAGCTTGGGTTCCTCCTTCTTCGGTTCCGGCGCCTTCTGAGGCGGAGCCGGGGCCTTCTGGGACGGCTTCTCCTTCTCGGGCGCCTCGGGCTTGATGAACGGTTTGAGCAGGGATTTGAGCCATGACATGAGGGTCACCTTGGAACGGCGATGCGCAGATTATCCCAGATTTGTGCCGAGAGCGGCAACTTGCTCTTGTCGTCAAATGGCGGAAGGGGAGGGATTCGAACCCTCGAGGGACTTTCATCCCTAACAGTTTTCGAGACTGTCCGTTTCAACCGCTCACGCACCCTTCCTTGAACGGAGACAGCGGACGATTTCCGCTGTCGTCGGCAATCATTTTAGCATACGGCCCAAGACGGAGCCAGGGCCGAGGCTGGAAATTCCCAGGGAAATAGTGTGCACTTTGGCGTGCGGTTTGGCTCCAAATCCTGAGGGGGGATGTAGAAGATCGAGTCCGAAGGCTCGAACTCCTCCGCCCGGTCAAAGCCGGGCATAATTTGTAGAATCGCAGGCGACACGGCTGAGAACGGAGGCCTCATGATCTGGGTCGCCCCCCCGAAGAAGGATGACGACAACAACACCTTGGAGAAGCGCCTGTGGGACGCGGCTGACCAGCTTCGCGCCAACTCGGGGCTCACGGCACAGCAATACTCCCAGCCTGTTCTGGGCCTGATCTTCCTGCGCTTCGCCGAGGCCAGGTTCGCCCTCCGCCGAGCGGCCCTGGAGAAGGAGGCCGCAGGCAGCCGCCGGGGCTCACGGGTGGACGATCCCGCCGCCTATCACGCCGAAGGCGTCCTCTACCTCACGCCCAACGCCCGCTTCGACCACCTCCTCGCTCTCCCCGAGGGCGGTGCGGTCGGCAAGGCCGTCAACGACGCCATGCGCGACGTCGAGAAGAAGAACTCCCAACTCACCGGGGTCTTGCCCAAGACCTACGAAATCTTCAGCAGCCCGCTGCTCAAGCAACTGCTCAAGCTCGCCTCGGGAATTCCCGCCAGCCTCGACTACGACGCCTTCGGGCGGATTTACGAATACTTCCTGGGCGAGTTCGCCCGCACCGAAGGGCAGAAGGGCGGCGAGTTCTTCACGCCGTCGAGCATCGTCCGTTTCCTCGTCGAGGTCATCGAGCCTTGCCATGGCGAAGTCCTGGACCCGGCCTGCGGCTCGGGCGGCATGTTCGTGCAGAGCGCCCGCTTCGTCGCCGAACACCGGAAGAACCCGTCAAACGAACTCTCCGTCCATGGCCAGGAGAAGGTCGACGCCACCGTCGCCCTCTGCCGCATGAACCTGGCCGTCCACGGCCTCGAAGGCGACATCAAGAAGGCGATCTCCTACTACGACGACCTGCACGAGAGCGTCGGTCGATTCGACTTCCTGTTGGCGAATCCGCCGTTCAACGTCAACGCCGTGGACAAGGAACGCCTCGCCGCCGCTGTCGGACCCGGCAGGCGCTATCCCTTCGCCCTGCCGCGCGCGGACAACGCGAACTACCTCTGGATTCAACTCTTCTACTCGTCCTTGAACGCCAAAGGCCGTGCCGGTTTCGTCATGGCCAACTCCGCGTCCGATGCCCGATCCAGCGAACAGGATATCCGGCAGAAGCTGGTCGAGGCGCACGGCGTGGACGCCGTGGTCGCCGTCGGCCCCAACATGTTCTACACCGTGACGCTCCCCTGCACGCTGTGGTTCCTGGACAAAGGGAAGGCCAGGACCCCACGGGCAGATAAGGTCCTCTTCATCGACGCACGCCACATCTACCGTCAAATCGACCGCGCCCACCGCGACTGGACGCCAGCCCAAATCGGTTTCCTCGGCAACGTAGTTCGTCTCTACCGGGGCGAAGAGCCCGACTTCACGCTAGGCGGCGACGAGGTGAAGGCCAAGCTCCAAGAGGTCTTTGGCAAGAAGCCGTCCTACAAGGACATCCTCGGCCTGTGCAAAGCCGCGACGATCAAGGAGATCACCGCCCAGGGCTGGTCGCTCAACCCAGGCCGCTACGTCGGCATCGCGCCCGGCGAGGAAGAGAGCGACGAGGACTTCAAGGAGAAGCTCGAAGCCCTGAATGAGGAATTGGAGAAGCTGACGAGTGAGGCACATGGTCTCGAAAAGATCATCGGCAAGAACGTGGCGGAGATATTGGAAGCCTAATGGTTGCGTGGCAGACTAAGACGCTCGGGGACATCTGTGATGAAGTCGATGGGATCATCCAGACCGGGCCGTTTGGCTCACAGCTTCACGAGTCGGATTACTCATCTGATGGAATCCCGGTCGTGATGCCGAAAGACATCGTCGAAGGGCGGATAGTAACGGACAGCGTCGCGCGCATCGGCGAAGATCATGTGGAACGTCTTGCACGGCACAAGCTGGCACCTGGGGACATCGTCTATGGCAGACGTGGCGACATCGGTCGGCAGGCGTTGATTCGCGAAGGGCAAGCGGGATGGCTTTGTGGCACGGGATGCCTTCGCCTGAGCCTGGGCGAGAAGGTTATCGAGCCGCTGTATCTTCATTACTATCTTCGGCAGGAAGCCGTCATCAAGTGGATAGCGAACCAGGCTATCGGCGCAACGCTCCCGAATCTCAATACGTCGATTCTCCGCAGCGTTCCAGTAAAGGTTCCTCCTCTCCCCATCCAGCGCCGCATCGCCTCCATCCTCTCCGCCTACGACGACTTAATCGACTACAACCTCCGACGCATCAAGATTCTAGAGGAGATGGCCCGGAGCCTCTACCGCGAGTGGTTCGTGGAGTTCAGGTTCCCGGGTCACGCCAAGGTTCCTCGCATCGCGTCGGCGATCGGCCCGATCCCGAAGGGATGGGAGGCAAGACCCCTTGAGGCGTTGATGATTGCTCAAATTGGCGGGGGCTGGGGTAAAGAAGCCCCAGAGGATGACCATTCTGAGGCTGCCTGGGTAATCCGTGGCACGGACATTCCCGATGGCCGTCGTTGCCAGGTATCCGATGTTCCATATCGCTACCACACTGTCTCCAACCTGCGGTCACGTCGGCTTGAAAGGGGCGACATTATCTTCGAGGTCTCCGGCGGAAGTAAGGGGCAGCCTGTTGGCCGAGCACTTTTCGTTTCAACACAACTTCTCTTAGCTTTCGGCGGGGAGTCAGTAATCTGCGCGAGCTTCTGCAAACGGATAAGCCCAGACCGCGAGAAATATGGCTCAGAATTGCTCTACCTTATCGTTTCTGGAAGGTTATGAGTCCGGCGAAATTGAACAATTCCAGGTTCAGTCCACCGGCATCTCCAACTTCAAGTGGACCGAATACATCAAGCAAACACCGCGTGCTGTGCCGCCAGAGCCGCTCCGCGCGCACTTCCAGCGCATAGTTGCGCCAATCTTCTCAGAGATCGCGTCTCTGGGTCTTCTGACTCGGAACCTCCGCCGCACCCGCGACCTGCTGTTGCCCCGGCTGCTTTCGGGGAAAGTGCTCTTGTCAGGAGCGAAAGAATCTGTCACTCTGGGATAGCCCATGACACCCCAAGAACTTGATGCCCTGCTGAACGTCCGCTCCGAGAGTGAGCACCTGGAGTTCAAGGAAGCCAAGAACCGCTACGATTTCGAGGAACTGGTCGGCTACTGCATCGCCCTGGCCAACGAGGGTGGCGGTCTCATGGTCCTGGGTGTCACGGACAAGCCGCCGAGGCAGGTCGTGGGGACCAAGGCGTTCGACGTGCCAGAGCGCACGGTTGCTGGGATTTTCGAGCGGATTCACGTCAAGGTCTTATGGCACGAGATTCCCCATCCACGGGGCCGTGCCCTTGTCTTTGAGGTCCCCTCTCGCCCCGTGGGGCAACCGCTGGAATACAAAGGCCGCTACCTCATGCGCGCAGGAGAGAAACTTGCGCCAATGTCGCCGGATCAGCTCAAGCGCATCCTCGACGAAGTGCGACCGGACTTCTGCGAACAACCGGCCCGAATCGGCTGCGGCGAGGAGGAGGTCGTAACCCTGCTCGATGTCCAGAGTTACTTCGATCTCAGGAAGCGCCCGCTCCCTTCCACGCGCAAGGAGGCGCTGGAGACCTTCGTGCAGAAGGGCTTTCTCCGGGCTGAGGGCGGGGCGTTCACGATCACCAACCTGGGAGCCATGCTGTTCGCCAAGAACCTTGGCAACTTCAAGGAGTTGGCTCGCAAGGCCGTGAGGGTCATCGTCTATGACGGATCGTCGAAGGCGCGGGTGAAGGACGGCAAGGACATCACGGGGCAGAAGGGCTATGCGGCAGGTTTTGATGACCTCATGCGCTACATCCTCGATCAGCTTCCGGCGAGCGAGGCCATCGCCGCCGCGCTGCGGACGACCACTCACGCCTATCCGAAGAAGGCGATCCGCGAGATTGTGGGCAACGCCATCGTCCATCAGGACCTCAACGAGCAGGGCACGGGCGTGACCGTCGAGGTCTATGACGACCGGATCGAAGTGACGAATCCCGGGTTGCCGATCCTGCCGGTGGACCGCTTCATCGACGAAAACCAGTCGCGCAATGAACGCTTCGCCAACGCCTTGCGCCAACTCGGTATCTGCGAGGAGCGCGGGCACGGCATGGACGAGGTGGTCGCCCACATCGAGGTCTTCCAACTGCCTCCCTATGCCTACCGTCTGGGGACCCGGCACACGACTATTATCCTGTCCCGCTACAAGCCGCTCAAGGACTTGACGCCGAATGAACGCATCTACGCCGTCTACCAGCATTGCTGCCTGCGCTTCGTAAATAACAAGATCACCAACAACGAGTCGATCCGGGGGCGGTTCAAGATCGAGAAGCAGAACGCCGCGACGGCGTCCAGGCTGCTGGCCGAGGCGGTCGCGGCCAAGAAAATCCGGCCTGGCGATCCCAAAGCCGCCAACAAGCTGATGCGGTATGTGCCGTATTGGGCATAGGCATTTGGATGGAACAGCGCTGCGCCGCCCGGGCAGACACGAAAAAGCTCGAAAATTACAAGGAAAAGCTATTTGATGGGTATTTGATGGCATGAGTCCCAACCCTTACAACGAAGACCAACTCGTCGAACAGCCCGCGATCAAGCTCTTCGCGTCCCTGGGCTGGCAGACGGTCTCGGCCATGGAGGAGGTCTACGGCCCCGGCGGCACCCTGGGCCGCGAGACCCCGGGCGAGGTCGTGCTCCTGCCCCGCCTGCGCGCGGCGCTGACGAAGTTGAACCCCACCATGCCGCCCGAGGCCCTCGACTCCGCCATCACCGATCTGACGCGCGACCGCGCGACCATGAGCCTCGTGGCTGCGAACCAGGAGGTCTATGACCTCCTGAAGGCCGGGGTCAAGGTTTCCATCCCTGACCCCTCGGGCCGGGGCGGACAGAAGGACGAGCGCGTCCGCGTCATCGACTGGGAGAATCCGGCGGCTAACGACTTCCTCCTCGTCAGCCAGTTCACCGTCACGGGCTCGCTCTACACCTGCCGCCCGGACCTGGTTGGCTTCGTCAACGGCCTGCCCGTGGTCGTCATCGAACTCAAGAAGCCCGGAGTGCCCGCGAAGCAGGCGTTTGACGAGAATCTGACGAGCTACAAGCATGATCAGAATGGCATCCCGCAGCTTTTCTGGTCCAACGCGCTGATCATCGCCTCGAACGGCACGGACAGCCGGGTCGGCTCGCTCACCGCTGACTGGGACAGGTTCTTCGAGTGGAAGCGCGTGGAACGCGAGGACGAGCCCCGCCGGGTTTCGCTGGAGGTCATGATCCGGGGCGTCGCCGACAAGACGCGCCTGCTCGACCTGATGGAGAACTTCACCCTCTTCTCCCAGCACAAGCTCGGGCTGGTCAAGGTCCTGAGCCAGAACCATCAGTTCCTGGGCGTGAACAACACCTTGACCGCGATGCAAGCCGCCCGCAAGGCCGGGCATGGCCGGGGCGGAGTCTTCTGGCAGACCCAGGGCTCGGGCAAGAGCTTCAGCATGGTCTTCTTCTCCCAGAAGGTGCTCCGCAAGCTCCCAGGCGACTGGACGTTCGTGGTCGTGACCGACCGCGTCGAACTCGACGAGCAGATTGCCAAGACCTTCAAGGCCACGGGCGCGGTCAGCGACAAGGAGAGCAAGGCCTGCCACGCCGAGAGCGGCGAGCACCTACGGAAGCTCCTTCGGGGCAACCACCGCTACGTCTTCACCCTGATCCACAAGTTCCAGACCCCGGAGATGCTCTGCGACCGACGCGACGTCATCGTCCTGACCGATGAGTCCCACCGCAGCCAATACGACACCCTGGCGGTCAATATGCGCGCCGCGTTGCCCAACGCCGTGTTCATCGCCTTCACGGGCACTCCCCTCATCGCCGGAGAGGAGCGCACCCGCGAGGTCTTCGGTGATTACGTCTCGATCTACGACTTCCAACAGTCGGTGGATGACGGCGCGACCAAGCCCCTCTACTACGAGAATCGGACGCCCGAATTGCGCCTGGAGAACCCGGACCTCAACGACGATGTCTACGCCGTGATCGAGGCCGCAGAACTCGACGCGGACCAGGAGCGCCAGCTAGATCGGGAGCTTGGCCGCCAATATCACATCATCACCCGCGACCAGCGGCTGGAGACGATCGCCAAGGACATCGTCCAGCACTTCCTCGGACGCGGTTTCATGGGCAAGGCCATGGTCGTGTCCATCGATAAGGCCACGGCGTTGAAGATGCACGCCAAGGTCCGGCGGCATTGGCAGACCGAGCGCGCCAGCGTGGAGAAGGAACTGGCCGGACTTCGGATTGCCAAGGACCTTGACCGGGAGAGGGAGGTTCGCCAACGGCTCGGCATCTTGAAATCAACGGACATGGCGCTCGTCGTTTCTCCCGGGCAGAACGAGATCGAGCAGATGAAGAAGCTCGGTCTCGACATCGCCTCGCACCGCAAGCGGATGGTCAAGGAGAAGCTGGACGAGAAGTTCAAGGACTCCAACGACCCCCTACGGCTGGTCTTTGTCTGCGCCATGTGGATGACCGGCTTCGACGTCGAAAGCTGCTCGACGATCTATCTGGACAAGCCGATGCGGAACCACACGCTGATGCAGACAATTGCCAGGGCCAACCGGGTTTTTCCCGGCAAGCCCTGCGGTCTCATCGTAGACTACGCGAACGTCTTCGCCTCGTTGGAAAAGGCGTTGGCCATCTACGGCAAGGGCACTGGCGGTGAAACGCCGGTGAGAGACAAGCAGAGGCTGGTGGAAGACCTGCGCAAGGCACTGGCAGCGGCTACGGCGTTCTGCGCGTCGCACAAGGTGGACATCGCCGCGATCGAGGCGCTACCCATGGGAAACCTGGACCGACTCGCCAGGATCGCCGACGCTGTAGATTGCCTCATCGCCCCCGATCCCCTTCGCAAGGACTTCCTTGCCCATGAGAAGCTGGTCGCCACGCTGTTCAAGGCGATCAAGCCCGATCCTGCCGTCCTGGAGTTCTTTACGCGCGTGACGTGCTTGGCGATGATCGCCGCGACCATCCGGGAGCGGACAGGTGAAGGCGGGGCCGCCGATGTCAGCGAGGTCATGGCCGAGATCAACACCCTGCTGGACGAGTCCATCGCCGCTGACGGCTTCAGGATCAGCGACCCGGTGGGCAAGGACGGCAAGCGACCCGGCACAATCGACCTCTCCAAGATCGATTTTGAAGCGCTGGCAAAGAAGTTCCCGAAGTCCCAGCGGAAGAACATCGAACTCGAACAACTGAAGGCCGCGATCCGCGCCCAACTTGAGAAGCTGATTCGCCTGAATAAGACGAGGACTGACTACTCGGCCAAGTTTGAGGCCCTGATCGAATCCTACAACGCCGGGAGCCGCAACATCGATGAACTGTTCAAGGAACTTCTCTCCCTGAGCAGGGCGCTCACCAAGGAAGAAAATCGCCACGTTCGCGAGAACCTGGAGGAAGAGGAGTTGACGGTCTTCGACATCCTCACCCGGCCTGGACCAGACCTGAGCCCCCAGGAGCGCGATGAGGTCAAGAAGGTCACAAAGCATCTACTGACCAAGGTGAAAGCCGTTCTGGTCCTGAACTGGCGGCAGAAGGCCCAGGCTCGTGCCAAGGTGCAGCTTGCCATCGAGGATGCCCTGGATGAGGGACTCCCACGCTCCTACGCCAAGGACCTCTACAAACGGAAGGTCGCGGCGGTGTTCGAGCACGTCTATGAGAGCTACCGAGGCGAAGGAGCCAGCGTTTTCAACCAACCTCATGTCCACTGATCCGATCCGTCTTAGCTTCGACAACAAGGCCGAGATCATCGTCGCGAAGAACCGGCTTTATCCGCGAGTTCGCCAGGTTCCAGAACATCAACTGATCGAAGGCCAGGGTATACATAGCCCAAGAACCCCTACGGCTCCATGCTGATCAGGACCCAACCATGCATTGGACCTGTATCGGGACCGGGCTCATCGATTCCCCCACAGCCGATCAAAGCCTCTCGTAAGCCTGCTGACGATCCCGCCGACGCGCGAGTTCGCTGGCGTAGCGCATCCCGAGCGTGGCCGCGTTCTCTCTCGCCCATCGGGTCAACCGCGTCTGACCCGCCGGTGGGGAGCCGGTCGCGAGCAGGCCGGCCATCAGGCCATCGATCTCCTCGGCCGTGATCATGACGTCGCCCGTCAGCTTGCCGATGGCCCAGCCGACGGCGTAGCCCACGGAGGGCGGCAGCGGAACGATCGGCCTGCGCTTGCCGATGATGTCGCCGACCTGTCGAACCAGATCGCTGTAGGTGAAGGTCTCGGGGCCGATGGCGTCGACGATCCTGTTCGCGCCATCACGGCCCGGCATCGACCGCGAGCCCGGCCAGGTCGTCGACATGGATGGGCTGCAACTCGTATCGGCCGTCGCCGAAGACGCCGAATACCGGGAACTTCCGGAGGCACCAGGCGATGTTGTTGACCAGGATGTCCTCCTTGCCGAAGAGCACGGCCGGCCGCAGGATCGTATGCGGCAGGCCCGAATCGGCCAGGGCGCGCTCAAGCCGGGCCTTGCTCCTGAAGTATTCGAGCGGCGACTCCACGGACGGGTTCGTGATGCTGATGTGCACGATCCGACCCACGCCGGCCTCCTTCGCCGCGTGGAAAAGCTTCAGCGTGTTCTCCACCGCGATCGAGTGCTTGAAGTCCGCGTGGTTGAACCGCACCCAGTAGGTGTTGTAGAGCACGGCCGCGCCGGCCAGGGATTCCACCAGGGCGGCCTTGTCGTCGAAGCACAGCGGCCGTGCGTCGACGGCGCCGCCGAACGGGTTGGCCCGGGTGGGCGAGTTCGTCAGGGTGCGGACGCGGTGGCCCGCCTTCAACAGTCGCGCGGCGATGTATTTCCCGGAGAAGCCGAAGGCTCCGGTGACGACGTGGAGTTCAGGAGGACCCGGTTGACCCATGCCTGCTTCCAGAGGGGATCGGGATGGAGATGATGTGCCCTGGGATCGCGTCAAGAATCCTGAGCGTGTGCCCCTTGTAGTTCGCGTCCTCCAGGCGGTTAAGGATGTCCGGCCTGGGCGCGAGGCTTGGCCGTCTTCTTGAGCGCGGCAGCGGCCTTCTTCGGAGAGCCTTTGCCGTTGCCCGCGCGGGAAGCCGTGCACCTCTTCTTGTACAGGTAATATCCCACCGCGACGGCGATGAGCGCGGCGCCTGCCAGATAACGCTTGATTCTCATGGGGAACCCTCTCTCTTGAGAGAGTCTATCAAATTAGGGGTCGTGTTGCGGATGAGGCCCGGGGTCCGGAGGCTAGTTGCGGACCGGCGCTCCCTCGTCGGGGATGGAGGGTGAGCGCTCCTTGTAGCCGCGCTTCTTGACCAGCTCATCGAGCTTGCCGAAGTCGCCGCCGGTGCCCCAGACCTCGTAGAGGTGGCCGGCGTACTTGAGGGCCATGTCGTTCAAGGCCGACGGGTTGCGCTTCTGTTCGTCGAGCGCCTTGGCGTACAGGAAGGCCAGGCGCTCGCCGTGCGGGTCGATGAGGCTCAGCCACGCGTACTCGATGTAGAAGGAGACGATCTCGCCCAGGATGACGGCGTTGGGCGAGAGCTCGCCTTTCTGGTGCCGGTCGGCGTGCCCGGCCTCGTGGATCAGGGTGCAGAAGGCGAAGACGTCGCCGAGGGCCGAGGCGATGCCCGAGATCCACTCATTGACCTTGACGAGGCCCAGCGCGGCCGAGGCGGGGACGTATTTGTACGCCCCCATCTGGTTGTCGGAGAGGTCCCGGTCGTAGTTGATGTTGCCGCGGCCGTGGAGGGTGACGGCGCTGGCGTAGGCGTCCTTGAGGTCCGGGTCCGGCACGGAAGGGTTGTAGTAGGTGAAGCGCTTGTCCGCCGAGTTCATGAGCCGGTCGATGCTGGCGGGATACTTATCCTTGTCCTGTTGCTCGGGCTCCATGTCCCAGCCCCGCAGGCCGGCCTGGACCAGGATCTTGGCCCTCGGAACGCCGTCGAAGAGCCTGTCGGCGAGGCCGCGGACCGTCTCGTCGGCGATCGTGGGGTTCTCGGCGGCCTTCTGGAGCTGGATGGTCCTCGAGGCGAGGTCCGAGGCACCCTGGGAGCCGCCGACGCCGGCCCACACGGCGGGCGAGGCGAGCAGGGCCGCCAGAGCCAGGATCGTCATATCGATATTATAAGCGCGGAAGGGGTCTTGTCCCTGTGTCTGAGGGCCCAGCCGGCGGTAGGCCTTAGGGCCTAGTGATCCGGCCGGTCCTGGCCAGCAGGTCCGAGAGCTCCGCGCCCGTGGAGGGCCAGACCCTGGTCGGCCGCAGGCGCCTGCCTGGGTCGATGACCAGACAGCGGCCAGCCTCCGGCAGGTCCTTCACCCTCTTGATGCCCGGGTATCCCGGGAGATTCAGGACGTCGAGCACGTCCTTGATATGCCCCGGCACCAGCCAGTGGATCCGTTCCGGCATGTAGTAGTAGCGGAACGGCAGATAGTAGTATGGATGGATGTGGACGATGGGCGAGCGGGGGTCCAGGAGTCTGGCCTCGGCCGCCAGGAGGTCCAGGCGCGGGTTGAAGACCTTGTTCGAGGCGTAGTAGCCGGCCAAGCCCGCCAGGAGCACGATCTCGATGCCGATGCGCGCAGCGCTGCGCCAAACGGCTCGGCCCATGGTCAGGTGCGCCAGGAAGATGAAGATGAAAGGCGACAGGAACGCGAAGTAGCGGGGCTGGATGAGCGGGACCTTGACGAAGAGCTCCACCAAGGGGAAAGCGGCCAATGCCAGCGCGATGTGCGCCAGGCAGAAGACGTGCCCGTCGCCCCAGCGGGCCAGGAGCGCCCGCAGCGAGCCGGCCTGCCGGGTGACCTGGACCGCGCCGGCTGCGAGCGCGGCCAGGATGAGGAATCCCAGGGCCTTGATCCAGGGGATGAGCACCAGCCCCAGATAGGAGAGGTCCGCGAACATGGTGCCGGTGATGAACCCGAGTTGGGGCAGGCCGAACCGTTCCACCACGAGCGTGGCCCCGGCCCGCTGCCGGGCCTGGGCCGCCAGCGACGGGAGCCAAGGCGCAAAGAGGGCGGCGATGAGGCCGAAGGCCAGCAGGGCGGGCAGGATAGGTCTGCGGCTGCCGATGCGGGCGACGGCGACATAGCCTGCCTGGGCCAGCACCAGGAACAGCATGAAGTAGTGCGTGTAGAGCCCCAGGGCCGACACGACGATGTAGGCGAGCCACAGGCGGGGACGGTCAGCCTCCCTGAGCTCCCAGAATACCGAGGTCTGCGCCAGCGCCAGCAGGAGGTAGAGGCCGTAGAACCGGCCGTCCTGAGCCGAGTGGACCCAGTAGGAGGAGAATGCCGCGATGAAGAGCGCCGAGGCCGAGGCCTGGGGCGCGACCCTGCGCGCCAGCCGGTGGAAGACCCACAGGGAGGCGATGCCGCACAGCAGGGAGAAGACCCTCATGGCCGCCAAAGGGTCCGGGAAAATGGCCAGCCACCAGCGCATGATGATGAAATGGAGGGGCGGCGCGGACTCGAGCGAGCGCATGAGAGTCCAGAACGAGTCCGACCGGCTGACCAGCAGGGTCAGGGCTTCGTCCGACCACAGGGACTGGCGCAGCAGCCACGCCGCGCGGACGGCCGCGCCGAAGAGGAGCAGGAGGAGCGCCAGGAGGTTCTCCTTCCTGGCGAGCCAGGACTTCATGGGGGCATTATATCTAAAGAGCTATAATCCGGCCATGACGGAGGGAGCCGGCCGACACGCTCTCAAGAAGCTCGAGGGCCTCACGATCGCCGTTCCCGCCTACAACGAGGAGGCCACCCTGGAGCCCGTCGTCCGGGAGTGCCTGGCGGTCGCGCCCGCGGTCGCCGCCGCCTTCGAGGTGCTCATCATCGACGACGCCAGCCGCGACCGGACCCCCGCGCTGGCGGAGAGCCTGGCCGGCCTGCCGGGCGTGAGGGTCGTCCACCATCAAGAGAACCGCGGCTTCGGGGGCAGCCAGGAGACGGCGTTCCGCGAAGCCGCCCAGCCCTTCATCGTCCTGGTGCCGGGAGACGGCCAGTTCCCGCCGGCCGACATCCCCCTGCTGGTCCGGGCCGCTCCCCAAGCGGACATCGTGCTGGGCTACCGCACCGAGCGCAAGGACCCTCTCCAGCGGCGCATCCAGACCAGGGCGCTCTCGTTCGTGGCCCGGCGCCTCCTGGGCCTGCCCTTCAGGGACGTGAACTGGGTGAAGCTCTACCGCACCAAGCTCGTGCGGGGACTGTCCATCGAGAGCCGCAGGATCGGCGTGGACTGCGAGGTGCTGCTCAAGGCCAAGGCGCGGGGGGCGCGCTTCAGCGAGGCGATGGTCTCCTACCTGCCGCGCTCGGGCGGCTCGGCCGCGAGCCTGCGCCTGCCCACCGTGCTCAAGACCGCAGGAGAGCTCTTCGGGCTGTGGCTCAGACTCAAGAGGGGGACGCTGCGGGCGTAGCCGTCACTCCGCGGCCGGCTGCTTCTTCTCGAGGGCCGCGTCGACGCGGCCCTTCATGGCCTCGGCCATGTCGCGGCAGTTGACCACGCTCTTGCCGCGCGACATCCAGCCGTACTTGTTGTGGAGCGCCGCGGGGATCGCGAGCGCGAGCGCGGCCGCGTAGAGCTTGGGGTTGTCCTCCTCGAGGTTGTTCACGCCGGTGCCCACGGGGTTGTATTTCAGGTAGCCCTGCTTGAAGAGCTCGTTGGCGCCCCGCTGGTCCATGGTCAACCGGAGGTAGGCGATGAGGGCGCGCTCTCCGTTGAGGTCGTGCTCGAGCTTCACTTTCAGCGTGGAGCTGCATTTCCCTTCCCGCCTAGTCGCGCATACCGGGGTCACCTCGTTCTCACGGCAGGCTTCCAGGGTGTCCTTGTTCCCGTATCCGGCGTCAGCCACCAGCTTCTCGGGCGGCTGGCCAAAATCACGCTCCATGTTCTCCAGCGCAGTCCCCGCCGCATGGGCATCCTGAACCGAATCCTCGATGTGGTT